>NZ_JBSFHW010000040.1:0-100640 GCF_053597275.1 Streptomyces sp. NPDC001492 | reverse complement strand
GCCATCCGGGCCGCGGTGACCGCCTTGACCGCGGCCATGCCGTTGCGCTCGATGCAGGGGATCTGGACCAGGCCGCCGACCGGGTCGCAGGTGAGGCCGAGGTTGTGTTCCATGCCGATCTCGGCGGCGTTCTCGACCTGTTCGGGAGAGCCGCCCAGCACCTCCGCGAGCGCGCCCGCGGCCATCGAGCAGGCCGAGCCGACCTCGCCCTGGCAGCCGACCTCGGCGCCGGAGATGGAGGCGTTCTCCTTGAAGAGCATGCCGATGGCGCCCGCGGCCAGCAGGAAGCGGACGACTCCGTCCTCGTCGGCGCCCGGCACGAAGTTGATGTAGTAGTGCAGGACCGCCGGGATGATGCCCGCGGCGCCGTTCGTCGGGGCGGTCACCACGCGGCCGCCCGCCGCGTTCTCCTCGTTCACCGCCATCGCGTAGAGCGTGATCCACTCCATGGCGTGCGCCAACGGGTCGCCCTCGGCGCGGAGTTGGCGCGCGGAGAGCGCGGCCCGGCGCCGCACCTTCAGACCGCCGGGCAGGATGCCCTCACGGGACATGCCACGGGATACGCACGCCTGCATGACCCGCCAGATGTCGAGGAGCCCCGAGCGGACCTCGTCCTCGGTGCGCCAGGCCCGCTCGTTCTCCAGCATCAGGGCGGAGATGGAAAGGCCCGTCTCCTTCGTCAGGCGCAGCAGCTCGTCGCCCGTGCGGAAGGGGTACTTCAGCACCGTGTCGTCCAGCTTGATGCGGTCCTGGCCGACCGCGTCCTCGTCGACGACGAAGCCGCCGCCCACCGAGTAGTACGTCTTCGACAGCAGCTCCGTGCCCGAGGCGTCGAACGCCCACAGGGTCATGCCGTTCGCGTGGTACGGGAGGGCCTTGCGGCGGTGCAGTTTCAGGTCGTCGTCGAAGGAGAACGGGATCTCGTGCTCGTCGAGGAGCCGGATCCGGCCGGACGACTTGATCGCCGCCACCCTCTCGTCCGCCGTCTCCACGTCCACCGTCCGCGGCGAGGCGCCCTCCAGGCCGAGCAGCACCGCCTTGGGGGTGCCGTGGCCGTGGCCGGTCGCGCCGAGGGAGCCGTACAGCTCGGCACGGACGGACGCGACGGAGCCCAGCAGCTCCTCGCCCCGCAGACGTCGCGCGAACATGCGGGCCGCGCGCATCGGTCCCACCGTGTGGGAGCTCGACGGGCCTATGCCGATCGAGAACAGGTCGAAGACCGAGATGGCCACGGGAACTCCTCCGAAAAGGGTGGGGGCACACGTCGTCGGGTGCCCCCACCGGGGAACTACTTGTTCAGACCGGGGTACAGCGGATGCTTGTCGGCAAGCGCCTTGACCCGGGCCTTGAGCGCCTCGACGTCGTACGACGGCTTCAGCGCCTCGGCGATGACGTCCGCGACCTCGGCGAAGTCCTCCGCGGTGAAGCCGCGGGTGGCCAGCGCCGGGGTGCCGATCCGCAGCCCCGAGGTGACCATCGGCGGGCGCGGGTCGTTCGGGACGGCGTTGCGGTTGACCGTGATGCCGACCTCGTGCAGCCGGTCCTCGGCCTGCTGCCCGTCCAGCGCGGACTCGCGCAGGTCGACCAGGATCAGGTGCACATCCGTGCCGCCGGACAGCACGTTCACCCCGGCCTCGCGGGCATCCGCCGCCGTCAGCCGCTCGGCCAGGATGCGCGCACCCTCCACCGTACGCCGCTGCCGCTCCTTGAAGTCCTCGCTCGCGGCGACCTTGAAGGAGACCGCCTTCGCCGCGATCACATGCTCCAGCGGGCCGCCCTGGAAGCCCGGGAAGACCGAGGAGTTCAGCTTCTTCGCGAAGTCCTGCTTCGCGAGGATGATGCCGCCTCGCGGGCCGCCCAGCGTCTTGTGCGTGGTGGAGGTCACGACATCGGCGTACGGCACCGGGTTGGGGTGCAGCCCGGCCGCGACCAGGCCCGCGAAGTGCGCCATGTCGACCCACAGGTACGCCTCGACCTCGTCGGCGATCCGGCGGAACTCGGCGAAGTCCAGCTGCCGCGGATACGCCGACCAGCCCGCGATGATCACCTTCGGGCGGTGCTCCTTGGCCAGCTTCTCCAGCTCGGCCATGTCGACCAGCCCCGTCGCCGGGTCCACGTGGTAGGCGACCACGTTGAACTGCTTGCCGGAGAAGTTCAGCCGCATCCCGTGGGTGAGGTGGCCGCCGTGTGCCAGGTCCAGGCCCAGGATGGTGTCGCCGGGCTGGGCCAGCGCGAACAGCGCGGCCTGGTTGGCGGAGGCACCCGAGTGCGGCTGCACGTTGGCGTACTCGGCGCCGAACAGCTCCTTGACCCGGTCGATGGCGATCTGCTCGGCGACGTCCACGTGCTCGCAGCCGCCGTAGTAGCGCCGGCCCGGATATCCCTCGGCGTACTTGTTGGTCAGGACCGAGCCCTGGGCCTCCATCACCGCCAGCGGCGCGAAGTTCTCCGAGGCGATCATCTCGAGCGTCGACTGCTGGCGGTGCAGCTCGGCGTCGACCGCGGCGGCGATGTCCGGGTCGAGCTCGTGCAGGGGCGTGTTCAGTACGGACATGCGTCTACGGCTCCTCAGCCGGCGTTCTGGGCGGTGTACTCGTCGGCGGAGAGCAGATCGGCCGGCTCCTCCGTGACGCGGACCTTGAAGAGCCAACCGCCCTCGAAGGGGGCCGAGTTGACCAGGGACGGGTCGTTCACCACGTCCTCGTTGATCTCGGTGACCTCACCGGTGACGGGGGAGTACAGATCGCTGACCGACTTGGTCGACTCCAGCTCGCCGCAGGTCTCGCCCGCGGTCACGGCGGAGCCCACCTCGGGAAGCTGGGCGTAGACGACATCGCCGAGCGCGTTGGCCGCGAACTCCGTGATGCCGACCGTCGAGACACCGTCCTCGGCGGCCGACAGCCACTCGTGCTCCTTGCTGTAACGCAGCTGCTGGGGGTTGCTCATGGCCTGAATTCTCCTGTACGCGGTGGAGTGCTGATGAATCGGGGACTGCTGAAAACGCGTGTGAGCAGCGAAAATGTGCGCGGGGTCACGTCCGGGGACGGCGCCCCCTCGCCCAGTCTCGGTCAGTGTCTACTTCTGGCGCTTGTAGAACGGCAGCGCCACGACCTCGTACGGCTCGTGGCTGCCCCGGATGTCCACGCCGACACCCTCGGTGCCGGGCGCCGCATGCGCCGCGTCGACGTACGCCATCGCGATCGGCTTGCCCAGCGTGGGGGAGGGGGCACCGGAGGTGACCTCACCGATCACCTCGCCGCCCGCGACGACGGCGTACCCGGCGCGCGGGACCCGACGGCCCTCGGCGACCAGGCCGACGAGGACGCGCGGCGGGTTCTCCGCAGCCCTGGCGGCCGCTTCCTGGAGCGCCTCGCGCCCCACGAAGTCGCCCTCCTTCTCGAACTTCACCACCCGGCCGAGCCCGGCGTCGAACGGCGTGAGCGAGGTGGACAGTTCGTGCCCGTACAGCGGCATGCCCGCCTCCAGGCGCAGGGTGTCGCGGCAGGACAGCCCGCAGGGCACCAGCCCGAGGGGCGCTCCCGCCTCGGTCAGCGCCTGCCACAGCTTCTCCGCGTCACCGGGGGCGACGAAGAGCTCGAAGCCGTCCTCGCCGGTGTAGCCGGTGCGGGCGATGAGGGCGGGGACGCCGGCGACGGTGCCGGGCAGGCCGGCGTAGTACTTGAGGCCGTCGAGGTCGGCGTCGGTGAGCGACTTCAGGATGCCGGGGGACTCGGGGCCCTGCACGGCGATCAGCGCGTAGTTGTCCCGGTCGTCGCGCACCTCGGCGTCGAAGCCGGCCGAACGCTCCACCAGCGCGTCCAGCACCACCTGGGCGTTGGAGGCGTTGGCGACGACCATGTATTCGGTCTCGCCGAGCCGGTAGACGATCAGGTCGTCCAGGATGCCGCCGTCGGCCCGGCAGATCATGGTGTAGCGGGCGCGGCCGACGCCGACGGAGGCGATGTTGCCGACCAGGGCGAAGTTCAGGAGCTGGGCGGCCTGCGGGCCGGTGACGGTGATCTCGCCCATGTGGGAGAGGTCGAAGAGCCCGGCCTTCGTGCGTACGGCGAGGTGCTCGTCGCGCTCGGAGCCGTAGCGCAGGGGCATGTCCCAGCCGGCGAAGTCGGTCATCGTCGCACCGAGCGAGCGATGCAGGGCATCGAGCGCGGTGTGACGGGGTGCGGTGCTGCTCATCGGACGGTCGTCTCCCAGGGCGAATGCAGACGGGCGAGGTCGTTCCTCCCCATCTGTCATCGGAACCTGAGAGGTTCGCCATGAAGTCATGGCTTGCACCTTGGGTGGGACCACCGGATCCGGTGGCCCGCTTTTCAGATGTGCCTCGCCCGCGCGGTAACGGGGCCTGAGAGATTCAAGGGAGGGACTTGCTCCTTCGGCGCCCCAGCGACACAGACGTACTGCCGGGGACTCTCCCGCGCGGATTCAAGCGGCCGGTATGCAGTTGGCGCGCACATCATTGCACGCCTCGTCCGTCTGCGGCAGGGCCCCATCTTGTAACTGGGCTGTGGCCGGAACCGAACGGAACCGCGAGAGATCGTGCATTACCTTCTCTTTACATTAGATGGGGAGAACCTTTCCTGACCCCGCAGGGAGGACGATCACGGTGAACAGGACCACGGTGTACGCCACGACTTCGGCCGTCGCGCTGCCCGAGCAGCCCGTGGCGCCGGCCGGGGACGCACGCGGCCCCCACGCTCGGCTGCGCTCGCGCGGGGGGACCCGCACGGCACCCGTGGTCCGCGACCTGCGCGACCGCTCGGGGCACAGCCCGCACGCCCTGCTCTTCGGCCCCCGTGACCTCGTGGTGGTCACCGGCCTGCCCGGCAGCGGCAAGTCCACGCTGATGGAGCGCGCGGTCCGCGGCCTCCGCATCGACTCCCAGGACGCCCGCGACCGCTGGGAGGCCCGCACGCCCCGCTTCCTGCCCTACGGGGTCTACCGCCCCCTCGTCCGCCTCGCCCACTACGCCGGACTGCGCCGCGCCCTGCGCAGCGGCGAAGGGGTCGTGGTGCACGACTGCGGTACGCAGGCCTGGGTGCGCGGCTGGCTGGCGCGCGAGGCCCGCCGCCGCGGCGGCACCCTTCATCTGCTGCTGCTCGACGTCACGCCCGGCACGGCCCTGGACGGCCAGCGCGAGCGCGGCCGCGGCGTCTCGCGCTACGCCTTCCTGCGCCACCGCACGGCAGCGGCCCGGCTGATCCGCGCGGTGGAGCGGGGGGACCTGCCCGAGGGCGTCGGCTCGGCGGTGCTGCTGGACCGGGACGCGGCGGACGTGCTGCGCAGAATCGGTTTCGCGGGCTGACGCACGGACCACCCCCTTTGTCCGCCCCACCCGCTAGCCTTTCCAGCCACAGCAGTGGTTCTCAGCAGGCGGTCGGACACAGATGGACTTCGCAGCGGATCTCCCCGCGGACTTTCCCATGCAGGCGCACCCCCATCCGCACGGCGGATGGCCCGGCAACGAGCTGGAGGAGGTGCTGTCGGCCTCCCTCGGCATACCCTCGGCCGGCGGCCGGATCCTCGAGGTGCTCGGCCGCAGCTTCCTCTGGGTGCCGCTGCCGAACGGCGGTGACCTGAACAGCGGCCCCCTCGACCTGCCCACGCTGGAGATCGAGGGCCAGGCCTTTGTGCCGGTCTTCAGCTCCGAGGAGCAGTTCCGGCAGGTCGTCGGCTCCCACATGGCGTACACGATCGCCCCGGCCGTCGACTTCGCCCGCGGACTGCCCCCGCAGGTCGGTCTCGCCGTGAACCCGGACGGCGTGATCGGCATTCCGCTCCCGCCGGCCGCCGTCGCCGAACTCTGCCGCGTGGGCCGCACCCCGCTGGACGGCCCCGCCTCCGGCGGCCGGGTCAAGCTCTTCGAGCCGGACTGGCAGGACGACCCGATCGACTTCCTCGCCGCGGCCTCCGCCGAGTTCGCCGAGACGGGCGTGGTCGTCACGGCCCGCCGCTGCCTCGCCGCCGTCGAGACGGCGGACCCGGTGATGTTCGTGGGCGTCGAACTCTCCCAGCGGGAGGGTGACATCAGAGCCCTCCCCCTGGAGGCCCTGAGCCGCGCCATCACCAGGATCCCCACCCAGTGGCCGGTCAACCTGGTCCTCCTGGACGTGACGGACGACCCGGTGGCGATGTGGATGCGCGAACAGGTGCGCCCCTTCTACACGAGGGATCACCTGTAAGTGCTGCCAGGGGGAACGGACCACCAAATCCCGAGCTCCCGGGCGCTTAAGCTGTTGGCATACGCGGGGCAACCACCAGAAGGGGCACACACGTGAGCGCCAGCACCACGACCGGGACGGTCGAGAACATGCTGCGCCAGGTGACGCCAGGGCGCTACGACGCCTACGAGGCACTCCTCCGCGCACTCGCGACCCCCGGCTCCGGCCAGGTCTGGATGCTCCTGTGGCACGGCCAGGCGGGCTCCCCGGACGCCCAGTACGGAAACATGGAGGTCGACGGCTACGGCTACGCCCCGTGCGTCACCTCCGCCCAGGAACTCTCGGCCAGCGGCTGGAACAGGTCGTACGAGGTGGTCGACGGCCTTGACGTCGCCCGGACCCTGTACCCCGACCACTTCGGCCTCTGGCTCAACCCGCACGCCCCGGGCGGCGGCGTGGGCATTCCCTGGCTGGACCTCCGCCGTATCGCCACCGGTCTGGAGCGCCAGGCGGCCGGACCGCTGCGGATGTCGGAACCCACGATCGAGATCCCGCAGTTCTACGCCCTGCTCGCGCAGAACGCGCACCGCACCCCGGCCGTCCGCTCGCTGCGCCGCGCCTGGGTGCAGCCGGCGCTCGGGGCGCCGTACCTCGCCATCGGGCTCGACGTGTACGACACCAGCCCGCCCGCGGTGGACTCGGTGCGGGCGATGATGCAGCAGTCCATCGGCGCCGTCCCGGACGGACTGCCGGTGTCGACGGTGGCGATGTCGGACGAGTACGACCCCGTGGCGCTGTGGATGCGCGCGAGCGCCCGCCCCTTCTACGACCGCGAGGCCCACGCGGCCGCTCCGGCCCAGGCTCCGGCGGGCGGGTACGGCTACCCGCCGGTGCGGGGCGGATACTGAGCACGAGAGCAAAGGAAACGGGACCCCGCACCGGTGCGGGGTCCCGTTCTCACGCGTTGTGCCTTGCTTCGGCGCGCTCTCGCGCATCCACAGGTTCTGGCAACGGGTGGTCGGCCCGTTGCAGCCTTTCACCAGTACCACCAATGCGATGGTGCCGGGGTTGCGCCGTCACGCGTGGCACGGCGCTGTGCTGGGGGGTTCAGGAAGAGGTTTCCCAGTACCGCCAGCCGACTTCCTTGACGGGAAGGATGGCGGTCCCGCTGTCCAGGACCTGCTGCGTGCAGTCGGGCCTGTCGCGGGTCTTCTGCCAGTCGACGCTGTATCCCCACGTGCCGTACCACGCGTGCCCGTATTTGTTCGACGAGATGTTGTGCGAGTAGGTGTGCCCGACGGTCACGGCGACGGATTTGGTGATGGTGCTGTTTACGGAAACCTTGGCGGAGGCGATGACGTCAGAGACGGACACCTCGGCCCCTGCGGAAATGCTGGCCGACAGGGTCCCCGCCTTGGTCACGCTCACGGAGATGGTGCCGCCCTTGCCGTCCTTGAACTTGTTCGCACTGCCGATGAAGTGCGTGTGGTGCGCGGTGATGCCGACAGCGACGTCCGGCGGGCACCCCCGGGGGGCAGCCATAGCTGTTCCCGTCCCGACGATGGCTGTGAGTGCAACGGTGGATGAAAGTGCTGTTGCCAGACCAACTACCTTGCGCATTGCCGCTCTTTCTCTCATGGCACCCCCGTTGGGCGCAGTGGAAACCTAGAGGCAGAACCGTGCGCATGACAAGGCGTGCCGGCGAAATTTGAGGTTCTCCTGAGGTAAATTCCCCCCCTTCCTGCCGGTAGGGAGAATTCAGGGAATTGATACGGGAGCATCAACAGGCCGTAGCCGGTAGCGGTAAGAGAATCAGTCGGTATCGGTAAAAGAATCGGCAAACACGCGGCACTTTCAGTCGTGGCCCCTGATCGGGTGACAGGCGGGGCCTCGACGTATTCGCCTGATGCCCGGTTCGTGATGATCTGCCAGTGCCCGCGAGACCCACGCGGTGTACGCGCCGGCAGCCGAAGTCCCTTCCCTGGAAAGACATCCCGCTTCAGGGACGTACCCGGGGCATCGGCGAATCGGACGTCACGCGACTGCGCCGAAGCCCTGCTCGCATGCCCCGGGCGGCGGTGCCCGGACAGCGAGAACGGGACCCCGCCCGCGGTGCGGAGTCCCGTTCCTGTGCTTCATGCGCCGTCACGGCGACTGTCGATGGGCAGTCGCGCGGACGCTATACGTCCTCGCGCTTCCAGACGACCCGCGTCTTGGCGCAGTCGGGAACGCTCCACCCGTACTTGGCCACCGTCTGCTTCCGGGCCAGGTGGTGCAGCCGGATGCGCTGGTGCTGCGCCGCACCGCTCGCGGTGAACCTCCTGCGTGTGGTCGGATTCCCCGTTCTTTTGCGCCCGACCAACTGCACAAAAGGTGCATCACGCCCTGAGCGCGTCGGATCAACGATGAGGAGCGCAGGTCTCAACATCCGTGTGCTGCCATGGCATTGGGGAAGGGAGAGCCCCACCGCCTCAAGGCACGCTCATTTCCTCTCGTTTGCAGGAGTCAACGCGCGAGCAACTCGCAGTGAATGTCCCGACTTGCGCCTCGGGCAGTTGTTGACCAAAGACCCAAAACCGACAAGCCATCTCCATGCTGTGATTCAGGTCACGCGGATCGCGCTTCAGTCAGTTCGCGTACCGTCGGCGCTACTCGCTGTCCGCATAACGGGAAACCGCAGCCTGCATCACGGTTGCGCATCCATTCGCCGTCAAGGCTGGCACCTGATTGCGCAAGCGTTGAAGACTCCCCCTTCAAGGGGTACGCCCCTGTGTGCAAACGGATTGATTGGCGCCGCTACCAGCGGCAAGTGTGGGCCGGCCACCGCCGGTTGAGAGGGGTCCCTGTCCAGATGACGGCGCCACTGCATGACATGGCCGCGGAAGCGGACCCGACTGCGTCTGCCGATCCCGTGGAGGCGGGAGCCGGGAAGATCGAGGGCCGGTCGCTGAAGCAGATCGCCTGGAGGCGCCTGAAGCAGGACAAGCTGGCTCTGGCGGGCGGTGTGACGGTCCTCCTCCTTGTGCTCGTCGCCGTCTTTGCCCCGCTGATCGTCTCCCTGCTGGGCCACCCCCCGAACGAGTTCCACCAGGACAAGCTGGACCCCCTGACCAACCTCCCGCAGGGCGCCTGGGGCGGTGTGAGCGGCGACTTCCTGTTCGGCGTCGAGCCCAACAAGGGGCGTGATGTCTTCAGCCGCATCGTCTACGGCGCTCGCATCTCGCTCCTCGTGGCCTTCCTCGCCGCCGTGGTGGCGACGGTGCTGGGCACCCTGTTCGGTATCGTCGCCGGCTACTTCGGCGGTTGGGTCGACTCGCTGATCAGCCGCATCATGGACGTGTTCCTGTCCTTCCCGCAGCTGCTGTTCATCATCTCCCTCGTCTCGGTGCTGCCCGACGATCTGCTGGGCCTGACCGGCACGGGCGTGCGGGTTGCCGTACTCGTCCTGGTCATCGGCTTCTTCGGCTGGCCGTACGTGGGCCGTATCGTCCGTGGGCAGACACTCAGCCTCAGGGAGCGCGAGTACGTCGAGGCCGCGCGAAGCCTGGGCGGCGGCAGCCGGCACATCCTGTTCAAGGAACTGCTGCCCAATCTGGTCGCGCCGATCCTGGTCTATGCGACCCTGATGATCCCCACCAACATCCTCACGGAGGCGGCCCTCAGCTTCCTCGGCGCGGGTGTCCGGCCGCCGACCGCGTCCTGGGGAGGCATGCTGCGCGACGCGCTGCAGACCTACGAGCACGACCCGATGTTCATGGTCTTCCCGGGCGTCACGATCTTCATCACCGTCCTGGCCTTCAACCTCTTCGGTGACGGCCTGCGCGACGCGCTGGATCCCAAGGGAACGCGCTGATCCACGATCTGCCCCTGCCGCATCGTCAGGTGGCTCTTCTCCATGGTTCTTCGGCCGAGGCCGGGACCGCGAATCTCGGAGGTTACGAGAAAATGCCCACAGGTTTCCCGAAGCGGCGGCTCGCTGCTGGCGCGGCCCTCGTTGTCGCGGCGCTGGTGAGCACCACTGCGTGCGGCGGCGGCAGCGACAATGACAGCAAGGACAAGGGAGCCGGCTACAACGCCGCTCTGAACAAGGTCGTCAACGCGTCCACCAAGAAGGGCGGGACGCTGAAGTTCATCGGCAAGCAGGACTTCGACTCCCTCGACCCGCAGCGCCAGTACTACGGCATGAGCTGGGACTTCTCGCGGTACTACGCCCGCACCCTGGTCACCTACGACACCAAGCCGGGCGCGGCGTCCAACAAGCTGGTCGGCGACCTCGCCACCGGCCCCGGGCAGGTGTCGAGCGACGGCAAGACCTACACCTACAAGCTGCGTTCCGGACTGACCTGGGAGGACGGCTCCAAGCTGACCTCCAAGGACATCAAGTACGGCATCGAGCGCGCCTGGGCGACCGACGTCATCACCGGCGGTCCCGGCTATCTGAAGAACACGCTCGACCCCAAGGGCGAGTACAAGGGTCCGTACAAGGACACGTCCAAGGACAAGCTGGGCCTGAAGGCGATCTCGACGCCCGACGACCAGACCATCGTCTTCCACCTGCCCAAGCCCAACGGTGACTTCGAGCAGTTCCTCGCCATGCCCTGCGGCGCGCCGGTGAAGGCGAGCAAGGACACGGGGGCCAAGTACACCCAGCACCCGTTCTCCTCCGGCCCGTACAAGATCCAGTCGTACAACCCGGGCAAGAGCACGGTCCTGGTCCGCAACACCGCCTGGAACAAGGCCTCCGACCCGATCCGTCCGGCCCTCCCGGACAAGATCACGGTGACGGTCTCCGCCAACCTGGAGGAGAACGACAAGAAGCTGATGGAGGGCGACTACGACATCGACGTCAACGGCACGGGCATGACCCAGTCGGGCCGTGTCACCGCTGTCGAGGACCACCGCGCGGACATCGACAACATCCAGACGTCCTTCGTCCGTTACGTGGCCCTGGTCCACCCGGCGAAGCCGCTGGACAACGTCCACTGCCGCAAGGCCGTCTTCTACGGCACCGACTTCGCCAGCCTTCAGCAGACCCGTGGCGGCGCGGTCGCCGGCGGTGACATCGCCACCTCGATCTTCCCGAAGTCGATCCCGGGCTACAACAACTACGACCCGTACGGCATCCTCGCCCGCAAGGGCAAGCCGGACGTGGCCAAGGCGAAGGACGAGCTGAAGCAGTGCGGTAAGCCGAGCGGGTTCTCCACCAAGATCACTGCCCGGACCAACAACCCGGGTGAGGTCGACGCCGCCGAGGCCCTGCAGAACGCTCTCGGCAAGGTCGGCATCAAGCTGGAGGTCGACTCCATCGACGGTGCCCAGGCCTCCAGCATCACCGGCTCGCCGAAGGTCACCAAGGACCGCGGCTACGGCATGGTGATGAGCGGCTGGGGCCCGGACTTCTCGACCGGCCAGGGCTACGCGCAGCCGCTGTTCGACAGCCGCTTCCTCGTGCCGAACGGCAACTACAACGAGTCGCAGCTCAAGGACCCGCAGATCGACAAGATCTTCGACGATGCGATCGCCACGACCGACAAGGCCAAGGCCACGTCGTTGTACGAGCAGCTGAACAAGCGGATCATCGACAACGCCGACTGGATGCCGTTCATCTACGAGAAGAACATCTCGTGGCGCGGTCCGCGCGTGACGAACATCTACTCGTCCGCCGCCTACAGCGGCCGCTACGACTACGTGTCCCTGGGCGTCGTCAAGTAGTCGCCGCATCCTGAAGTGACCCGACCCTTGCCGCCGAAACCCGCCAGTCCGAAGGGCAGGTGATGGCCTGGGCGGTGGCCGGAGGCTCCTCACAAGGGGGCCTTCGGCCGCCGCCGGGCCGAGCACAGTGCTTGTTTATCTCATCCGGCGCCTGTTCGCCGTACTCATCATGGTGCTGGTCGTCCTGCTCGCGACCTTCACCGTCTTCTACATGCTTCCCAAATGGGCGGGCCAGGACATCGCCGTCCTCTTCGCCGGCAAGGCCACCGGGGCCGAACAGATCGAAGGCATTCGCACCAAGCTCGGCCTGGATCAGCCGCTGTTCGTGCAGTTCTGGGATTTCGTCAAGGCCATCCCGCTGGGCCGTGACTACGCCAACGGCAACGACGTCACCCACTGCCCGGCCCCCTGCTTCGGCTACTCCTTCGTCACCGAGAAGCCGGTGTGGGACACCCTCAAGGAGGCCATGCCGGTGACCGGCGCGCTCGCCCTCGGCGCCTGCGTGCTGTGGCTCGTCGGCGGTGTCGCCGCCGGTATCGTCTCCGCGCTCAAGCGCGGCTCGATCTGGGACCGCGCCGCGATGATCGGCGCCCTCGGCGGTGTGTCGCTGCCGGTCTTCTTCACCGGCATGGTGGCGATGGGCATCTTCGTCCACAGCTTCGGCTGGATCCACATCCAGGACGACCTCAATACCGGCGACTCCATCGGCACCTGGTTCGAGACCCTGCTGCTGCCCTGGATCGTGCTGGCCCTGCTGAACGCCGCGATGTACGCCCGGCTCACCCGGGCCACCATGCTCGAGGTGCTCGGTGAGGACTACGTCCGCACCGCCCGCGCCAAGGGCCTGGGCGAACGCACCGTCATCACACGGCACGCCCTGCGCTCCGCCATGACCCCGATCCTCACGGTCTTCGGCCTGGACCTGGGTGCCCTGCTCGGCGGTGCCGTGCTGACCGAGTCCACCTTCAACCTTCCCGGACTCGGCCTCGCCGCGGTGCAGGCCATCAGCAGCCACGACCTGCCGGTCATCCTCGGGGTGACCCTGTTCGCGGCCCTTGCGATCGCCGTCGCCAACCTCGCCGTCGACCTTCTGTACGCCGTCATCGACCCGCGAGTGAGGCTGGGATGACCGAACTCAGCAAGACCGGAGCAGCCGTGGGCGAACCCACCTCGGCCTCGCCGGCCCCGACCTCCTTCCTGGAAGTGCGCGATCTGAAGGTGCACTTCCCGACCGACGACGGCCTGGTCAAGTCCGTCGACGGGCTCTCCTTCAAGCTGGAGAAGGGCAAGACCCTCGGCATCGTGGGCGAGTCCGGTTCCGGCAAGTCGGTGACCTCGCTCGGCATCATGGGCCTGCACACGGCCGGCCAGTACGGCAAGCGCAAGGCGCAGATCTCCGGCGAGATCTGGCTGGACGGCACCGAGCTGCTGAGCGCCGACCCGCGCGAGGTGCGCAAGCTGCGCGGCCGGAACATGGCGATGATCTTCCAGGATCCGCTGTCCGCGCTGCACCCGTACTACACGGTCGGCCAGCAGATCGTGGAGGCGTACCGCATCCACCACGACGTCGACAAGAAGACCGCCAAGCGCCGTGCGGTCGAGATGCTCGACCGGGTGGGCATCCCGCAGCCGGACAAGCGGGTGGACAGCTACCCGCACGAGTTCTCCGGCGGTATGCGCCAGCGCGCGATGATTGCGATGTCGCTGGTCAACAACCCCGAACTGCTCATCGCGGACGAGCCGACGACCGCCCTGGACGTGACCGTCCAGGCGCAGATCCTCGACCTGATCCGGGATCTGCAGAAGGAGTTCGGCTCCGCGGTCATCGTCATCACCCACGACCTGGGCGTCGTCGCCGAGCTCGCCGACGACATCCTGGTGATGTACGGCGGCCGCTGCGTCGAGCGCGGTCCGGCGGAGAAGGTGTTCTACGAGCCCCGCCACCCCTACACCTGGGGCCTGCTCGGTTCGATGCCGCGCCTGGACCGCGAGCAGCAGGAGCGCCTGATCCCGGTGAAGGGATCCCCGCCCTCCCTGATCAACGTCCCGTCCGGCTGCGCCTTCAACCCGCGCTGCCCGTACGCCGACATCCCGAAGGACAACGTCACCCGCACGGTCCGCCCCGAGCTGACCGAGGTCGGCAGCCGGCACTGGGCCGCCTGCCACATGACGCAGGAGCAGCGGGAGCGTATCTGGACCGAAGAGATTGCGCCGAAGCTGTGAGCGAGGACAAGGCAGTGAGCATCCCTGCGCAGAGCCGAGGCGACCTGGTCACCAAGGCGGACGCCGCGCCCGGCGAAACGCTGCTGAAGGTGACCGGGCTCCAGAAGCACTTCCCGATCAAGAAGGGCCTGCTCCAGCGGCAGGTCGGCGCGGTGCACGCGGTCGACGGCATCGACTTCGAGGTCAAGGCCGGCGAGACCCTCGGTGTCGTGGGCGAGTCCGGCTGCGGCAAGTCGACGATGGGCCGGCTGATCACCCGGCTGCTCGAACCGACCGGCGGCACGGTCGAGTTCGAGGGCAAGGACATCACGCACCTCGGGGTGAGCGGCATGCGTCCGCTGCGCCGCGATGTGCAGATGATCTTCCAGGACCCGTACTCCTCGCTGAACCCGCGCCACACCATCGGCACGATCGTCGGCGCTCCCTTCAAGCTGCAGGGCGTCAAGCCCGAGGGCGGCGTCAAGAAGGAAGTGCAGCGGCTGCTGTCGGTGGTCGGTCTCAACCCCGAGCACTACAACCGCTATCCGCACGAGTTCTCCGGCGGCCAGCGCCAGCGCATCGGCATCGCCCGCGCGCTCGCCCTGAACCCGAAGCTGGTCGTGGCGGACGAGCCGGTCTCCGCGCTGGACGTGTCGATCCAGGCGCAGGTCGTCAACCTGCTCGACGACCTCCAGCAGGAGCTGGGCCTGACGTACGTGATCATCGCGCACGACCTCTCCGTCGTCCGGCACGTCTCGGACCGGATCGCGGTGATGTACCTCGGCAAGATCGTCGAGCTGGCCGACCGTGAGTCGCTGTACCGGGCGCCCATGCACCCGTACACCAAGGCGCTCATGTCGGCGGTGCCGATCCCGGACCCGAAGCGCAAGCACGCCAAGAGCGAGCGCATCCTGCTCCGGGGCGACGTGCCGTCGCCGATCTCCCCGCCGAGCGGCTGCCGCTTCCACACGCGGTGCTGGAAGGCGACGGAGATCTGTAAGACGACCGAGCCGAAGCTGGTCGAGCTGAAGCCCGGCCAGCAGGTCGCCTGCCACCACCCGGAGAACTTCGAGGACCAGGCGCCCCAGGACACCGTCCTGCTGACGGTCGCCAAGGAGGCGGCCGAGCTGGTCGCCGACGAGGTGCTCGCGGAGTCGGCGGAGACGTCGGCGGCGGTGGCGGCGGAGGTCGCCGCCGAGACCGAGACCGAGGCAGACGTGGCAGCGGAGGAGCCCGCGGAGGCGGAGGAGCCCGCGGAAGCGGCGCCCGCCGCCGAGTCCGGGAAGCCGGAAACCGGCGGCGAGAAGTAACCCGGAACCCGTCAGGGTGAATGCTCCGGCAGTCCGAACGGGCTGCCGGAGCATTCGCGCGACTACGGGACCGGACAGGAGTCAACTCCCCGACAGGCATGACGACTTGGTAAAGCCATGTACATGCCCATCAGGGGGAGTGCAGAGTCGGGCGTATCCGTCTGATCGGACCACGCACCGAAGGGGCTACCCATGGCACTCTCCCGTTCGGCACGCTTAGGGGCCGTCGCGACCGCGGCGGCCTCCTTCTTCGTCATAGCCGCCTCCTCCGCCCCCACCCCGGGCGCTCCGGGCATCGGCGACACCTACTTCCCCGACCTCGGCAACGGCGGCTTCGACGCCCGCCACTACGCCCTCGACGTGGCGTACAACCCGGACACCGACCGCCTGGACGGCCGTACGACGCTCACGGCCCGCGCCACCCAGGCCCTCTCCTCCTTCGACCTGGACCTGCAGAAGCTGGAGGTCACCGCGGTCGAAGTGAACGGCAGACGCGCCGGGTTCACCCGGGACGGCGACGAACTGCGCGTCACGCCGAAGGGAGTGCTCCCCAAGGGGCACACCTTCACGGTCACCGTCACCTACGGCGGTGTCCCCGAACCCCTCAACGGCCCGATCATCTTCGGCTCCGACTACGGGTGGATGAAGACCCCCGACGGCGTCTTCGTCGCCTGCGAACCCAATGCCGCCTCCACCTGGTTCCCGTCCAGCGACCACCCCGACGACAAGGCCACCTACGACATCCGCATCAAGGCGCCCAAGGGGCTGACCGGCGTCTCCAACGGCCGTCTCGTCTCGACGTACGACAAGGGCGACACGACGTACACCCACTGGCGCGAGTCGAAACCCATGGCGACCTATCTCGCGACCGCCACCATCGGGAAGTTCGACGTGAAGACGGGCACCACGCCTTCCGGGATCCCGATCTACGTCGCCATCGACCCGGTGCTCGCGAACAGCAACAACGTCGACGTGTACGCCGTCACCGCGGCGGCCACCGACTACTGGTCGCAGGTCTTCGGGCCGTACCCCTTCGAGGAGACCGGCGCGATCGTCGACGACATGCCCCAGGCCGGGTTCTCGCTGGAGGTGCAGAGCAAGCCGGCGTACTCGGCCGTGCGCAGCGAGTCGACGATCGTGCACGAGCTCGCCCACCAGTGGTTCGGCGACTCGGTCTCGGTCGAGCGCTGGAAGGACGTCTGGCTCAACGAGGGCTTCGCCACCTACGCCCAGTGGCTGTGGGCCGAGCACCAGGGCACCCGCAGCGCCCACGATTCCTTCCTGGCCGCCTACAACGCCCGCGCCGCCGACAGCCCCTTCTGGCAGATCACCGTCGCCGACCCGCAGCGCGACACCATGTTCGCCTCCGCGGTCTACCAGCGCGGGGCGATGACGCTCCAGACGCTGCGCGAACGCATCGGCGACGAGGCGTTCTTCAGGCTGCTGCCGGCCTGGACCAGGATCCACCGCTACGGCAACGCGAACACCGGGCAGTTCATCGCGCTCGCCGAGAAGATCTCCGGACAGAACCTCGACGACCTGTTCCAGAAGTGGATCTACACCACCGGCAAACCGGCCCTGTGAGGACGGTGCGGGCCCCCGAGTAAGAATGTGGGGTGCTCCATCAACTGTTCAGCCCCTCCGTCCAGCACACGCTCGACCTCGTCGGCATCTTCGTGTTCGCCATCTCCGGCGCGCTGCTGGCCGTCCGCAAGAACTTCGACGTCTTCGGCATCGCCGTGCTCGCCGAGGTCACCGCGCTGGGCGGAGGGCTGTTCCGGGACCTGATCATCGGGGCCGTGCCCCCGGCGGCCTTCACGGACCTGGGCTACTTCATCACCCCGTTGCTCGCCGCTCTCATGGTGGTCTTCCTGCACCCCCACGTCGAGCGCATCCAGGTCGCCGTCAACGTCTTCGACGCGGCCGGTCTCGGCCTGTTCTGCGTCGCCGGAACGATCAAGGCGTACGAGTACGGGCTCGGCCTCACCCAGTCGGCGACCCTCGGCCTCGCCACCGCGGTCGGCGGCGGTGTGCTCAGGGACGTCCTGGCCAACGAGGTGCCGTCACTGCTGCGCTGGGACCGCGATCTGTACGCGGTCCCAGCGATCGTCGGCTCCACCATGGCCGTCCTGTGCCTCCGCTACGACGCCCTGACTCCGTTCACCAGCGGGCTCGCGGTCGTCACCGCCTTCGTGTTGCGCCTGCTCGCGATGAAGTACCACTGGCGAGCGCCGCGTGCGTGGAATCGCCGGTCGACGGTGCGGGAGGAGTAGTGCTCCGGGCCCGCGCGTGGTGTTGGCCCATCTCCACGGTCAGCCAGCGGAACGACGGGACCACCTGCGGCCTCCACAGCGCCATGGTGTGGCCGCCCGCGCTCTTCGGGATGAAGATGACATGCACCGTGGTCGGCGCCTTCGCGATCTGTTCGAGGGCGACGCCGGCCTCGTAGCCGTCGCGCGGCTGGCCGGAGACGTACAGTGCGATCCGGGGCGGGGTGGGTGCCTTCCGCAGCAGCAGATAGGGGTTGTTCTCGGCCCGGACCGTCGGGTTCTGCGAGGCGAGCGAATTGCGTTCGCCGATCGGGTCGTTGTAGCCGGACATGCTGATCGCGGCCATGTAGCGGTTCGGGTGCGCGACGGCCAGCTTGACCGCGCAGTGCGCCCCGGCCGAGTATCCGGCGACCGCCCAGCCCTTGGGGCCGGGCTCGGCGCGGAAGTTGTCCATGACCATCTTCGGTACGTCGATGCTGAGCCAGCTGTCGGCGTTGACCTGGCCCGGGATGTTGGCGCAGCCGGTGTCCACGCCGGCCAGCAGGTTGGTGCGCGGGGCGACCAGGATGAACGGCGCGACCTGGCCGCTGCGCATCAGCGGGGCCAGCTGCTGGGTCGCCTTCATCGACCCGAACCAGGCCTTCGCCGAGCCCGGGTAGCCGGGGAGCAGCTCGACCACGGGGAACTTGTGGTGGCGGTAGCGGGGCTCGTCGTACTGCGGCGGCAGCCACACGTAGACCTCGGCGTTCACGCCGGAGACACGGCCCTTGAGCTGGGTCTCGCGCACCCCGCGCATGCCCGGTCCGGTGGCCGGGGTGAAGTCCTGCTTGACCCTGGGCAACCGTTTCAGCGCTATTCCGCCGGTGCCGTCGGCGCCCAGGTTGGCCGCCTGCTGCACATGGTTGCCCGTGCCGAGCAGGTCGGCCCAGTTGTCGTAGAGGTTGTTGGCGTTGTTGATGAACACGAAGACCAACGCGACGGCCGTCCCCTGGGCGAACAGCAGCATCAGCGTCCGGGCCGCCATGCGCAGCGCTCTCGGCCCGCGCATCCTCGTCCACAGGGCGAGCGGCAGTATCAGGGCGATCGCGAACAGCACGATCAGCGTGTAGAGGAACGGAGTCCCGGTGAGGCTCATGTCCCCATAGAGGGGGAGAGGTGCCCCGGGGTTGAGGACGAGTGGGGACACTTACCAAGAAATTGCCGGAACCTCACCCGGGAGGACGGCGGCCGAATGGAACGTGTCATGCGCCCGTAACCTGGAAAGCTACCGCTTAGTAGTTTGTCATTGTACGGTTCAGGCATGCCAGAAGCAGCTTCCGCGCAGGCCACCAGGGCCGCCATCGGTGACAGCGAGTTCGACCGGGACACCGCGCTCGTCGCGCGCGCACCCGGCGTGTACGACATCGACCTCTCCGCCGGCTGGACCATCATCAACGCCGTCAACGGCGGCTATCTGCTGGCCGTCCTCGGTCGCGCCCTCGCGGACGCCCTGCCGCACGCCGACCCGTTCACGATCTCGGCGCACTACCTGACGGCGTCCCAGCCGGGCCCGGCGGTCGTCCGCACCGACGTCGTACGCACGGGCCGCACCCTGTCGACCGGCCAGGCCTCGCTCTTCCAGTACGACGAGCAGGGCAGCGAGGTGGAACGCATCCGTGTCCTCGCCTCCTACGGCGACCTGGACGCCCTGCCGGACGACGTGCGGACGACGGCGCAACCGCCGGCGTTCCCGCCCATGGACCAGTGCTTCGGCCCCCAGGACGGCCCGGCCCCCGTGGATGGCAGCTCGGCGATCACCGACCGCCTGATGATCAAGCTCGACCCGTCGACCCTGGGCTGGGCCCTGGGCGCCCCCTCGGGCAAGGGCGAGATGCGCGCCTGGTTCGGCCTGGCGGACGGCCGGGACGCCGACCCGCTCTCCCTCCTCCTTGCGGTGGACGCGCTCCCGCCCACCGCCTTCGAACTCGGCCTGAAGGGCTGGGTGCCCACGGTGGAACTCACGGTCCACGTCCGCTCCCGCCCGGCCCCCGGCCCCCTCCGCGTCTCGATCACCACCCGCAACCTGGCCGGCGGCTTCCTGGAGGAGGACGCGGAGGTCTGGGACAGCAACGACCGCCTGGTGGCTCAGTCCCGCCAGCTGGCCCGCGTGAGGCTCGGCTGAGCGAGGCGCGCCGCGGGTTGCGCCGGGGCCGGGCGAGCGGCCTGCACCCCGGTGCCGGGACGCACTCTGCCCGCGGGCGCCGGCCTCTTCGGGGGCCGGTTGCGCAGGCCAGAGGATTTTCGCCCCCGCCGCCCCTTCCCGTCCCGACCCGGGGGCCGGCCCCCGGACCCCGGCTCCTCAAACGCCGGAGGGGCTGGATTTTGCCGGGAGCGGCTGATTTCCGCCCGCCGGGGTTTGATCTTTTCAGCCCGTCCGGCGTTTGAGGACGAGGCCGTTCAGGCCGAAGCGGGGGTCTGGGGGCGGCAGCCCCCAGGGGACGGGAAGGGGTAGGGGCGGCGGGGGCGGGATCGAGAAGCGGACCGTGGTGGGCGGTCAGGCTCGGCTGAGTGGAGCCCGTCCCAGCCAGGCTGCCAACTGGCTGTAGCTGTCGGCTCCTTCGGGGGCCGGCAGGAGGTCGGCGAAGGGAGTCTGCTCGTCGCGCTGCGGGTCGGGCAGAACACGGCGGGCGGTGGCGAGGGCGAAGGCGGCCAGCTCCGGGTCGAGTTCGAGCGGGTGGCCCAGGGACTCGGAGAGGTCCCAGGTGTGGGTCACCAGTTCCATGACGTAGCCGGACAGGGCCGCGCGGCCCGGGACCTCGCCCCAGGGGACGCGCACCGGCGCCTCCATGCGGTCGTCGCCCGCCCACGCCTTGAGGACCCGGGTGCGGACCTCGTCGTACACGGCCGTCCAGTCGTCGTCGGCCACGCCGTCCATGAACGGGCGTACGGCGAGCCCGTCGCCGCCCTCGCCGACCACCGCGATGCGCAGGGTGCCGCCGACCATGTGGCTGAGCAGCGTGCGCACGTCGAACTCGGTACAGGGAGTCGGTCCGGCCAGCTGCTCGGGACGTACGGTCTTGATGAGCGCCGCCGCCTGCTCGGTGGCGCGGGTGTAGACGGGGCGGGGGTCGATGGCGTTCATGGCGTTCATCGGGGCCTTTCTCTGACGGTCTCTTCGGGTCAGAGAGTCGCCGCATAACCTGACAGTTTCCGTCAACATTTGCCGGGGACTTCGTACGGCGCGATTCTGGTGCGGTGAAGTCCGACCGACTGCTCTCGATCCTGCTGCTCCTGCAGACCCGCGGCCGCGTCCCCGCACACGAACTCGCCGACCGGCTCGAGGTGTCGGTGCGGACCATCTACCGGGACGTAGAGGCTCTGTCCGCCTCCGGTGTCCCGGTCTACGCGGAGCGCGGACGGCACGGCGGGATCGAGTTGCTCGCCGGGTTCCGTACGGACGTCACAGGGCTGACCGCCGACGAGTCCCGCGCCCTGTTCATCCTCGCCGCCCAGGGCGCACACGCCGCACTCGGCCTGGACGCGGCGCTCGGCTCGGCGCTGCGCAAGGTGATGGCCGCACTGCCGGCGCCGTACCGCCCCGCCGCCGAGGTGACCTCCCGCCGCATCCTCGTCGACGCCACGCGCTGGAAGGGCGGTCCGCAGCCCGCCGTCGACCTGGACACCCTGCAGGACGCCGTCTTCGCCGACCGCCGACTGCGGCTGCGCTACCGGCACAGCGGGGCGCAGCAGGCGCGGACGTACACCGTCGACCCGTACGGGCTCGTGTCGAAGGCGGGCATCTGGTACCTCGTCGCCGACCGGCGCGCGAAACCGCAGCTCTTCCGCGCCGACCGGGTGCAGTCCGCCACCGTCCTGGACGACGGGGTGAAGCGGCGGCCGGGGGTCGAACTCGCCGATGCCTGGGAGGTGTTGCGCCGCCAGGTCGAGGAGCGGCCCGGCGGACTCGACGTCGCCGTCCGCGTCCGCCGCGACCGCCTCGACATGTTCCTGCGCCTGCACGCCGCGCAGCTCGCCGGGCTCCCCGAGGACGACGGCGAGGACGAGTGGGTGACCGCGCGGCTCTCGTACGGCGTCGTCGGTCAGGCGCGCCAGCTGCTGCAGTTCGCCGACCACGTGGAGGTCCTCTCGCCGCCCGAGGTGCGTGCGGAGCTGGCCGCCGCGGCCGCCTCTGTCACGGACCTGTACCAGCGAGTGGGCGAGAGCGGTTTGTGAAGTAGCAGGTCAGCGCGGTCTCTTGGGATCCGCTTTACCTGAATCACAGGCCGGGGACAGGCCGCCCCCAAGGAAGCCCTGAGCGCCGTTGATTGAGTTCCCGCACTCGAGGCTCCCTCATCTCCCTTCATCCTCCTTGGAGTTGATTCTCATGAAGCGTGTGCGTCTCGTCCCCGCAGTGGCCCTGCTGGCGCTCTCGCCTCTGGTCCTGGCGGCCTGCGGCTCGGGCGACTCGTCGTCGTCCGACAGCGGCGACTCGGGGCAGCAGCAGGCCTGTCAGGCACCGGCCGGCAACGCCTCCGGGCGCCCGAGCGGTGCCCCTTCGGGTGCCGCTTCGGGTGCCCCCACCGGCAACGCCACCGCCAGGCCCTCCGGCGCCCCCGGCGGCTGCGGCGGCGGTCAGGGCGGCCCCGGTGGCGGCGGTGCCGCACCCAGCGGCGCCCCCACCGCGCAGGCCACCGAGAACTGACCGCGGACGCCGTACGGCAAGGGGCGGCACTCCCGGTGAAAACGGGGGGTGCCGCCCCTTGCCGCCCGGGCTCAGTCCATCCAGTGGTGCCGCCCGATGCTGATCAGCCGCATCTGACGGGTCGCGATCTGCGCCACGCGCTCCCGGTCCTCCTTGGCGCCCTCCAGGGTCTCCAGGAACAGCGAGGCGGTGACCAGCATCTGGTCCACGTACAGATGGGCCAGCATGAGCAGGTCGTCGTCGCTCCAGCCCTCGGACTCCGGGTCCTTGGCGAGCTCCCCCTTCACCTCCTCGGCGAACCGGGCCAGTTGGTCGCGGATGGCCTCCCGCACCGGCTGGACCCCGCCATGTCGTTCGCGGGCGATAAAACGGACATGCGCGGGGTACCCGTCCACATGGCCGGCGATCAACTCGATGGCACGCGCTATGCGTTCCTCGCTGGAGTCGGCCGCGGACACCGTCGTCCGGATCATCGGGTGCAGGCTGCCCAGCGCCTCCTCGACCAGGGCCACGCCGAGATCCGCAATGGAGCGGAAGTGGCGGTAGAAGGCGGTCGGGGCGACGCCGACGGCGCGCGTGACCTCGCGCAGGCCCAGGCTGCTCAGGCTCTGCTCCTCCAGCAGGCCGAGTGCCGCGTCCAGGAGCGCCTGCCGGGTCTTCTGCTTCTGGGCCTGCCGGATGCCGAGGGTGTGACTCATGTCATCCAGTTAACAACTGTTCTCTGGATTTGCAAAGCCGTCAGGCGCGCTAGACTCTGAAGTCAGTGAACAAGTGTTACTACAACCGTTCACCGAAACTTAACCAGAGGCGCCCTCCCGGGGCGCACGGAGGGGGATCGAATCCCATGCTGTTCCTCGTCGCCGCACTCATGCTGCTCGGCGTCGTCCTGGGCACCGTGGCCCACGCGCCGTTGACCGTCACCGCTCTCGTGGCCGTCGGCATCGCCGTCTGGCTCGGCATCTTCGCCGCCCGCGAGCGCCACAGCCGCCGCACCTCGGCCAACTGACCACCCGACCGACTTCCGTCCCCAGGAGCTGAGCACGATGCAACTCACCGCCCCGGCCACGAGCCGCACCGACACCACCACCCGCAAGCCCGCCCGCGACGCCGACGGCATGGCCGTCGCGTCCTTCATCCTCGGCCTCCTCGGCCTCCTCGTGCTGAACGTCTTCCTCGGCCCCGTCGCCATCGTCCTGGCCGCCGTCGCCCTCTGGCGCGGTACCGCCCGCCGGGGCCGCGCGTACCTGGGCATGGCCCTGGGCGTGGCCGACCTGGCGGTCCTGGTGATCGCCATGCAGATGTCCAACACTGTTTCGTGGAGCCTGTGAGCCCGGAGCGCACCATGACGAACGGCCGACCTCCCCGAGGACGACGGGGCCCGGTCGCCGAACCGCCCGGTCCGGACGTACGGCCGGCGACGGGGGCCCCGTAGAATCGGCCCCACCATGGCTTACCTCGACCACGCCGCGACCACCCCGATGCTCCCCGAGGCAGTCGAGGCGATGACCGCCCAGCTGAGCGTCACGGG
Organism: Streptomyces sp. NPDC001492; assembly: GCF_053597275.1. Lineage (NCBI taxonomy): Bacteria > Bacillati > Actinomycetota > Actinomycetes > Kitasatosporales > Streptomycetaceae > Streptomyces > Streptomyces sp. NPDC001492. The sequence continues at coordinate 76,761 of NZ_JBSFHW010000040.1, read as the reverse complement.
CAACGCCTCCTCCCTCCATGCCTCCGGCCGGCAGGCCCGCCGTACCGTCGAGGAGGCCCGCGAGACCCTCGCGGAAGCGCTCGGCGCCCGCCCCAGCGAGGTCGTTCTCACCTCCGGCGGCACCGAGGCCGACAACCTCGCCGTGAAGGGCCTGTACTGGTCCCGCCGCGACGCCGACCCGGCCCGCACCCGCGTCCTCGCCAGCCCCGTCGAGCACCACGCCGTCCTCGACGCCGTGCACTGGCTCGGCGAACACGAGGGCGCCACCGTCGAGTACCTCCCGGTCGACCCGTACGGACGGGTCCACCCCGAGGCGTTGCGCGAGGCGATCGCCCGCAACCCCGACGACGTGGCCCTGGCCACCGTGATGTGGGCGAACAACGAGATCGGCACGGTCATGCCCGTCCGTGAACTCGCCGACGTGGCACGGGAGTTCGGCATCCCGCTGCACGCCGACGCGGTCCAGGCCTTCGGCCAGGTCCCGGTCGACTTCGCCGCCTCAGGACTCGCCGCTATGACGGTCTCCGGGCACAAGATCGGCGGTCCGTACGGCATCGGCGCCCTGGTCCTGGGCCGTGAGTACACCCCCGTACCGGTCCTGCACGGCGGCGGCCAGGAGCGCCATGTCCGCTCCGGCACCCTCGACGTCCCCGCCGTCGCCTCCTTCGCGGTGGCCGGACGCCTCGCCGCCGAGCAGCGCGACTGGTTCGAGCGGGAGATCGGCGCACTGCGCGACAGCCTGGTCGAGGCCGTCCGCGCGGCGGTTCCGGACGCGATCCTGGGCGGCGACCCGGTGGACCGCCTCCCGGCCAACGCCCACTTCACCTTCCCGGGCTGCGAGGGCGACTCCCTGCTGCTGCTCCTCGACGCCCAGGGCATCGAGTGCTCCACCGGCTCCGCCTGCACCGCCGGCGTCGCCCAGCCCAGCCATGTCCTGCTGGCCACCGGAACCGACCCCGACCTGGCCCGCGGCACCCTGCGCTTCTCCCTCGGACACACCTCCACGGAGGCCGACGTCGAGGCCCTGGCGAAGGCGATCGGCCCGGCGGTCGAGCGGGCTCGGGCCGCCGGGCTCACCTGAACGAGCGCCGTCGGCTCTCCGTCGCCATGAGGGACGCCGTCATCCCCTCGTCCTCGTGCACCTCGTCCCGGCGGAAGCCTTTACGACTTCGTTGTCCTCACCGACCGCACGAGCCCCATGTACCGGTCCCAGTCCCAGTACCGCCCCGGGTCGGTGTGGTCCGTCCCCGGCACCTCCACATGCCCGATGATGTGCTCGCGGTCGACGGGTATGCCGTACCGCCGGCAGATCCCCGCGGTCAGCCGCGCCGAGGAGGCGTACATCGCGTCCGTGAAGGACGATCTGTCCTCCACGAAACCCTCGTGCTCGATGCCGACGCTGCGTTCGTTGTACTCGCGGTTGCCCGCGTGGAACGCCACGTCCAGCTCGCGGATCATCTGTGTGACGTGCCCGTTCTTGCGGACTATGTAGTGGGCCGCGGCCTTGTGGTCCGGGTCCTGGAAGGCCTTGACCGCGCTCGCGAAGCCGCCCTGGGTGACATGGACGACCACCCGGTCTATCGCGTAGTCGTCCGGCCGGTCGGCCCGCCGGTAGTTCGCCGGCGAGGCCGCCAGCCACTGCGCACCCCGGAAGTCGACCGCACCCGGGGTGCGCGGCTTCTCCACCCCCGGCAGCCGCCACCACAGGTGCGACAGCTCCTCACGCGCCAGCACCGCCGCGCCGACCGCGGCCGCCGCGCCGCCCAGCAGCAGCGCACGGCGCCCGATCCGCCGGTCCGAGTCACTCCCGCTCGCCCCCATGCGATCACCAACGGATACGCGTGGGCTCCGGTTCCCGAGTCCCCGTACTCTTGAAGGGCTATGACTGACACCCCGCAGCGCCCCCGCCCTCTTCGCGTACTCGCCGCCATGTCCGGCGGAGTGGACTCCGCCGTCGCCGCCGCCCGCGCCGCGGAGGCCGGCCACGACGTGACCGGCGTCCACCTCGCGCTCTCCGCGAACCCGCAGTCCTTCCGCACGGGCGCGCGTGGCTGTTGCACCATCGAGGACTCCCGCGACGCCCGCCGCGCCGCCGACGTCATCGGCATCCCGTTCTACGTCTGGGACCTCGCCGACCGCTTCCGCGAGGACGTGGTCGAGGACTTCGTCGCCGAGTACGAGGCCGGCCGCACCCCGAACCCCTGCCTGCGCTGCAACGAGAAGATCAAGTTCGCGGCCCTGCTCGACAAGGCCCTGGCCCTCGGCTTCGACGCCGTCTGCACCGGCCACTACGCCCAGGTGATCGTGAACGAGGACGGCACCCGCGAGCTGCACCGCGCCTCGGACATGGCCAAGGACCAGTCGTACGTCCTCGGCGTCCTGGACGAGAGGCAGCTGGCGCACGCCCTCTTCCCGCTCGGCGACACCGTGACGACCAAGGACGAGATCCGTGCCGAGGCCGAGCGCCGCGGTCTCGCGGTCGCCAAGAAGCCCGACTCGCACGACATCTGCTTCATCGCCGACGGCGACACCCAGGGCTTCCTCGCGAACCGCCTCGGCAAGGCCGAGGGCGACATCGTCGACGAGTCCGGGGCGAAGATCGGCACCCACGAGGGCGCGTACGGCTTCACCATCGGCCAGCGCAAGGGCCTGCGCATCGGCACCCCGGCCCCCGACGGCAAGCCGCGCTACGTCCTGGACATCTCGCCGGTGAACAACACGGTGACGGTCGGCCCGGCCGACGCCCTGGACGTGACCGCCCTGACCGCGATCAAGCCCCGCTGGTGCGGCACGGCCCCCTCCGGGCCCGGCACGTACACCGCCCAGCTGCGCGCCCACGGCGGCGAGACCGAGGTCACCGCCGAACTGGTCGACGGCACCCTGGAGGTCTCCTTCGCGGAGCCGGTCCGCGGTGTCGCCCCCGGCCAGGCGATCGTGCTGTACGACGGCACGCGCGTGGTGGGCTCGGCGACGATCGCGACGACCACGCGCGCGAGGACGACGACGTCGGTCGCCTGACCGTCTCTAGGAAGGCGCCCAGAGCTCGAACCGGCTGCTGCCCCAGCCCGCGGCGTACGGCACCGTGCCGAGGAGGCGGTAGCCGGTCGAGTGGACGAGCGCGTCCCGGACGGCCGTGCTCTGACCGGTCGGGTTGCCCCGGTCGAGCACGATCAGCGTGAAGTGCCGTTCGGCCACGGCCGCCTTGAAGCCTTCCGCGCCCGTGAGGTGCCGCCCGGAACGGGTCGTGTAGTCGATCGTGTACGTCGAGTTCCACTGCCGGTACGAAGTGGCCTTGCCCAGCTCGTAGACCGGTACTTCGTAGGTGTCGGCGAGATAGTGGCCGTGGGCGTTCACATAGGGCCGTATCGCGGCCACCAGGCCCCTGGAGTCGGGCCAGGCGTGGAAGTTGTCGTACGCCTGGGACATGCCGCTGGAGAGCAGCACCACGCCCAGGAAGATCGCCCACTGCGGGTACTTGAAGTGCGCGCCCATCAGCCGGGTGACGCCGACCCCGGCGAGCGGCGCCGCGAAGAACAGGCCGTAGCCGATGTGCTTGTGCAGCGAGACCTCGGTGTGCAGGTGCAGCTGGTAGGCGGGCGCGAGCAGGGCGGTGCCGACCAGCACCACTCCGAGCGCGGCCCGCCAGCGGGCCCCCGGCAGGTTCCCGCGCCAGCCCGGCATCTCGCTCATCCGTCCGGTGCGGACGTACGAGAACGCCCCCACCAGGGCCACGGCGACCGCCAGGCCGCCCCAGCGGGCGCAGTCGCGCAGGATCTGCCCGGCGGGCGTCGTACCGGCCGCGCGGGCCGTCGTGGTGGACTGGATCGCCGCGAGGTACCCGGAGGCGTACAGCCCCGCGCCCAACAGCGCGGCGGTGCCCAGGGAGAGCAGCACGCCCCGCAGCAACGCGCGCGGCAGACCGCGCCGTTGGTAGGCGGTCAGGACGCACAGCAGCACCACGGTGGGCAGATACAGCGCCGCGGCGTACTTGACCGCCACGGCGAGCGCGGCGACGGGCGCCGCGAGCAGGGTCAGCAGCGGGTGCGCGTCCGAGGTGCGGACGACGATCCAGGCGGCCAGCGCCAGCAGGAACAGGGCGAGGGCGTCGTAGGTGGCGAAGTTGCCCATGAACGCCGTGGACTGGGCGATGGCGAAGACACCCGCCGCGCACAGACCCGCCCGCTCGTTGAACAGGCGGCGCGTCATCGCGTACAGCAGGGACGTGCAGCCCAGCATGCAGGCGAGGCTCAGCGCGCGCGCCCCGGCCAGCCCGAACACGGAGTCGGCGGCGGCCGCCAGGACCGGGTAGAGGACGGGCGCGCCGGAGAAGTAGCTCTCGAAGCCGCCGTAGAGCTTCGTGCCGTGCAGCAGATGGCCGAGCTCGGCGTGCCCGGCGAACAGGTAGAGCGCCTCGTCCTCGAAGGCCGTGTTCTGCAGGCGCAGCGACAGCGCGGTCTGTACGACCAGCAGGGCCAGCAGGACCAGCCGGCTGACCCAGACACGGCGCGAGCTGGCCTCCGCCGACCAGCCCGAGTCCGGGACGGGGCGCAGGGTGTAGCCGCCCGGCCTGGGCCGCAGCACCCGCAGCTGCATCGTCTCGGCGACCCGGCGGCGGGCCTTCGGCGGCGCCACGGGCAGTTGCATGGTCGAGTCGTTCTGCTCCATCTGCGGCCCCCTACGGATTGCGGACGTCGAAGCCGAAGGAGCCGTCCGCGGCGGCCTTCCGGAACGCGGCGAGCGACAAGGGGCCGCTGTCGATGCGCCAGTCGGCCTCCTTCTTGAGGTTGAACCAGACCAGGCCCAGGACGTCGGCACGCGCGCGTACACCCGCGAACAGGTCGGCGATCTCGGTGGGCTTGCTCTCCCCGGCCTGGACACCCGTCTCCGCGATCAGGAGCGGCTTGTCGCTGAAGCGGCGGATCTCGGTCATGGTCGGCCCGAACAGGGTGCGGAAGGTGGTCGGGCCGTGCAGCGCGTAGTAGCCGACGACGCCGACCCAGTCCACGTACGCGTCACCCGGGTAGTACGGCTTCAGCCGGACGTCCGGGACCGGGTTGACGACGTTCGGGCTCCACACCCAGATGACGTCGGCCGCGCCCTCGTCCGTGAACAGGTCGTGGATGTGCCGCCACGCGCGCGCGAAGTCGGCCGCGCTGGTCTTCTTGCTGCCCCAGGGGTACCAGCCGCCGTTCATCTCGTGCCCGAAGCTCAGCGCGAGCGGCCGGTTGCAGTCGCGCACGGCGTCCGCGAACTCCCGGATGTACGCGTCGTCCTGTCCGGCCGCGATCTGCGCGGCCGTACGGGAGAAGGGTTCCCAGACCAGGAAGGGCAGTTGGCCGTCGTCCCACACGGCCCGGTTGACGTCCGCCTGGAACGGGTCGCCCCACTTCGCGTAGTACTCACGCAGGTTGGGCTGCTTCCCCGCCTTCCCGGCGAAGGCGGTCACGGGCGCGGTGGCGCGGGGCGAGCCGTTGAAGGCGACACCGAGGTACTTGTGGTCCGGCTTCAGCAACGGCCGTATGTCGTACGGCGGTTCGGCGCTCTGCGTCTGCTGCTGCGCCTCGGCCGCCGCGGCCGCGGGGACCTGCGGGGCGGGCGGCGCGCAGGCGGAGACCGCGGCGAGCAGGAAGCCGCTGAGGGCGAGCAGCAGGAGACGGGGGCTGGTCACACGGATCGTCCGGTTCATACGTGTCATACGGCTCATGCGGCGGCCTCTTCGGCGCGCGGCTGGATCAGGGCGCGGGCGACCGCGACGCCGTAGAAGAGGCCGGAGGCGAGCATCAGGGCGTAGTCGGACGGGCTGAGCGAGGTGCTCATCCGCCAGACCGCGACCGCGATCCAGGCCACGGCGGTCGTCCCGCTCCAGGCCCACATGCCGATCCACAGACGGCGGGTCTTGCTGCCCTTGGCGCCGCCCGCTCCGGTCGGCGTCCAGCCCATCGGGCGGCGGCGCACGGTGTCCCAGATGGCGAAGGCGTGCGCCCAGCCGTACAGGATGCGGGTGGCCCAGGCCTCCAGGCGGTAGGGGTTGCGGTGCCAGATCGGGTAGATCACGGTCAGGTAGATGACGCTGGGCAGCACCAGGCCGATGTTGGCCAGCTTGAGTTGCTCGGGGGCCGCCAGCATGATCGTCAGGGCGATGAGCGGGCCGCTGAAGGTCAGCAGTCCGGTCTCGATGTAGTAGACGAATCCGGACAGATAGCACAGCCGGCTGACGAAGCGCATCTTCGTGCGCCAGAAGTCCTTGCTGCCGAGCATCGCGAGCGAGGCCATGCACCAGCGGTACTGCTGGCTGTAGAAGGCGCCCACGGTGTCCGGGCACACCCCGGTGGACAGCGCGACCGGTACGTAGGTCAGATCCCATCCACGCGCGCGTAGTTCGAACCCGGTGTACATGTCCTCGGAGTGCTCGACCAGGCTGGTGCCGCCGATCTCGGCCAGGGCGCTGCGCCGGTAGACCGCGCAGCTGCCGACGCAGATCGAGCCGTCGCTCTTCTGCCGGGACACCTGGACGCTGCGGTAGAACAGCTCCTGCACGGCCGCGGCCCCGCGCTCGATCCAGTTCTGCTGGTCCAGGACCCGGAAGAACTGCGGCGACTGCACGATTCCGGTGCGCGGCTCGCGGTCCATGTACGGCAGCAGCTCGTGCAGCAGGTCCGCGCGGGGTGCGAAGTCGGCGTCCAGGATGAGGATGAACTCGCCCGAGGAGCGCTCGAAGCCGTGCCGCAGATTGCCCGCCTTCTTCATCCAGCCCCGGTTGGGCCGCACCAGGTACCGGAAGCCGAAGTCCTCGGCCATCGCGCCGATCTCGGCGTCGTCGGAGTCGTCAAGCACGATCGGGGTGACCGTCCCCGGGTAGCGCTCGGCCAGCGTGCGCACATGCAGCCAGGTGTTGTGCAGCACCTCGATGGGCTCCCCGCACACCGGCAGGAACACGTCCACGTCCGGATACCGCTCCGGCTGCCAGGCCTTGACCAGACGGCGGTGCCCGCGCAGGTCGAAGCTGGGGGTGAAGGAGTCCAGCCGGAACGAGATCAGAAAGCTCACCACGGACAGCAGCAGAAGCGGGATGTACGCCCAGATCCACGAGCTGGTCGCCGCCGCCTCCACCTGACTGACCACCAGGCACACGAACCCGACGAGGGAGGAGTACGTCAGCACCCAGGTGTGACGCCTGACGTACGAGATCTTCTCCCGGTCGTCGGGAGGGGAGGGCAGCAGCCCCGACCGGTCCTGGCCGGAAAGGGCCTTGCGCGGTTCGGCCCGGCGGCGACGCTGCGGCGGGACCGCCGGGATGCCGCCGTCGGACAAGGTGTGCGCGGTATTCATGGGTCGTGCTCCACAAGCGAGCCGGAATGCCGGGGGACAAGGAGGCTCGCCGGAAGCGCGAGTTCGTGGTGAATCTTATGTGACTATTCCGCCCGGGTGTGTTTCACCTTCCTCAAGTCTTGACGTGGGAGCGCGCCCATCTAGAAGAACTCCGCCAGCACCGGCGCAAGGACGTTCGGGTCCACCATGTGTGTCTGACCCTCCAGGACCTGATACGTCCCCTGAGGTACCGTTTCGGCCACGATCCGGGCGGCCTTCCGCATCCAGGCGGGGCTCGCGCTGCCCGCGAGGGACAGAACGGGCACATCGATCCCGGCCAGCCGGTCCCGCGGCACCAGACCGTCCCCCATCACGGCGTTGTCGTACGCCAGGCTCGGCGCGATCGCCTCCATGCCGGACCACATGGGGGAGTTGCGGGCGCCCTGGATCATCTCCTCGGCCAGCCCGGTGAGCCTGAGGAACAGCTCGACCGCGTCCCCGCGCCGTCCCTGCCCGAGCGCCTCGTCGAGTCGCTCGGTGTACTCGGCGCGCTCCTTCGCGCCGCCCTCGTACACCGCGAACGGCACCTCGTACACGGCGACCCGACGGACCGGCAGCCCGCTCGCGGCCGCCTCCAGGACCAGCGCGCCACCCGACGAGATGCCGTACAGCGAGGCCTCGCCGCCCACCGCGTCGATGAGGGCGGCGAGATCCTCGACCTCGCGGGCCACCGCGTACGGCTGGGTGTCACCGCTCTCGCCGCGGCCCCGGCGGTCGTAGGAGACGACGCTGAAACGGCCGGCGAGCGGCCCGGCGAGGGGCGCCACGGTGGCACCCGTCGACATCGCTCCGCTGACGAGGATGACGGCGGGCCCCTGCCCGGTGCGCTGATACGCGAGGGAGGTGCCGTCGTGCGAAATGGTCTTCTTGTCCATGCCTGTGGAGACTGCCCCAAGGCAGGGAAATAATCGCCCTTACGCGCTGAAGACCTCGCTCACGACACCTCGACTTCGTAGAAGCAGAGGTGGTCCTTGATCTGGGCGACCTCGGGCTTGGGCTCGGGATAGGACCACACCAGGTCCGCCGCGTCCGGCAGCGACCAGTAGCTCGCGGTGCCCTTGAACGGGCAGTAGGTGTGGGTGTCGGACGGGGTCAGCAGATCGAGCCGTACGTCCTCGGCGGGCAGGTAGTACCGCGGCGGACAGCCCGTCTCCCTGAGGACGAGGGCCCGTCCGCTCTCCGCCAGGACCTGCTCGCCGTGCACCACGCGCACGTGCCGGTCAATCTGCTCGATGGTGATCGTGTGTCCTTCGGCCATACCGGCAAAGCACTCGCGGCGGCCCCTTTCTTCCCACGTACGGTGAGGGCATGCGAATCTGCGTCTTCCTCTCCGCCGCCGACCTCGACGACCGCTACACGCGCCCCGCGCGCGAGTTCGCGAAGCTGCTGGGCAAGGGCGGTCACACGCTGGTGTGGGGCGGTTCGGACGTCGGCCTGATGAAGGTGGTCGCCGACGGAGTGCAGGAGGCCGGAGGACGGCTGTGCGGGGTCTCCGTGGACTTCCTGGCGGCCAAGGCGCGGCAGGGCGCGGACGAGATGGTGATCGCCCGTGACCTCGCCGAGCGGAAGAAGCTGCTCCTGGAGAAGGCCGACGCGGTGGTGGTCATGGTCGGCGGGACGGGAACCCTGGACGAGGCCACCGAGATCCTGGAACTGAAGAAGCACGGCCACACCGACAAGCCGGTCGTCCTGCTCAACACGGCGGGCTTCTACGACGGCCTCAAGGAGCAGTTCCGGCGCATGGAGGACGAGGGGTTCCTGCCCCGGCCCCTCACCGACCTGGTGTTCTTCGCGGAGGAGCCGGTGGGTGCGCTGGCCTACCTGGAGGAGAGCCAGGGCGTCGAGTGAGGCGCGCATGACGGGGGCGGCGAAAGAGGGCGGGGCGCCCGCGGGCGCCGGCGGGTGCGAGCATGGCGGGCATGGCTACCCATGTGATCACCGGAGCGGGCTCCGGCATCGGCGCGGCCGTCGCCCGCCGCCTCCACGCGCGCGGGGACGAACTCGTCCTGCACGCGCGCGACGCGGGCCGCGCGAAGGAGCTCGCGGCCGAGTTTCCCGGTGCGAGGACGCTGGTCGGCGACCTGGCCGACCCGGACAGGCTGTCCTGGGCGTTCTCGCACCAGACGCTGCCGGACCGGGTGGACTCCCTGCTCCACATCGCTGGTGTGGTCGACCTGGGCCCGGTGGGCGAGCTCACCCCGAAGTCCTGGCGCCACCAGCTCAACGTCAACCTGATCGCCCCGGCCGAGCTGACCCGGCACTTCCTGCCCCAACTCCGCGCCGCCCGGGGCCAGGTGGTCTTCGTGAACTCGGGCGCGGGCCTGAACGCCCACGCGGACTGGTCCGCCTACGCGGCCTCGAAGCACGGCCTGAAGGCCCTGGCGGACGCCCTGCGGCACGAGGAGCACGGCAACGGCGTCCGCGTCACCTCCGTGTACCCCGGGCGTACCGCCAGCCCGATGCAGGCCAAGGTCCACCAGCAGGAGGGCAAGGAGTACGACGCGTCGAAGTGGATCGACCCGGAGTCGGTCGCGACGACGATCCTGCTGGCGGTGGATCTGCCGCGGGACGCGGAGATCAACGACCTGACGGTACGACCGGGTCGGTGACCTGGGGGCTGCGCCCCCAGACCCCCGCTTTCGGCCTGAACGGCCTCGCCCTCAAACGCCGGACGGGCTGAAAAGATCAAAAACAGCCCCTCCGGCGTTTGAGGAGCGGGGGTCCGGGGGCCGGCCCCCGGGACGGGTAGGGGCGGCGGGGGCGAAAAACATAGGCTTCACATGTGAACGCAGACCTTTCCTTCGGCCCCGCCACCGGCATCGGATCCATGCCCGGCGGCGACGCCCGCGAGGCGGCCAAAACCGTCACCGGGACCTTCGAGGACTTCCCCTTCCTGCCCGAACTGCCCGCCCGCGGCCCCGGCGCGGACATGATCGGCAGAACCGCCGGACTGCTCGTCGAGCTGTACGCGCGCGTGGAGCCCAGCGGCTGGCGGATCGGGGACCGCCCGGGACGGGACACCAAGCGGGCCAGATCATGGCTCGGCGAGGACCTCGACGCACTCGAGGAGTTCACGCAGGGGTACGAGGGGCCGCTCAAGCTGCAGGCCGTCGGCCCCTGGACCCTCGCCGCCGCCCTGGAGCTGAAGAACGGCGAGTCGGCCCTCTCCGACCCCGGCGCCTGCCGCGACCTGGCCGCCTCCCTCACCGAAGGCCTCCGCCAGCACCTCGCCGAGGTCGCCCGCCGCATCCCCGGCGCCCACCTCGTCCTCCAGCTCGACGAGCCCTCCCTCACCGCCGTCCTGCGCGGCCGGGTGAAGACCGCCAGCGGCTACCGCACCCACCGCGCCGTCGACCGCCAGCTCGTCGAGGCCACCCTCCGCGAGGTCGTCGGGGTTCACAGCGACGGCCCCACCGTGGTCCACTCCTGCGCACCGGACGTCCCGTTCGCCCTCCTGCGACGGGCGGGTGCGGCGGCGGTCTCCTTCGACTTCTCGCTCCTCACCGAGCGTGACGACGACACGATCGGAGAGGCGGTGGAAGCGGGTACCCGGCTCTTCGCCGGTGTCGTACCGGGCACGGACGGCCCATTGTCAGACCCTGCCGGTAGCGTCATGGGTGTCAGGACGCTGTGGCGCAGGCTGGGGCTGCAACCGGGTCTTCTCGCGGAGGCGGTCACCCTCACGCCGTCGTGCGGACTCGCGGGGGCCTCCCCGGACTACGCACGCAGGGCACTCGCCCACTGCGTCCGGGCGGCGAGATCCCTCGCGGACAACCCAGAGTAACGGGAGGACAACACGGTGGCCGGCGACAAGCAAGCGGAGACGACGGTGCCCGCCGAGGCGCGGGAGAAGCACGCGAAGCTCGCTGAGCAGATCGAGGAGCACCGCTTCCGGTACTACGTGAAGGACGCTCCGGTCATCAGCGACGCGGAGTTCGACAAGCTCCTGCGCTCCCTGGAGGCGCTGGAGGAGGAGTACTCCGAGCTGCGCACGCCGGACTCGCCGACCCAGAAGGTCGCGGGGGCCTACGAGACGGAGTTCACCTCCGTCGAGCACCGCTCACGCATGCTCTCCCTGGACAACGCCTTCAGCGACGAGGAGCTGGCCGCCTGGGCCGAGCGCGTCGCCAGGGACGTCGGCGGGCCCGGCTACCACCTCCTGTGCGAGCTCAAGGTCGACGGCCTCGCCGTCAACCTCACCTACGAGCGGGGCCGCCTCACGCGCGCGGCGACCCGCGGCGACGGCCGCACGGGCGAGGACATCACCCCCAATGTCCGTACGATCGCGGAGATCCCGGACAGGCTGAGCGGTGACCGCGTCCCCGACCTCGTGGAGATCCGCGGCGAGGTCTACTTCCCGATGGAGAAGTTCGAGGAGCTCAACGCCCGCCTGGTCGAGGCCGGCGACAAGCCCTTCGCCAACCCGCGCAACGCGGCGGCCGGTTCACTGCGCCAGAAGGACCCCCGCGTCACCGCCACCCGCCCGCTCCACATGGTCGTCCACGGCATCGGCGCCCTGGAGGGCTTCGAGGGCCTCACCCGCCTCTCCCAGGCCTACGACCTCCTCAAGACCTGGGGCCTTCCCACCTCCCGGCACAACAAGGTGGTCGACGACCTCGACGGCGTACGGGAGTTCATCGCGTACTACGGCGAGAACCGCCACTCCGTGGAGCACGAGATCGACGGAGTCGTCGTCAAGCTGGACGAGATCCCGCTCCAGGGACGGCTCGGTTCCACCTCCCGCGCCCCGCGCTGGGCGATCGCGTACAAGTACGCGCCGGAGGAGGTCAACACCAAGCTCATCAACATCCGCGTGGGCGTGGGCCGCACGGGCCGGGTCACTCCGTACGCCCAGGTCGAGCCGGTCACGGTGGCGGGCTCCGAGGTCGAGTTCGCCACCCTGCACAACCAGGACGTCGTCAAGGCCAAGGGCGTCCTCATCGGCGACACCGTGGTGCTGCGCAAGGCCGGTGACGTGATCCCGGAGATCCTCGGCCCGGTCGTCGACCTGCGCGACGGCAGCGAGCGCGAGTTCGTGATGCCGGCCGAGTGCCCCGAGTGCGGCACGGCGCTGAGGCCCATGAAGGAGGGCGACGTCGACCTGCGCTGCCCCAACGCCCGCACCTGCCCGGCGCAGTTGCGCGAGCGGCTGTTCTATCTGGCGGGCCGCAAGGCGCTGGACATCGAGCACTTCGGCTATGTCGCCGCGGCCGCCCTCACCAAGCCGCTGGAGCCGAAGGACCCGCCGCTCGTGGACGAGGGCGACCTCTTCGACCTCACCATCGAGCAGCTGCTGCCCATCAAGGCGTACGTCCTCGACCAGGACAGCGGGCTGCCCAAGCGCGACCCGAAGACCGGCGAGGAGAAGGTCGCCACGGTCTTCGCGAACCAGCAGGGCGAGCCGAAGAAGAACGCGGTTGCCATGCTGGAGAACATCGCCGCGGCCAAGGAGCGCCCACTCGCCCGCATCCTCACGGGCCTGTCGATCCGTCACGTCGGCCCGGTCGCCGCCGAGGCGCTGGCCCGCGAGTTCCGGTCGATCGAGCGCATCGAGCAGGCCACCGAGGAGGAGCTGGCGAACACGGAAGGCGTCGGCGGAATCATCGCCGCCTCCCTCAAGGAATGGTTCGCCGAGGAGTGGCACCAGGAGATCCTCCGCAAGTGGCGCGCCGCGGGCGTGCGCATGGAGGAGGAGAGCTCGGGCGAGGAGGAGGGCCCGCGCCCGCTCGAAGGGCTGACCGTCGTGGTCACCGGCACGCTCGAGCACTTCACCCGCGACGGCGCGAAGGATGCGCTGCAGAGCCGCGGAGCGAAAGTAACCGGTTCTGTTTCGAAGAAGACATCCTTCGTTGTCGTAGGTGACAATCCTGGGTCGAAATTTGACAAGGCAATGCAGGTCAAAGTGCCCGTTCTGAACGAGGAGGGCTTCAACGTCCTGCTCGAACAAGGGCCGGACGCAGCGGCCGAAGTTGCGATTCCCATTGAGGAATAGCGATTGAAGGCCACCCGATCGGCGCATACCAGATGCATACGGGTGGCCGGGGTGCATTCGGGCAACCGTCTACGACCGCTGCCCGTGGAAGCCTTCTGCGGCCTACTGTTGAGGTGTGCACCTGCCGTGCCCAGCTGCGGTTGGGGCATCCCCTTGCTCCTGACGAGCAAGGGGAAGGGTTTTCCAACGCGGTGCCGTTGACGGATGTCGGGCAACGGGCCGCGTGGCGTGGGCACCGCCGGCTGTGAGAGGGACGGGAATGGAACCGACCGAGAGCGCCGCCCCTGACTCACGGCTGCGCCTGCACCGGGTCACCGGTGCATGGCGGGCGAGCCGGTGGGCCGGGCGGACTTCGGAGCGTCCGGGTGCGGAGGGGCGCGCCACCGGACAGTACACCGTGACGGACGGGCGCGCCCCGCATCTCACCGCCGACCACCCTCCCGGACTGCCGGATCCCGAACACGAACGGCACATGTCCTTGCCCGCGCTGCCCGCGGCGGTCGTCGCGGCGGCCGCCTTCGTCCTGGGCGCCGGCTTCTACCGCGGTTTCACCGGCACGCACGCGCTCTTCCCGGCCGGCACCGTCGGCTGGTCCTTCGCCGTGCTGACCGGCATCATCGTCGGCCACCTGGTCATGCTCGGCCGCTCCCGCTGGTGGGGCGGCACCGGCTCCGGCGCCGCCCTCACCCTCGCCGTCCTGATGCTGTACGGCTGGGTGCCCGCCGGAATGGTCAGCCTCACCGTGGTCGTGCTGGTCGGCATAGCCCGGCGCAACCGCTGGCGTCAGGGCGTGCTGCACGGCGCGGTGGACATCCTCGGCATCGGAGCCGGAGCCCTGGTGCTGGGCGCCTTCGGACGCGTGCCGTCCGTGGAGAAACCCTGGAACCCCGACACCTGGACCCTCTACACGGCGCCCGAGGTGATGCTGGTCGCCGTCGCGTACCTCCTGGTCACCCGCACCCTCCTCTGGTACCTGCACGCCCCGCGCCACGGCGGGCTGCCCACCGTCGCCCGCACCGCCCTGGTCAGACAGGGCCTGGTCGCGGTCGCGCTGCTCGGCATCGCCCCGCTGGTCTGCGTGGTCGCCGCCGCCCAGCCGGTGCTGCTGCCGCTCTTCGCCATCCCGCTGATCGCCCTCGACTCCACCCTGTGGATAGCCCGCGCCCGCGCCGAGGAGCAGCTGCGCGACCCGCTGACCGGGCTGCCCAACCGGCAGTGGCTCCTTGAGCGCATCTGGACCGCGCTGGACGACGCCGAACGCATCGGCGCCCGCGCCGCCCTGATGCTGATCGACCTGGACCGCTTCCGCTCGGTCAACGACACCCTGGGCCATCTCGCCGGTGACCGGCTGCTCCTGCAGATAGCCGACCGGCTGCGCCTGGCGCTCCCGCGGGGAGCGGAGGCCGCTCGGCTCGGCGGTGACGAGTTCGCCGTCTTACTGCCGGTCGCCGACTCCACGACCTCCGCGACCCGCCTCGCCCGGAGCCTGGTCGCCGCGCTCAGCTCCCCGCTCGACCTCGACGGGCTCACCCTCGTGCTGGAGGCCAGTGCGGGCGTCGCCGTCTTCCCGGACCACGCGCTGGATGCCGAAGGGCTGCTGCGGCGGGCGGACGTGGCGATGTACCAGGCGAAGCGGGACCGTACCGGCGTCGAGGTGTACGAGTCCAAGCGGGACTCGAACACACCGGACCGGCTGGGCCTGCTGGGCGATCTGCGCCGGGCGCTGGACGCGCAGGAGGTGGAGCTGCACTACCAGCCCAAGGTCCGCTTCGACGGACAGGTCGCCGGCCTGGAGGCCCTGGTCCGGTGGGTGCATCCCGAGCGCGGGAAGGTGCCGCCGGACGAGTTCATAGCGATCGCCGAGTCCTCGGGGCTGATGCCCCATCTCACGGAGTACGTCCTGGAGACGGCCCTGGCTCAGGTGGCCCGGTGGCGGGCGCAGGGCCTGTATGTGCCGGTCGCGGTCAACGTCTCCCCGCGTGATGTCCACACCCCCGGTTTCGCGGGCTCCGTCGCCGCCCGGCTGGCCCGGCACGGCGTCCCGGCGGGAGCGCTCCAACTGGAGATAACGGAACACGTCCTGCTCGAGGACCCGCAGCGCGCCGCCGACACACTCGCCGGGCTGACCGGGCACGGCGTGAAGATGTCACTGGACGACTTCGGAACCGGCTACTCCTCCCTGGTGCACCTGCGGCGGCTTCCGGTGAGCGAGCTGAAGATCGACCGCTCCTTCGTGGCCCGCCTCGCCGTCGACGCGGAGGACGCGGAGATCGTCCGCTGCACCGTCGACCTCGCTCATTCCCTCGGTCTGCTGGTCGTCGCGGAGGGCGTCGAGGACGACGAGACCTGGGAGCGGCTGCGGGACCTCGGCTGCGACGCCGTACAGGGCTGGCTGGTCGCCGCCGCGATGCCGCCGGAGGAGACGACGGCGTGGCTGCGGGCGCGCGGGTCGCGGGGCTGGCAGCGGCCCCGGGCGGCCCTGCCGGCCGCGGCGACCGACGAGTAGTTCCCCACGGCCCACCCCTAGGGCCGGTGGGAGGCGGGGGCCGAGACCCGGGACGGGCGCCGTTGACCCCCGACGGCCTCTTGGGCGTATGGTCCGGGAAACCGTTTCACGGTCACCGGGCCCCGCCCCATAGGATTGGGGCTAGTCGTCACATTCCCGTCTGCCTCGCGACGCCTGGCACGCACGCTCGCCGCGTTGCCGAATCGTCCACGTGGCTCCGCCACGAGGACGCTCCGGCGCCTTGCGATCGCACGCACCGGACGCCGCGAGGCCCGCCCTTCGGGCGGACGACGGGAATGTGACGACCAGCCCCGGCCCAAACCACACACACTCACCCCAGAGGAACGCTGCATGCCTGGCATTACGCGCGAGGAGGTCGCCCACCTCGCCCGGCTGGCGCGTCTGGAGCTGAAGCCCGAAGAGCTCGAACACTTCGCAGGCCAGCTGGACGACATCATCGGCGCGGTGGCTCGCGTCAGCGAGGTCGCCGACCAAGACGTACCGCCGACCTCGCACCCGCTCCCGCTGACGAACGTCATGCGCAAGGACGAGGTCCGTCCCTCGCTCACCCCCGAGCAGGCGCTCTCCGGCGCCCCGGCCCAGGAGCAGCAGCGTTTCAAGGTGCCGCAGATCCTGGGGGAGGACTAACCGCCATGACGGAGAACGTCAGCATCATCAAGCTCACGGCCGCCGAGACCGCCGCGAAGATCGCCTCCGGCGAGCTCACGGCCGTCCAGGTCGCCGAGGCCCACCTGGCCCGTATCGAGGCCGTCGACGAGAAGGTGCACGCCTTCCTGCACGTCGACCGCGAGGGTGCCCTGGCCCAGGCCCGTGCCGTCGACGAGAAGCGGGAGCGGGGCGAGAAGCTCGGCCCCCTCGCCGGTGTCCCGCTCGCGCTCAAGGACATCTTCACCACCGAGGGCGTCCCGACGACCGTCGGTTCGAAGATCCTCGAGGGCTGGATCCCGCCGTACGACGCGACCCTCACCAAGAAGCTGAAGGCGGCCGACGTCGTCATCCTCGGCAAGACCAACATGGACGAGTTCGCCATGGGGTCCAGCACCGAGAACAGTGCGTACGGCCCGACCGGCAACCCGTGGGACCTGACCAGGATCCCCGGTGGCTCCGGTGGTGGGTCGAGTGCCGCGCTCGCCTCCTTCCAGGCGCCCCTCGCCATCGGCACCGACACCGGCGGCTCCATCCGCCAGCCGGCCGCCGTCACCGGCACGGTGGGTGTGAAGCCGACGTACGGAGCGGTCTCCCGCTACGGCATGGTCGCCTTCTCCTCCTCCCTCGACCAGGGCGGTCCCTGCGCCCGTACGGTCCTGGACGCGGCGCTGCTGCACGAGGTCATCGCCGGGCACGACCCGCTGGACTCCACGTCCATCGACGCCCCGGTCCCGCCGGTCGTCGAGGCCGCCCGCAACGG
This sequence comes from Streptomyces sp. NPDC001492, assembly GCF_053597275.1. Classification (NCBI taxonomy): domain Bacteria; kingdom Bacillati; phylum Actinomycetota; class Actinomycetes; order Kitasatosporales; family Streptomycetaceae; genus Streptomyces; species Streptomyces sp. NPDC001492. The sequence goes on along the minus strand of NZ_JBSFHW010000040.1, from coordinate 59,466 downwards.
CAGCGTCGAGGGCATGCGTGTCGGCGTCGTCAAGCAGTTCCGCGGCGAGGGCTACCAGGCCGGCGTCGTCCAGCGGTTCGACGAGTCCGTCGCGCTGCTGAAGGAACTGGGCGCCGAGATCGTCGAGCTGGACTGCCCCAGCTTCGACCTCGCGCTGTCGGCGTACTACCTGATCGCGCCGAGCGAGTGTTCCTCGAACCTCGCCCGTTTCGACGGTCTGCGCTACGGCCTGCGCTCCGGCGACGACGGCACGCACTCCGCCGAGGAGGTCACCTCCCTCACCCGCGAGGAGGGTTTCGGCCCGGAGGTCAAGCGCCGCATCATCCTCGGCACCTACGCCCTGTCCAGCGGCTACTACGACGCCTACTACGGCTCCGCCCAGAAGGTCCGCACGCTCATCACGCGCGACTTCGAGAAGGCCTTCGAGCAGGTCGACGTGATCGTCTCGCCGACGACCCCGACCACCGCCTTCGCGATCGGCGAGCGCATCGACGACCCGCTGGCGATGTACCTCAACGACCTCTGCACCATCCCGACCAACCTGGCGGGCAACGCGGCCATGTCGCTGCCCTGCGGTCTGGCCCCGGAGGACAACCTCCCGGTCGGGCTGCAGATCATCGCCCCGGCGCTGAAGGACGACCGTCTTTACAAGGTCGGCGCAGCCGTCGAGGCCGCCTTCGTGGAAAGGTGGGGGCACCCGCTCCTCGAGGAGGCTCCGTCGCTGTGACCAAGGCACTGACCAAGGCCAAGGACTTCAAGAAGTCCAAGTCCGGTACGTACGTGTCCATCGCCACCACCGCCTTCGGCGCGTTCGGTGTCGCCAAGCGGATCAAGAAGGCCAAGGCCGAACAGGACACGCTGCGGCTGATCGACGCGACGGTCGCCGCCGTCGGCATCGTCACCGGCCTCGCCATCCTGTACCGCGAGCTGAAGCGGCTGGGCGACGACGACGTCCTGCTGGGCTGAGAGGGAAGTTTCACCGTGACCACCACGACCGACCTGGTGTCGTACGAGGACGCGCTGGCGTCGTACGACCCCGTCATGGGCCTCGAGGTCCATGTCGAACTCGGCACCAAGACCAAGATGTTCTGCGGCTGTTCGACCGAACTCGGTCAGGACGCCAACACGCAGACCTGTCCCACCTGCCTCGGCCTGCCCGGCTCGCTCCCGGTCGTCAACGCGACCGGCGTCGAGTCCGCGATCAAGATCGGTCTCGCGCTGAACTGCGAGATCGCCGAGTGGTGCCGTTTCGCCCGGAAGAACTACTTCTATCCGGACATGCCGAAGAACTTCCAGACCTCCCAGTACGACGAGCCGATCGCCTTCAACGGCTACCTCGACGTACAGCTGGAGGACGGCGAGACCTTCCGTGTGGAGATCGAGCGCGCCCACATGGAGGAGGACACCGGCAAGTCGACCCATGTGGGCGGCGCGACGGGCCGTATCCATGGCGCCTCGCACTCGCTGCTCGACTACAACCGCGCCGGCATCCCGCTCATCGAGATCGTCACCAAGCCGATCGTCGGCGCGGGCGACCGTGCCCCCGAGGTGGCGAAGGCGTACGTCCGTGAGCTGCGCGAGGTCATCAAGGCGCTCGGTGTGTCGGAAGCCCGCATGGAGATGGGGCAGATGCGCTGCGACGTGAACCTCTCGCTGATGCCCAAGGGCAGCGAGAAGTTCGGCACGCGCTCCGAGACGAAGAACGTCAACTCGCTGCGGTCCGTGGAGCGTGCGGCCCGTTTCGAGATCCAGCGGCACGCGGCCGTGCTGAACAGCGGCGGCACGATCATCCAGGAGACCCGCCACTTCCACGAGGACACCGGGTCGACGACCTCGGGCCGGGTGAAGGAAGAGGCCGAGGACTACCGGTACTTCCCCGAGCCGGACCTGGTGCCGGTGGCCCCCTCGCGCGAGTGGGTCGAGGAGATCCGGGCGGCCCTTCCCGAGCTGCCGCTGGCCCGCCGCACCCGGCTGCTCGCCGAGTGGGGCATCTCCGCCACCGACATGCAGGCGATCCTCAACGCCGGTGCGCTGGACCCGATCGTCGCGACGATCGACGCCGGTGCCGACGCGGCCTCCGCCCGCAAGTGGTGGATGGGTGAACTGGCGCGCAGCGCCAACGAGTCGGGCATCTCGCTCGACGAGCTGGCCATCACGCCGGAGCAGGTCGCCCGGGTCACCGCGCTGGTCAACTCCGGTGATCTGAACGACAAGCTGGCCCGCCAGGTCATCGAGGGCGTTCTCGCGGGCGAGGGCACCCCGGACGAGGTCGTCGACAAGCGCGGTCTGAAGGTCGTCTCCGACGACTCGGCGCTGGGTACGGCGGTCGACGAGGCCATCGCCGGCAACCCGGGCATCGCCGACAAGATCCGCGGAGGCAAGGTGGCCGCGGCGGGCGCCCTGGTCGGCGCGGTCATGAAGGCGACCCGCGGTCAGGCCGACGCGGCCCGCGTCAAGGAGCTGATCCTTCAGAAGCTGGGCGTCAGCGAGGGCTGAGCACGCGACTCGGGGGCTGCGCCGGCGTACCGGCGCAGCCCCCGAGGCATGTCAGCTCACCGCCGGCGTGCCACGATCCGTGCGAAGCCGAGCAGATGATCGACGTCGGCGTGCATGAGGTCCACGGACCAGCGCGCCATGTCCGCCATGAACGCGCTGGAGCTCTCCTCGGCGCACACCTCGCTCCACAGCAGCCAGTCGCGCCAGCCGTCCTCGAGCCAGTCGGCCGTCTCGACCTCCACGGCCCTGCTGCGGGTCCACAGGCGGCGCCACCACGCGGGGGTGTGGAACGCCCAGAAACCGGGGTCCTTCTCCCAGTACTCCTTCAGGTGCTCCGGCGGCTCGGCGCCCTCCGGTTCCTGCCGGAGTGCCGGTACGACGATCCCGATCCGTCCGCCCGGCTTCAACAGCCGGGTCAGCGTGGGCAGATACAGGTCGTTGGTGCCGAAGTACTGGTACGCGTCGACGGACACGATCGCGTCGAACGTGTCCTGGCCGAAGGGCAGGTCGTGGGCCTCGGCGTACACGGGCAGCACCCGGTCGGCGACGCCCGCCTCGGCGATGCGCACGGCGTTGTCGTCGGGCTTCACCCACAGGTCGGCCGCGGTGACCTGGACGTCGTACTCCCTGGCGAGGAAGACGGACGTCATCGCGCGGCCGCAGCCCAGGTCGAGGACGCGGGCGCCGGGGCGCAGCTCCTCCAGGCCGAGCGCGGGGGCCAGCCACTCCAGCAGCCACAGCGCGTGCGGGCCCATCTGGTTCTCGACGGTCCAGCGGGCGTCGTAGCGGTTGCTGCGGGCCCATCGGGGGTGGGTGAGGCGGTCAGTCAGGTCGTCGTTCGTGGTCCTGGTGTCGGACATCGGTGAACGGGCTCCTTGTGATCTTCGTAGGGGAAGTCGATGCGTAGGAGCTCGGTCGGACCTTCAAACAATGCACCCGCTTCGGTCGTCGGCGAGGAGCCGGGGACTGTCGACGGGCGGAAGCTAGCAGCCCTCGTGGGCGTCCCGCACCTGGTTTCCCGGCGGGAGGCGCTACGCTCGCCCGCCATGAACGGACGCGTTGATTCCGAGATACCGGACACGGATGTCGTGGACGCGCGCCGGGCCCGCTGGACGGCGGCCGGAACGGGAGCGCTGCTGACCCTCGCGGGATTGGCCGCCTCCGTGCTTCGAGCCTCTGGTCCCGCCCCGGCGGTGGTGCCCGCCGCCTACGCCTTCGGGGCCGCCGTCTGTGCGCTGGCCTCGGTGCTCGGCTCCCGGGGGCGCACCCGACGGGCGCTGTGGCTGCTGATCGTCGGGGCGATGGTGATGGCGCTGGGGGACCAGTTCGACTGAGGTGACAGAGTGGTCGTTACTGTCCTGTGATCTGCCTCCCATTCCCGTGAATAAGCCCATGAACGGCGTAAACGATCATTTCTGCCTGCAAGAGTGGTCCTCGCATTGCTCATGCGTTCTTTGCGGGCTGTTCATCTTGTGAACGACAGTTTCACGGCTGTTCCCGGTCAAAGATCCACAAATCATCCTCCGGGAGCTCGTTCGTGGCAGCCCTTGCACGCTGGTGTGTTCGGCACCGCCTCGTCGCGGTACTGCTGTGGCTCCTCGCCTTCGGCGGGGTGAGCGCGGCCGCCGCCGTCACCGGCTCGGCGTACTCGAACGACTACGAGGCTCCCGGCACCGAGTCCGGCCGGGCCATGCAGCTGCTGCAGGACGGCTTCCCGGGGTTCGGCGGCGACAGCGACACCGTGGTCTGGCACACCACCTCCGGCACCGTCCGGGCCGCCGACGTCGAGCAGACGATGACCGAGACCCTGGACAAGATCGCGGACCTGCCCGGCATCGCCTCCGTCAGCGGCCCCTACGACGGCCAGGGCGCGGGCCGGATCAGCGCCGACGGGCACACCGCGTACGCCACGGTCACCTTCGCGGACCGGGCCGAGGACATCAAGAAACCCGAGGCCGAGGCCGTCGTCCGCACGGCCGAGGCGGCCCGGGCCGACGGTCTCCAGGTCGAACTCGGCGGCAGCGCCATCGGGCTCACCGAGTCCGCGGGCGGACATCTGGCCGAGGTGGTCGGCGTGGTCGTGGCCGCCGCCGTCCTCTTCCTCGCCTTCGGCTCGCTCGCCGCCTCGATGCTGCCCATCGCGACCGCGCTGGTCGGCGTCGGCACCGCCTACGGCGCGATCGTGCTGCTCGGGCACGCCATGACAGTCGCCGACTTCGCGCCCATGCTCGGCATGCTGATCGGACTCGGCGTCGGCATCGACTACGCGCTGTTCATCGTCACCAGACACCGACGCGGACTCAAACGCGGGCTGTCCGTCACCGAGGCGGTCACCGGCGCGGTGGCAACCACGGGACGCGCCGTGGTCTTCGCGGGTGCCACCGTTTGCATCGCCCTGCTGGGGATGCTGATCCTCAGGCTGAGCTTCCTCAACGGCGTCGCGATCGCCGCCTCGCTGACCGTCGTCCTGACGGTCGCGGCCTCCGTCACCCTGCTGCCCGCCCTGCTGTCCTTCATAGGCCCGCGCGCCCTGAGCCGGCGCGAGCGGCGCCATCTGGAGGAGCACGGCCCGCAGCCGGAGCTGCCGACCGGCCTCGCCCACCGCTGGTCCGCCTTCGTGGAACGCCACCCCAAGGTGCTCGGCATCGTCGCGCTGGTCGTCATGACCGTCCTGGCGCTGCCCACCCTCTCCCTCCACCTGGGCACCTCCGACCAGGGCAACGACCCGAAGACATCCACCACCAGGCAGGCCTACGACCTCCTCGCCGACGGTTTCGGGCCCGGCGTGAACGGGCCGCTGACCGTGGTGACGCGCGTCGACGGCGCCGAGGACAAGCTCGCCCTCGACAACCTCGACGCCACCATCCGCACCACCGAGGGCGTGGCGTCGGTGACTCCGGTGACCTACGACACCGGCGGCGACACCGCGTACTTCACGATCGTCCCCGAGTCGGAGCCCCAGTCGCAGAAGACCAGCGACCTCGTCGACCGGCTGCGCACCGAGGTGCTGCCGCGCGCCGAGACCGGCACCTCGCTCGATCTGCGCGTGGGCGGTGTGACGGCGAGTTACGACGACTTCGCCGCCGTCATCGTCGGCAAGCTGCCCCTGTTCGTGGGCGTCGTCATCGGCCTGGGCTGTCTGCTCCTGCTGCTCGCCTTCCGGTCCATCGGCATCCCGGTGAAGGCCGCCGCGATGAACGTCGCCGCCGTCGCCGCCGCCTTCGGAATCGTCGTCGCGATCTTCCAGTGGGGCTGGGGCAGCGAGCTGCTGGGCCTCGGCCGCGCGGGTCCCATCGAGCCCTTCCTCCCCGTGATCATGGTGTCCGTGCTCTTCGGGCTGTCCATGGACTACCAGGTCTTCCTGGTCAGCCGGATGTACGAGGAGTGGCTGGAGACCGGCGACAACCGGCGCGCCGTCCGCGTCGGGCTCGCCGAGACCAGCCGGGTGATCAACTCGGCCGCGGTCATCATGATCTCGGTCTTCCTCGCCTTCGTGCTCAGCGGCGACCGGGTGATCGCCATGTTCGGCATCGCGCTCGCCTCCGCGGTCGCCCTCGACGCCTTCGTGCTCCGCACCCTGTTGGTACCGGCCCTCATGCACATGCTCGGCGGCGCCAACTGGTGGCTGCCCCGCTGGCTCGACCAGCGCCTGCCCCGCATCAGCATCGAACCGCCAGAAGCCCGCGCGGCCCATGAGAGGCTGGCCGCGGCGACGGACGCCGAGGTGGCGGACGTACTGGCGAAGGGGCAGGACGAGGATGTACGCGATACCTCTGGGTGACGGTGCCGAACTGCGTCCCCTGGAGCCGTGGCACGGCGAGGAGTTCCTGGCGCATCTGGAGCGCGGACGGGACTTCATCGGACAGTTCATCGCCTTCGGCTCCAAGGCCGTCGACGTCCCCTCCGCACGGGAGGTGCTCCAGCGGTACGCCGACATGCGCGCCGCCGACACCGGCTCGCTCCACGGCATCTGGCTGGACGGAAAGCTGGTGGGTGGCGTGCTCACGCTGAACTTCGACGCGGAGACCGGCAACGCCGAGGTCGGCTGCTGGCTGGAGCCCGCGGCGACGGGCCGTGGACTGGTCACCCGGGCGATGCGGGTGCTCATCGACTGGGCGGTCGAGGAGCGCGGCATCCACCGCATCGAATGGGTCGCGGCCTCGGGGAACGTACCCAGTCTGAACGTCGCCCGGCGCCTCGGAATGACCCGCGACGGTGTACGGCGCCAGGCGCACCCCTATGGTGGGGTGCGGCACGACCTCGAGGTGTGGTCGATCCTCGCCCCGGAGTGGCGCGAAGCACGCGCGCGTGCCGAACACAACGATCATTGACGATCCGTAATCCGTAAGAAGAGGCCTCCGCGATCGCCCCGACGATCATTAAGAGACTTCTCAGACAGCGTCCGTACGGTGCGAGGTATGGGAACCACCAAGACTGATGACGAGGCCGGCACGACCGAGGCCACCGAAGTGAAGCCCGACGAGGAGACGGTGGACGCCACCGCAGCCGAGGAGACCCCCGAGGAGGCGACCGCCGAGGCGGACCTTGTCGAGAGCGACCGGGTGAGCGACGAGGAAGGCCCCTCCGGCGTCGGCCAGGGCGCGGGCGCCGTCGTCTCCGCCGGGCTCGGCATCGTCTCGCTGACCGGCAGCTGGATCGGCACGGTGGCCGCCGCGCGCGAGACGCTCGTGGGCCAGCTGCAGACCTCGCAGACCGCGACCGTCGCCAAGCAGGTCAAGGAGGTCTACGGCGACGCCTGGCAGACCAGCGCCCTGTGGGGCGGCCTGTTCGCGCTGCTTGCGCTGGTCGTCGGTGTCGTGGTGCTCGCCCGGCCCGCCTTCGGCGCCCCCGGCAGGCCCCAGCCGGTCTGGATCAAGTCGGTCGCCTGGGGCGGCGTCGCGCTCGGCGTCATCGGCCTGCTGCTGGCCGTCCTGAAGTACACCGACATCCTGCTCGGCCTGCCGTCGACCAGCTGAACCACCACCGCATCACCGCAGGTCCTGAGGGGTCTTAGGGCATCCGTGAGCACCTTACGGATGTACCTGAGGCCCCTCACGCACATCTAAGGCCCCCGGAGGGCCCGAAGATGCGGAACTCTCCCGATGTGGCGCACCCCCCTTGGAGACGAAGGTTGAGGCATCGCAGCAAGCGAAGCCCGAAAACCACCACTCACAAGGGACACACCATGTACGAGTACGAGATCTCCCAGTTCCGCTCCGCCGAACTCATCCGCGAGGCCGAGCAGGAGCGGCTGGCCCGCGAGGTCGTCCGCGGCCGCCGCGCCGCCCGCCACGAGGCCACCCGCCACGCCGCCGAGGAGGAAAGCCATAGCCGGGGTCTTCGCCGGCTACGCTCCGCCCGCGCGGCGTGAGCGCGGTCTCGCTCCGGGAGGGCGGGCGCGGAAAGCCGGCCCTCCCGGCGTTCGAGGACAAGGCCCCTCCAGGGCCGAAGCCGGGGTCCGGGGGCGGCAGCACCCGGACGAAAACCGTTCCCGCGCTGTCGGACCCCCGTGCGATGCTCGGCTTCGTGGAGACCAGGTCCGTAAGCCCCGTGTTCGTCGGCCGAAGAGAAGAACTCGACACGCTGAACGACGCCCTCGCCCAAGCCGCCGCGGGCACCCCCCAGGCCCTCCTGATCGGCGGCGAGGCCGGGGTCGGCAAGACCCGGCTGGTCGAGGAGTTCGCCACCGCGGCCTGCCGTCAGGGCGCCGTCGTCGCGCTCGGCGGCTGTGTGGAGATCGGCGCCGACGGGCTGCCCTTCGCACCCTTCTCCACCGCCCTGCGCGCCCTGCGCCGCGAACTGCCCGACCAGCTCGCCGCCGCGGCCGCCGGCCAGGAGGAGGAGCTCACCCGGCTCCTGCCCGAACTGGGCGAAACCTCCGGAGGGCGGCATGACGAGGAGGGCATGGCCCGCCTCTTCGAACTCACCGCCCGCGTCCTGGAGCGTGCCGCCGGCGACCGGACCGTCGTCGTCGCCCTCGAAGACCTCCACTGGGCCGACGCCTCCACCCGCCACCTCCTCGCCTATCTCTTCCGCACCCTGCGCACCGGCCGCCTGGTCGTCCTCGCCACCTACCGCGCCGACGACATCCACCGCCGTCACCCGCTGCGCCCCCTGCTCGCGGAACTCGACCGGCTGCGCACCGTCCGCCGCGTCGAACTCGGCCGCTTCAACCGGGAGGAGGTCGGCCGTCAGATCGCCGGCATCCTCGCCGCCGAACCGGACCCCGCCCAGATCGACGACATCTTCGAACGCTCCGACGGCAACGCCTTCTTCGTCGAGGAACTCGCCGTCTGCGCCAGCGAGGGCTGCGGCACCGGCCTCACCGACTCCCTCCGCGACCTGCTCCTGGTCCGTGTCGAGGGCCTGCCCGAGATCGCGCAGCGGGTCGCCCGGATCGTCGCCGAGGGCGGCTCCACCGTCGAGTACCCGCTGCTCGCCGCCGTCGCCGGGCTCGCCGAGGACGACCTCATCGAAGCGCTGCGGGCCGCCGTGAACGCCAACATCCTGCTGGCCACGACCGCCGGCGACGGCTACCGCTTCCGCCACTCGCTGGTCCGCGAGGCCGTCAGCGACGACCTGCTGCCCGGCGAGCGCTCCCGCCTCAACCGCCGCTACGCCGAGGCCCTGGAGGCCGACCCGGCGCTCGTCCCCGCCGACCAGCGCGTCATGCGCCTGGCCAGCTACTGGTACCACGCCCACAGCGCGGCCAAGGCCCTGCCCGCCGTCCTGGACGCCTCCGTCGAGGCCCGCTGCCGCCACGCCTACAGCGAGCAACTGCGGCTCCTGGAACGGGCGATGGAGCTGTGGGACACCGCCCCCGAGGACGTACGGGACCGGCTGCGCCCCATCGACTACACCGAGGTCTACCCTCCCTGCGGCTGCGACCCGGCCACCACACCCCTGCGCTACATGGACCTCATGGCCGAGGCCGCGGTCGCCGGCCGGCTGTCCGGGGAACGCGAACGCGCCCTGCAGATCACCAAGCGGGCACTGCATCTGCTGGAGGAGGAGGGCGATCCCCTGCGCGCCGCCTGGTTCTGGGTCCAGCGCTCCCGTCTCGTGCAGGCCCTCGCCCGAGGCGACGGCTGGAAGGAACTCGGCACCGCCCAGGAGCTGGTCCGCGGACTGCCGCCCTCCGAGGTGCACGCCGAGGTGCTCTCCACCGCCGCCAACTGGTCGATGCTGCACGAACCCGGCCCCGACGCCCTCTCCTCCGCCGAGCGTGCCGTCGAGTACGCCCGCATGGTCGGCGCCCGCGAGACCGAGCTCAACGCCCGCCTCACCTACGGCGGCCTGATGGTCGACGCGGGTTCCGTCGAGGCGGGCCTCGCCGAGATGCACGAGGTCAAGGACCTGGCCCTGAAGGAAGGCGTCTCGTACGTCGCCGGTCGCGCCTACGTCAATCTGGCCTCCGAACTGGACGCGGTCGGCCGTACCCGCGAAGCCGTTCCCCTCCTCCAGGAAGGCCTCGTCTACACCAGGAAGTTCGGCCAGTTGGACTCCGAGGCCTGGGTGTGGGCCAACCTCTCCGAGGCGCTCTACTCCCTGGGCCGCTGGGACGAGGCCGCCGACGCGGCGGCCGGCGCCCTGCGCGTGGGACACGGCGCCAAGCCCCGGGGCGGCGGCGCCAGCTGTCTCGCCCACGTCGCCCTCGGCCGCGGCGACCTGCCCGAGGCCGCCCGTCAACTCGCCGCCGCCCGCGGCTACTTGGGCACGCACGATCCCATGCCTCAGCACACCCTGCTTCTTTCCCGCATCGAGATCGGCGTGGCCGCCGGCGAGGGCCGCCTCCTCGACGCCCGGGCCGAACTCGCCCGAGCCCTGGTCTCCGACATACCGCCCGGCACCCAGCGCTACGGCTGGCCGCTGCTGCTCGCCGCAGCCACCGCCGAGGCCGACGCCCGGGCCCTGCCCGCGGCGGCCCAGGGCCGTGCCGACGCCCTGGAACGGCTCCGCGAGGCCGTCAAGAAGACCACCACCGACACCCCCATCTGGCTCGCCCACGAGCAGTGGGTCCGCGCCGAACTCGCCCGCGCCGAGGGCCGCGACACCACCGACACCTGGTCGGACGTGGTCACCTCCTTCGAAGCCCTGGACCGCCCCTACGACCTCGCCCGTGTCCGCCACCGGCTGGCCGAGGCCCTTCTCGCCTCGGGCGGCGACGACGAGCGCGACCGCGCCACCGAACTGCTGCGCCTGGCCCACGCCGTGGCCGACCACCTCGGCGCCCGCCCCCTTGCCGACGCCGTCGCCCTGCTCGCCCAGCGGGCCCGCCTCGCCCTCAAGCGCGTCCCGGGCCCTCGGCCCGCCGACCCGGCGGAGGCGCTCGGCCTCACCGGCCGGGAACGTGACGTCCTGCGCCTGGTCGCCGCAGGCCGTACCAACCGCCAGATCGCCGAGGAACTCTTCATCTCCCCGAAGACCGCCAGCGTCCATGTGTCGAACATTCTGGGCAAGCTGGGCGTCTCAGGAAGAGGAGAGGCGGCGGCGGTGGCGCATCGACGGGGACTCTTCCCGCCGGGGGACGGCGACCGCCTGATCGCCGGATGACGGAGCAGCTGAAGGGAAAGCGATGTTCAACGTCTTCGAGGAACTCTTCGCACCCGGCCGCAAACACACCCGCGACGAGAAGAAGAGGCTGGAACTGACCCGCGAGGACGTCGGCGACAACGACCCCGGACGCGGGCCGATAGACCTCGAGTCCGGGAAGGTCGTCGTACGGCCGCCTCGGCAGGAGGAGCAGACGGACGCTGCCGAGGAGTGACCCCTCAGCCGACCTGCAGCTCCAGTATTCGGTCGTCGCCGGACTTCGGGTCTCCCCGGCCGTCCGTGTTGCTCGTCGTCAGCCACAGCTTGTCGCCGCCGGCCGAGACCACGGTCCGAAGGCGGCCGTACTCGCCCTGCAGGAAGGACTGCGGAGCGGCCGAGGCCGCCGTGCCCTTCAGGGGGATGCGCCACAGACGCTGCCCCTTCAGGCCCGCCATCCAGATCGAGCCCTTGGCGTAGGCGATACCGCTGGGCGAGGCGTCGTCCGTGTGCCACTGGGCTATCGGGTTGTGGTACTCGGGAGCGGACGACCTGCCCTCGGCGTCCGGCCAGCCGTAGTTGCCGCCAGGCTTGATCGCGTTCAGCTCGTCCCAGGTGTCCTGGCCGAACTCCGAGGCGAACAGGCGCTGTTCGGGGTCCCAGGCCAGGCCCTGAACGTTGCGGTGACCGTAGGTGTAGACGGGGGAGTCGGGGAAGGGGTTGCCGGGAGCCGGGTCGCCCTCCGGGGTCAGACGGAGGATCTTGCCGCCCAGCGACTTCTTGTCCTGGGCCAGGCCGCGGTTTCCGCTCTCGCCCGTGCCCGCGTACAGCATCCTGTCCGGGCCGAAGGCGATCCGGCCGCCGTTGTGGATGTAGCCCCTCGGGATGCCCTTGAAGATCGTGTCCGGCGCGCCCAGCTGTTCGCCGGCCGGTTTCCTCGCGTCGTACAGCAGACGGACGATGCGGTTGTCCGAGGCCGAGGTGAAGTACGCGTAGATCATGTGGTCCGCGGCGTAGTCCGGGGAGAGCGCGATGCCGAGGAGGCCGCCCTCTCCGGCGGGGGAGACCCCGGACACCTTGCCCAGCTCGGTCTTCCTGCCGGTCTTCTCGTCGACCTTCGTGATCGTCCCCTCGTCACGGGAGGAGACGAGCAGGCCCCCGCCGGGCAGCCGGGCGAGGCCCCACGGGGTCTTCAGTCCGGTGGCGACCGTGCGCAGCACCTTGACGGAGCCCTTGGCGGGCGGGGCCTTTTCGGCGGCCTGCCGCGAGGGGGACGCGCTCGCGGCGGTGCTGCTGCCGGCCCCCGTACCGTCGCCGCCGGACCCTCCGCCGGAGGAACAGCCCGCTGTCAGCAGGAGCGCGGTCGTGGCCAGCGCGGCCGGCACAGCTCGTCGTAGCACGGTCTCGGTCCCTTCGGGGGGCGGTCCAGCGGCAGGTTCTACTTGTCTTACACTGCTCGCGTCCCCGCAGGTTCCCGGTCCACGGATCCCGAATCTCCGCCGCCGCGCCCACCCGCCCGCTCCCGGTCCCACGACCACCGCCCTGCCTGCGCCGGCGCATGGGTCGGTGCGGCTGTCGTCTCCGCGCGAACCGTCGGGGTCAGTCCCAGGATCCCCGCGCGCCCGGCAGTTCCGCCAGTTCGGCCAGGTCCTGCGGGGTCAGCCGGAGCGCTGCGGACGCGGCGTTCTCCGCTGCCCAGTGTTCGTGTTTGGTGCCCGGGACCGGGACCACGTGCCGTCCCTGGGCCAGCACCCAGGCCAGGGCCACCTGGGCGGGCGTGACCTCGTCGCCGTGCCGGGCCGCGACCCGGCGCAGGCCGGCCACGATCGGCTGGTTCGCGGCCATCATCTCCGCGGTGAAACGGGGGTGGCGGGCGCGCACGTCGTCCGGTTCGAAGCCCTGGCCCGGGGTGAGCGTGCCGGTCAGGAAGCCGTTGCCGAGCGGCATCGCGGCCAGGAAGCCGACGTCACGCGCCTCGCACCACGGCAGCAGCGACTCCAGTGCCTCCGGCGACCACACCGACAGCTCGGCCTCCACCGCGCTCACCGGGAACACCTGCTGGACGCGCTGCAGCTGCCTGATCGTCGCGTCGTGCAGTCGGCCGCCGGAGCGCCGGCCGCCGCGGGCGCCCACCGCGCACAGGCCCAACGCCCGTACCTTTCCGGCCCGGACGAGCTCCGCCATCGCGCCCCACGTCTCCTCGACCGGGACCTCCGGGTCCTCGCGGTGCAGCTGGTAGAGGTCGATGACGTCCGTCTGCAGGCGCCTCAGGGACGCGTCGCAGGCGCGCTTCACATAACCGGGGCGGCCATTGGCCACGATGTGCTGCTCGCCCACCAGCAGACCGACCTTCGTCGACACGAAGGCGTCCTGGCGGCGATCCTTCAACGCCCGCCCCACCAGCAGCTCGTTGGTGAACGGGCCGTACATGTCGGCCGTGTCCAGGAGCGTCGAGCCCGCGTCCAGCGCCCGGTGCACCGCCCTGAGCGAGGCGTCACCCCGCTGCCGCGACCCGCTGTACGCCCAGCTCATCGGCATGCACCCGAGTCCGACGGCCCCCACCGCGAGTGCCCCCGCGCCGATCGTCCTGCGCTCCACCTGCTCGTGACCCTCCCTCTCCTGGCCCCCAACCTAACCTCTGCGCTGCCGTGGCCCTGACATAGCCTCCTGACATGACTGCTGACGTGTGGCTCCCCATCCCGCCCGACACCATCGAGGGGCTTCCCGAAGGCCCCAGCTACCGTTTCTGGGACGGCGCCGACGACTTCCCCGGGGACCCTGCCGACTGCGTCTACTACGTCGTTCCCTACATGAAGCCCGGTGACGTGGGCATACGTCCCCTGCCGGCGTTGAGCGGCGTGCAGGTCGTACAGACCCTGTCGGCCGGCATCGACAGCCTGGAGCCGGGGCTGAAGCACCTGCGTCCCGGCGTGCAGGTGTGCAACGCGCGCGGGGTGCACGAGGCGAGCACCGCGGAGCTCGCGCTCACGCTGATCCTCGCTTCGCTGCGCGGCGTCCCCGACTTCGTGCGGGCCCAGGGCCGCGGGGAGTGGCTCGGCGGATTCCGGCCCGCGCTGGCCGACAAGAACGTCCTCATCGTCGGATACGGGTCGATCGGTGCCGCCATCGAGGACCGGCTCGTTCCGTTCGAGGTGGCGCGGGTGGCGCGCGTCGCGCGCTCTGAGCGCACCACGGCGCGCGGCCCGGTGCATCCGCTCACCGATCTGCCCACCCTGCTGCCACAAGCGGATGTCGTCGTCCTCGTCACGCCCCTCACCGAGGCCACCCGCGGCCTCGCCGGCGCCGACTTCCTCGCGCGCATGAAGGACGGCGCGCTCCTGGTGAACGTCTCCCGCGGCCCCGTCGTCGACACCAAGGCCCTGCTCGCCGAGGTGGAGACCGGCCGCATCACCGCGGCACTCGACGTCACGGACCCGGAGCCGCTGCCCCGCGAACACCCCCTGTGGCGTGCCCCGGGAGTCCTCATCAGCCCCCATGTCGGCGGCCCCACGTCCGCGTTTCTGCCCCGCGCCAAGCGACTGCTGGTGGACCAGTTGACCCGTTTCGTGAACCGGGAGCCGCTGCGCAACGTGATCCTTACGACAGGCGCAGACGGCGCGTGACCCCGACGGCTTGAGCGTCCCCGTGCGCGCCCCGCGCGAGGGACGCAACGGGCGTGCAATCCGTTTCCGGTACCCTCCGCAACCCTGCGGACGCGGTCCGTGCTCACATTCCCGCTGGTCGTCACGGAGCGTAGAGGAACTATGTCCCTGAGTGACGAGACTGGTGTATCGTCCCGAGCAGGGGCTGCGCCGCACCGTTCGGCGCCGGGGATGGAAATTCAGACTGTGAGGGGGGCGACGGGCGATGCACGGCCTATGGGCGAGCGATCCGACGCGACGGGGCCGCCGGAGGCGACTCTGGCGTACGGCCGCGCGCAGACGCGGTCACCACGGCAGTCACGGCTGCCGTCACAGCCATCACCACCGCAGGCACAGCCGCCGGGGGCATGCGCACCCAGCGCACCGGGAGCTGCGGGACCTGGGAGCGATGCGGACCGGGTGGGCCCGGTGAGCTCGCCCCCGCCCCCCACGACCACCCTCGACGCAGTGGTGCGGGTACAGCCCTCGCCGGGGAGGCTGCTGCCCCGTCCGCCGGCCGTCGGCCGCGGACCCGGCCTGGTCCCGCAACTCGTGCTGGCCCTGGTCTGCGCGGGATACGCCGTCGGTTCCGCGTTCGGCTGGGGTTCGGACGAACTCTCGCTGATCATGGGCGACTTCGGACTGAGCGCCGCGGCCGGCACCGCCGCCGTGTCGCTGTTCCTGTACGCCCGCAGCCGCCGTGTCCGCTTTCGACCCGCCTGGCTGCTGTTCGCCCTCTCCTCCGCCATGGCCGCCCTGGGCAACGCGGTCTGGGGGTGGTACGAGGTCGTGCTGGCGGAGCAGGTGCCCACTCCCAGCTATGCCGACCTGTTCTTCCTGTGCTTCGCGCCGCCCGCGATCGTGGGACTCCTGGTGCTCGCCAAGCGGCCGGTGACCAAGGCCGGCTGGGTGTGCCTCGCGCTCGACGCCTGGCTGATCGGCGGCTCGCTGCTCACGCTGTCGTGGAGCCTCGCGCTCGCCCAGGCGGCCAAGTTCGACGGGCCGAGCGTCGCGCACACCGCGCTGTCGCTCGCCTACCCCCTGCTGGACATCGCCCTGGTCAGCATGGTGCTCGCGCTGCACTTCAGGCGCTCCGCGGTGAACCGCACGGCGGTCAACACCGCCATCGGCGCGCTGGCGCTGACGGTGATGTGCGACGCCCTGTTCACCTCGCCGCTGCTGCACAACAGCTACCACTCGGGCCAGTTGCTCGACGCGGGCTGGTTCGCCGGCTCCCTGCTCCTGGCGTACGCCCCCTGGGCCGCGCCCCGGCAGGGGCAGCAGCCCGAGGCCGACCGGTGCGACCTCGACGGGCACACGCGCGTGGTGCACGAACACGTGCCGGGCCAGCGGGGCGGCGCGCACCAGCACCACCCGGCACCACAGGGAGGCGATCACGGCCGGTATCCGGGCGCCCGGCCCATCGCCGGCTCCCTGGCCGCCCTCACGCCCTATCTCGCGGCAGCCGTGTGCACCCTCGGGATCCTCTACACGGTGCTCAACGGCCACCGGGTCGACCGCGTGGTGCTCCTCACCGGCGGCACGGTGGTGCTCGCCCTCGTGGTGCGCCAGGGCATCATGCTGCTCGACAACATCACCCTCACCCAGGAACTGGCGCAGAAGGAGAACCACTTCCGCTCCCTGGTGCAGGGCTCCAGCGACGTCATCATGATCGCCGCGCCCAACGGCATCCTCCGCTATGTCTCCCCGGCCGCCGCCGGGGTCTACGGACGGCCCGCCGAGGAGCTCGTGGGTACAGAACTGGCCAATCTCATCCACCCTGAGGACCTGGGCTGCGTGGTGCACGAGGTGCGCCGCTTCCTCGCCGCCAGCCCGCCCGAGGAACCCACTACGCGCATCGAATGCCGCTTCCGGTCCGGCGACGGCGGCTGGCTCAACGTCGAGTCCACGGTCAACCGCCACCACGGCGGCCTCATCTTCAACAGCCGGGACGTGACCGAAAGAGTGCGCCTGCAGGCCCAGCTGCAGCACAACGCCGAGCACGACCCGCTCACCGACCTGCCCAACCGTGCCCTGTTCACCAAGCGCGTCCAGCAGGCCCTCTCCGGCCGCCGGGCCGCCGACCGGGTGTCCCTGCGCGGTACGGCCGTCCTCTTCATCGACCTCGACGGCTTCAAGGCCGTCAACGACACGATCGGGCACCAGGCCGGGGACGAGCTGCTCGTCCAGGCCGCCCGCAGACTCCAGGACGCGGTCCGGCACGGGGACACCGCCTCCCGGCTCGGCGGTGACGAGTTCGCGGCCCTCATCGTGGGGGACGGCACCCGGGACCGCTCCGCGCGCGAACGGCACATCCTGGAGCTCGCCGACCGCCTCAGGATCACGCTCTCGCAGCCGTACCTCATCGACGGCAACGATGTCCGGGTGGCGGCCTCCATCGGCGTCGCCTTCGCCGAGCCCGGCCTCGGCGCGGGCGAGCTGCTGCGCAACGCCGACCTCGCCATGTACCGCGCCAAGGCGGCCGGCAAGGGCCGCGTCGAGCTGTACGCCCCGCAGATGCAGCAGGACGTCGTACGCAAGGCGGAGCTGGCCACCCGGCTGCGTGCCGCACTGCACGACGGCGAGTTCGCGCTGCTGCACCAGCCCGTGGTCCGTCTGGAGGATGGCCGGATCACGTCGGTCGAGGCACAGGCGCGCTGGCGGTCCTCGCAGGGGGTGCTGTTCACCCCCGCCGAGTTCCTGCGGGTCGCCGAGGACAGTGACAAGACCGCCGAGCTCGGCCGCTGGATGCTGGAGGAGGCCGTGGAGCAGGCGGCCGAGCGCACCGGCACGGGGCTGTCCGTGCCCGTCGCGGTCCCGATGAGCGCCCGGCGGCTGCTCGACCGTTCGATGCCGCTCGGCTCGATCGAGGCCCTGCTGACCCGGCACGGGCTGCCGTCCGGCTCCCTGGTGATCGAGCTGTCCGACACCGACCCCCGGGTCTCCCTGGACGAGCTGGAGCGACGCCTGGCCGCCCTGCGCAGGCTCGGCGTGCGGATCGCCCTGGACGGCTTCGGCAGCGGCTACGCGGCGATCACGGCGCTGCGCAGACTCCCCGTCGACGTGCTGAAACTCGACCGCAGCCTGGTCGAGGGCGTCGTCGAGTCCGCGCGGCTGCACAAGATCACCAGTGGGCTGCTGCGGATCGCGACCGACCTCGGGCTGCAGTCCGTGGCCGACGGCGTGGACCTGCCCGAACAGGTCGTGGCACTGCGCGCGATGGGGTGCACGCACGGGCAGGGCATGGCGTTCTCCGGTCCGCTGGACGAGGTCCGGGTGCGCCGGGCGCTGGCTTCCGGCCACTATCCGGTACCGCACGGCCCGATCGAGCCCGCGTTCGCGGGCGGCGGCGCGGGGGTGTACACCAGTGGTGTGCCCGCTGTTCTGGGAGGCGGAAGTGCCCTCCGCTCACATAATGAGACTCCCGTCCCACCCACTTGACACGTGGTGCGTGCCGGGGGGAGGGTCTGTGCCATGCGCACCCGAATTCTCGTACTTGGAAAGCGCGTCGGCTGAGCTGGCGATGTCCGGACGGACCCGGAACTCCCAGCGACCACACCCGGCGCGCTCCCCTCGCTTGCCTTACGGCACGAGGGGTTTTTTGTTGCACAGGCACCAGTCGTGCAGCGCTTGAACACCGTACAAACCTCGCAAAAACCCTCAGCATCGAGAAGAGACTGACGATGACCGAGCAGGCCACCGGGGCCCATCCGCAGCCGCGGCCCCGATCCGGAGGACAGCAGTCCGCACCCGAGCACGTGACGGGTGCGCAGTCCCTCATCCGTTCGCTCGAGGAGGTCGGGGCCGAGACGGTATTCGGCATTCCTGGCGGCACCATCCTGCCGGCGTACGACCCGATGATGGACTCCACGCGGGTGCGCCACGTGCTGGTCCGCCACGAGCAGGGCGCCGGTCACGCGGCCACCGGTTACGCGCAGGCCACCGGCAAGGTCGGTGTCTGTATGGCGACCAGTGGCCCCGGTGCCACCAACCTGGTGACGCCGATCGCCGACGCGATGATGGACTCGGTGCCGCTCGTGGCGATCACCGGTCAGGTCGTCTCCAAGTCGATCGGCACGGACGCCTTCCAGGAGGCGGACATCGTCGGCATCACCATGCCGATCACCAAGCACAGCTTCCTGGTCACCAAGGCGGAGGACATCCCCCGGGCGATCGCGCAGGCGTTCCACATCGCCGCCACCGGGCGCCCGGGACCGGTCCTGGTCGACATCCCCAAGGACATCCTCCAGGCGAAGACCACCTTCTCCTGGCCGCCGGTCATGGACCTGCCCGGCTACCGGCCCGTCACCAAGCCGCACGCCAAGCAGATCCGCGAGGCCGCCAAGCTGATCACGAGCGCCAAGCGGCCGGTCCTCTACGTCGGGGGCGGCGTGCTCAAGGCCGGCGCCACCGCCGAGCTGAAGGTCCTCGCAGAACTCACCGGAGCGCCCGTCACCACCACCCTGATGGCGCTCGGCGCATTCCCCGACAGCCACCCGCTGCACGTGGGAATGCCGGGCATGCACGGTGCGGTCACCGCCGTCACCGCGCTGCAGAAGGCCGACCTGATCGTCGCCCTCGGTGCCCGTTTCGACGACCGCGTCACCGGCAACCTGGACAGCTTCGCCCCGTACGCCAAGATCGTTCACGCCGATATCGACCCGGCCGAGATCGGCAAGAACCGCGCGGCCGACGTGCCGATCGTCGGTGATGCCCGCGAGGTCATCGCGGACCTGGTCCAGGCCGTGCAGAAGGAGCACGCCGAGGGCCATCAGGGCGACTACAGCGCCTGGTGGAAGGACCTCTCCCGGTGGCGCGACACCTACCCGCTCGGCTACGACCAGCCCGAGGACGGCTCGCTGGCCCCGCAGCAGGTCATCGAGCGCATCGGGCAGCTCGCGCCCGAGGGCACGATCTTCGCCGCGGGCGTCGGCCAGCACCAGATGTGGGCCGCGCACTACATCCAGTACGAGAAGCCCGCCACCTGGCTGAACTCCGGCGGCGCCGGAACCATGGGCTACGCGGTCCCGGCCGCGATGGGCGCCAAGGCCGGGGCCCCGGACCGGACCGTCTGGGCGATCGACGGCGACGGCTGCTTCCAGATGACCAACCAGGAACTCACCACCTGCGCCCTGAACAACATCCCGATCAAGGTCGCCGTCATCAACAACGGCGCCCTCGGGATGGTCCGCCAGTGGCAGACCCTGTTCTACAACCAGCGCTACTCCAACACCGTGCTGCACTCCGGGCCCGACGACGTCAACCCGGAGGCCAGGGGCACCCGCGTCCCCGACTTCGTGAAGCTGTCGGAGGCCATGGGCTGCTACGCGATCCGCTGCGAGAACCCCGCCGACCTCGACAAGGTCATCGAAGAGGCGAACTCCATCAACGACCGCCCCGTCGTCATCGACTTCATCGTCCACGAGGACGCGATGGTGTGGCCGATGGTCGCCGCCGGCACCTCGAACGACACCATCATGGCCGCCCGGGACGTCCGCCCCGACTTCGGCGACAACGAAGACGACTGAGCGAGAGAGACGCAACCAGACCATGTCCAAGCACACGCTCTCCGTCCTGGTGGAGAACACCCCGGGCATCCTGGCCCGGATCGCCGCCCTGTTCTCCCGCCGCGGCTTCAACATCGACTCGCTCGCGGTCGGCGTCACCGAGCACCCCGACATCTCCCGCATCACCATCGTGGTGAACGTCGAGGACCTGCCGCTGGAGCAGGTGACCAAGCAGCTCAACAAGCTGGTCAACGTGCTGAAGATCGTCGAGCTGGAGCCGGCCCAGGCCGTGCAGCGCGAACTCGTCCTGGTGAAGGTGCGCGCCGACAACGAGACGCGCTCCCAGATCGTCGAGATCGTCCAGCTGTTCCGCGCCAAGACCGTCGACGTCTCCCCGGAGGCCGTCACGATCGAGGCCACCGGCAGCAGCGACAAGCTGTCCGCCATGCTCAAGATGCTGGAGCCGTACGGCATCAAGGAGCTCGTCCAGTCCGGCACCATCGCGATCGGCCGGGGCGCCCGCTCGATCACGGACCGGTCGCTGCGCGCGCTCGACCGGTCGGCGTAACGACGTATTGAGGCGGCCGGGTGACACCGGCCGCCCGTATTCCGAGACCCCGAAACTTCCCTTCCGCCCGCCGTCATACGGTGGGACGCACAACCTGCACTCAAGGAGAGAACCCAAAGTGGCCGAGCTGTTCTACGACGCCGACGCCGACCTGTCCATCATCCAGGGCCGCAAGGTCGCGGTCATCGGTTACGGCAGCCAGGGCCACGCCCACGCGCTGTCGCTCCGTGACTCGGGTGTCGACGTCCGTGTCGGTCTGCACGAGGGCTCCAAGTCCAAGGCCAAGGCCGAGGAGCAGGGCCTGCGCGTGGTGACGCCGTCCGAGGCCGCCGCCGAGGCCGACGTCATCATGATCCTGGTCCCGGACCCGATCCAGGCCCAGGTCTACGAGGAGTCCATCAAGGACAACCTCAAGGACGGCGACGCGCTGTTCTTCGGCCACGGCCTGAACATCCGCTTCGACTTCATCAAGCCCCCGGCGAACGTCGACGTCTGCATGGTCGCCCCCAAGGGCCCGGGCCACCTGGTGCGCCGCCAGTACGAGGAGGGCCGCGGCGTTCCGTGTATCGCGGCCGTCGAGCAGGACGCGACCGGTAACGCCTTCGCGCTCGCGCTGTCGTACGCCAAGGGCATCGGCGGCACCCGCGCCGGCGTCATCAAGACGACCTTCACCGAGGAGACCGAGACCGACCTCTTCGGTGAGCAGGCCGTCCTGTGCGGTGGTACGGCCGCGCTGGTGAAGGCCGGTTTCGAGACGCTGACCGAGGCGGGCTACCAGCCGGAGATCGCGTACTTCGAGTGCCTGCACGAGCTGAAGCTGATCGTGGACCTCATGTACGAGGGCGGCCTGGAGAAGATGCGCTGGTCGATCTCCGAGACCGCCGAGTGGGGCGACTACGTCACCGGCCCGCGGATCATCACCGACGCCACCAAGGCCGAGATGAAGAAGGTCCTCGCCGAGATCCAGGACGGCACCTTCGCGCGTGAGTGGATGGCCGAGTACCACGGCGGTCTGAAGAAGTACAACGAGTACAAGACGGCCGACTCCGAGCACCTGCTGGAGACCACCGGCAAGCAGCTGCGCAAGCTGATGAGCTGGGTCGACGAGGAGGCGTAAGCCTCATGGCGACGGGGCCGGAGCGGACTGCTCCGGCCCCGTTGTCCAGACCGTCCACTCACGGACGGGTGATCCTTCCGGAGAGGCGCAGGACGATGGTCGCGGCGCCACTACACTGCCGTACTACATACGCGTCAGGCCCACAGCGTCGTGCGTCTTCCACGCGGCTAGCAAACCTCCACCGCCTGCGGCCGTCGGGACGGCCGTCCGCATTGGACTTGTGAGGACTCACGTGAGCTCGAAACCCGTCGTACTCATCGCTGAAGAGCTGTCGCCCGCGACCGTGGACGCGCTTGGCCCCGACTTCGAGATCCGGCACTGCAACGGAGCGGACCGAGCCGAACTGCTCCCGGCCATCGCCGATGTCGACGCGATCCTGATCCGCTCCGCCACCAAGGTGGACGCCGAGGCGATCGCCGCCGCGAAGAAGCTGAAGGTCGTCGCACGAGCCGGCGTCGGCCTGGACAACGTCGACGTCTCCGCCGCCACCAAGGCCGGCGTGATGGTCGTCAACGCCCCCACCTCGAACATCGTGACCGCCGCCGAGCTGGCCTGCGGTCTCCTCGTCGCCACCGCCCGCCACATCCCGCAGGCCAACGCCGCGCTGAAGAACGGCGAGTGGAAGCGCAGCAAGTACACGGGCGTCGAGCTCGCCGAGAAGACCCTGGGTGTCGTCGGCCTCGGCCGGATCGGTGCGCTGGTCGCCCAGCGCATGTCCGGGTTCGGTATGAAGGTCGTCGCCTACGACCCGTACATCCAGCCCGCGCGCGCCGCCCAGATGGGCGTGAAGGTGCTGTCCCTGGACGAGCTGCTCGAGGTCTCCGACTTCATCACCGTCCACCTGCCCAAGACCCCCGAGACCGTGGGCCTCATCGGCGACGAGGCGCTGCGCAAGGTCAAGCCGAGCGTGCGCATCGTCAACGCCGCGCGCGGCGGGATCGTCGACGAGGAGGCGCTGTACTCCGCCCTCAAGGAGGGCCGGGTCGCCGGTGCCGGTCTCGACGTGTACGCGAAGGAGCCCTGCACGGACTCCCCGCTGTTCGAGTTCGACCAGGTCGTCGCCACCCCGCACCTCGGTGCCTCCACCGACGAGGCGCAGGAGAAGGCCGGTATCGCCGTCGCCCGCTCGGTGCGCCTCGCCCTCGCCGGTGAGCTCGTGCCGGACGCGGTGAACGTCCAGGGCGGCGTCATCGCCGAGGACGTCAAGCCGGGCCTGCCCCTCGCGGAGCGTCTCGGCCGTATCTTCACCGCGCTCGCGGGCGAGGTCGCCGTCCGCCTCGACGTCGAGGTGTACGGCGAGATCACCCAGCACGATGTGAAGGTGCTGGAGCTCAGCGCCCTCAAGGGTGTCTTCGAGGACGTCGTCGACGAGACGGTGTCGTACGTCAACGCCCCGCTGTTCGCGCAGGAGCGCGGCGTCGAGGTGCGGCTGACCACCAGCTCCGAGTCGGCCGACCACCGCAACGTCGTCACCGTGCGCGGCACGCTCACCGGCGGCGAGGAGGTCTCGGTCTCCGGCACGCTGGCCGGCCCGAAGCACCTCCAGAAGATCGTGGCCGTCGGCGACTACGACGTCGATCTCGCCCTTGCCGACCACATGGTGGTGCTGCGGTACGAGGACCGTCCCGGTGTCGTCGGCACGGTCGGCCGTATCTTCGGCGAGGCGGGGATCAACATCGCCGGTATGCAGGTCTCGCGGGCCGTGGCCGGCGGCGAGGCGCTGGCCGTACTGACCGTGGACGACACGGTGCCCCCCGCGGTGCTGGTCGAGGTCGAGGCGGAGATCGGGGCGACGTTCGCCCGCTCGGTGAACCTGGTCTGACAGATCACCAACCGAAGGGGCCGAGCCGACGTGAGTCGGCTCGGCCCCTTCGCGTTGCCCTGCTTGCTGCTTGCTACTTGTCGCTGACGCGAATCCCCCGCAGCGCCCTCGCCGCCAGTGCCGCCGCCCCCACCAGGACCACCGTCCCGGCGATCGCCGCGCCGTGCATTCCGCTGGTGAACGCCTCGCGCGCCGTCGCCGCCAGGGCGTCTCCCGCGCGCCCCGGGAGCTGAGCGGCCACCGCCAGTGCGCCGCCCAGTGTTTCGTGGGCCGGAGCGGGGGCCGAGGCGGGGATCTCGTGGCGGTAGAGCGCCGTACCGACGGAGCCGAGGATCGCCATCCCGAGCGCGCCGCCGAACTCGGCGCCGGTCTCCATCAGGGAGGACGCCGAGCCCGCCCGTTCCACCGGGGCGCTGCTCATCGCCAGGTCCGTGATCTGGGAGATGACCATGACGATTCCCGAGGCGAGGACGCCGCACGCGACCAGGACCAGCCAGAGGGAGTCCGTGCCCACGAAGGCCAAGAGCGCGTAGCCGGCCGCGCCGATCGCGAAGCCCGCGGTGACCACGTAGGCGCGGTCGACGCCCTTCTGGACCAGGGAGGTCGCCAGTGGGGCCGCCATGCCGATCGGCACCGAGGGCAGCAGTGCCCACAGGGCCGCTTCCATGGCGCTCTTGTCGAGCACCGACTGAAGGTACTGCGTGGTGAAGTACGCCGAGCCCATCATGGCGAACGAGCCGATGAGGTTGAGGACGACGGAGGGCGCGAAGCCACGGCCGCGGAACAGCGCCGGCGAGATCATCGGTGCGGCGGCGGTGCGCTGACGGTGGACGAAGGCGGTCGCGAAGAGCAGGCCGACGGTGATCGAGACGACGTACTGGGCATGCCAGCCCTCGGACGGGATCTCCTTGAGGCCGTAGATGACGGGGAGCACCGCGGCCATCGAAAGGGGCACGCTGAGCCAGTCGAAGCGGCCGGGGGCGGGGTCGCGGGACTCGGGCAGCAGGAACGGGCCGAGGATCAGCAGCAGGGCCATCGCGGGCAGGTTGACCAGGAAGACCGAGCCCCACCAGAAGTACTGCACGAGGACACCGCTCATCACCGAGCCGAGCGCGATGCCGGCCGTCATCACACCGGACCACAGGCCGATCGCCTTCGCGCGCTGGCCCGGGTCGGTGAACATCGTGCGGATCAGCGCCATCGTCGACGGCATCAGGGTCGCGCCGCCGACGCCGAGGACCGCGCGGGCCGCGATCAGGGTCTCGGCGCTGTTCGCGTAGGCCGCGGTGAGCGACGCGATGCCGAAGGCCGCCGCGCCGATCAGCAGCAGCTTGCGACGGCCTATGCGGTCGCCCAGGGAGCCCATCGTCATCAGCAGGCCGGCCAGGACGAAGGCGTAGATGTCGAAGATCCACAGCTGCTGGGTGCCACTCGGCTCCAGGTCCGCGCTGATCGCCGGGATCGCGAAGTACAGGACCGAGACATCCATCGAGACCAGCAGCAACGGGAGCATCAGCACGCCCAGTGCGGTCCATTCGCGGCGGCCGGCCAGGTGGCCGGCCGGGGTTGTGGTGGTGCTCGTCGGGTTCGTCATGACAGGGACTGTACGGGCGTATTAAACGTTTGTCTAGAACGCTTGTATAAGTCGTTCGTATAGGACGGTTGTATGGATCGGAGTAGGGTGGGGGCATGGGACACCGTGAGGATCTGCTCGAAGGCGCCAAGCGCTGCCTGCTGGAGAAGGGGTTCGCGCGCACTACGGCGCGCGACATCGTCAAGGCCTCGGGGACCAACCTGGCCTCGATCGGCTACCACTACGGGTCGAAGGACGCCCTGCTGGCGCAGGCGTATGTGTCGCTGGTCGAGGGGATGGGGGACGCCTTCGAGGGGGACGGAGCCGCGACGAGCGCCGAGCCCGGTTCCCTCGAACGGTTCCAGGAGGTGTGGTCGAACGTCATCGGCACCATGCGCGCGCCGGGCTCGATCTGGCACCTCAGCATGGAGATCGTGGTCATGGGCGACCAAATGCCCGAGCTGCGCGACCACTTGGTGCGGGCCCAGCGGGAGGCGGGGCGCGGGTTCGTGCCGATGCTCATGGGCGGGCGCGAGGAGGACGTCTCGGACGAGACCGCCGACACGCTCGGCATGTTCTACGTGACCCTCATGACAGGCCTCATCGCCCAGTGGAACTTCGACCCGAAGACCGCGCCCACCGCGGAGCAGCTCACCGAGGGGCTGCGCCAGGTGATCGCCGGGGCTACGAGGAGCTGAGCCTCCTGGGGCCGTATGCGGTGTGACGAGTTACCGCATCGGCAGCGGCACGGCTACAGCCTCGCGCCCTTCAACGCCATGTGCAGGAGCAGCCGGTCCTCGCCGTCGTCCAGGTCGAGGCCCGTCAGTTTTTCCACGCGGGACAGGCGGTAGTACAGGGTCTGGCGGTGGATGCCCAGTTCGGCCGCCGTGCGGGCGGCCTGGCCCGCGCAGTCGAGGTAGATCTCGGCCGTGCGGGCGAGTTCGCGGTAGGTGGGGGACAACAGGGGGTGTACGGCAGGGTCGTGGGCCGCTTCGGAGGGCAGCGCGGTCAGCAGGCGGAACGGGCCGATGTGCGCCCACTCCGCGACCGGACCGAGCCGGGGCTCCGCCAGTGCGGCCCGCGCCGCCGCCAGGGCCTCGCGCCAGGCCGTCGCCAGCTCCGCGAGCCCCGTGCGCGCGGCCGCGATCCCGCACGCCGCCGTGCCGCCCCCCTCCAGCTGCCGCGCCCGCTCCAGCAGCCGCCCCGCCGCCGAGGTGGCCGGCGTCAGGACGTCCGCCGAACGCAGCCGTACCAGCAGGGCGAGGGCATGGGAGGACGCGCCCCACGGCACCGTGCACAGCGCCGTCGCCCCCGGCACCGTACGCACCGAAGGGGCGTCGTCCGGGTCGGCGGACGGCCAGGGGGTCACGCAGACCACCGTGTGCAGACCGTCCGCGCGCGAGCCCAGCGCGGTGCGCAGCTCCGCCACCGCCATGTCCTGCGGCCAGCCGCGCTCCGCGGTGAGCACGGCCCGCAGCTCCCGGGTGAGGTCGGCGCCGTGCTGCGCCTCGTCCGCCAGCAGCGCGCCGATGCGTGCCGCCACGTCCATGGCGGCGGTCAGCTGCCGCTCGGTCGGGCCGGGGTCGGAGTCCAGCAGCCAGACATAGCCGAGGACGACACCCCGATGGCGTACCGGAAGGCAGATGCGTCCCCGGTACACGCCCGCCTCGGGGGTCGGCGGGATACGGACCGGGCCCGTCGCCCGGGTGATGCCGAAGCCCTCGAACCACGAACGGACCGCGGACGTGGAGCGCCGCGTCAGGATCGAGCGGGTGCGCACCGGGTCCAGCGCGGAGGCGTCGAGGTCGCCCTCGCTGTCGTACGCGCCGAAGGCGATCAGCTCGAAGTCCCGGTTCTCCAGGGTCGCGGGGACGCCGAGGAGCTCGGAGATCTCGTCGACCAGCTCCTGGTAGTCACCGGCATGGCTGAAAGCTTCGGACGTCACTCGGGCATTCTCCCGCATTTCCGGGCCCGCTTCATACATCTGTCTGAGATCTGCGGCACGGATGCGTGACAGCTGTCGATGGCTGAGGATCGGAGAGATCCTTAGGTTTCACGGTGGTTCTATCTGCTGGTTTGTGGAGGTGCCCCGTGCTGGGTCCCGTGATTCTTGCCGCGTCGCGCAGCGACCGGATGCGACGCCTGATCTCGGCGGCCCCGGTGACCAAGCAGGTCGTCGACCGCTTTATCCCCGGCGAGACCGTCGACGACGTCGTACCGATCATCGAGAGCCTCACCGGCCGGGGCCTCGAGCTGACGATGGACGTCGTCGGTGAGGACATCACCACCCCCGAGCAGGCCACCGCCGCCCGCGACGCCTACCTCGCGCTGATCGACCGGCTGAGCGACCTGGGCCTCGGCGAGCGGGTCGAGATGTCCGTCAAGCTGTCGATGTTCGGGCAGGCGCTGGAGGGCGGGCACGAACTCGCGCTCGCCAACGTCCGCCCCGTCGTCGAGGCCGCCGCCGCCATCGGGACGACCGTCACCCTCGATGCCGAGGACCACACCACGCTCGACTCGATGTTCGCCATCCACGAGGAACTGCGGAAGGACTTCCCGCAGACCGGCTGCGTGATCCAGGCGTACCTCTTCCGCACCGAGGCCGACGCCCGACGCCTCGCCGACGCCGGCAGCCGCGTCCGGCTCGTGAAGGGCGCGTACAAGGAGCCCGCCGAGGTCGCGTACCAGCAGAAGCACGAGATCG
Source organism: Streptomyces sp. NPDC001492 (assembly GCF_053597275.1). Classification (NCBI taxonomy): domain Bacteria; kingdom Bacillati; phylum Actinomycetota; class Actinomycetes; order Kitasatosporales; family Streptomycetaceae; genus Streptomyces; species Streptomyces sp. NPDC001492. The sequence goes on along the minus strand of NZ_JBSFHW010000040.1, from coordinate 31,509 downwards.
ACAAGGCGTACGTCCGCATCCTCAAGACTCTGATGGAGGGCGAGGGGTACCCGATGATCGGCTCCCACGACCCGCGCCTGATCTCCATCGCCCAGGAACTCGCCCGCAAGGCCGGGCGCAAGCTGGACGAGTACGAGTTCCAGATGCTGTACGGCATCCGCAGCGACGAGCATCTGCGGCTCGCCGCCGAAGGTCACCGCATGCGCGTCTACACCGCCTACGGCACCGACTGGTACGGCTACTTCATGCGCCGCCTGGCGGAGAAGCCGGCGAACCTCCTCTTCTTCGTCCGCTCGACCCTCACCAAGGGCTGACCCGAACACCCGCTCACGTACAAGGAGTTACGGATCCCATGGACGCTGTGACCCAGGTCCCCACCCCCGTCAACGAGCCGGTGCACGGCTACGCCCCCGGCTCGCCCGAGCGTGCCCGCCTGGAGGCCAAGCTCAAGGAGCTGGCCGACAACCCCATCGACCTGCCGATGACCATCGGCGGCGAGAAGCGGATGGGCGGCGGCGAGCGGTTCGACGTCGTGCAGCCGCACAACCACAAGGCACGCCTCGGCACGTACGCCAACGCCACCCAGCAGGACGCGCAGGACGCGATCGACGCGGCCCTCGCCGCCGCGCCCGCCTGGCGCGCGATGTCCTTCGACGACCGCGCCGCGATCATCCTGCGCGCGGCCGAACTCCTCGCCGGCCCCTGGCGCGAGACGCTGGCCGCTTCCACCATGCTGGGCCAGTCCAAGACCGCCCAGCAGGCCGAGATCGACACCCCCTGCGAGCTGGTCGACTTCTGGCGCTTCAACGTCAAGTACGCCCGCGACCTGCTCGCCGAGCAGCCCCCGGCCAACTCCCCGGGCGTCTGGAACCGTCTCGACCACCGCCCGCTCGAAGGCTTCGTCTACGCGATCACGCCGTTCAACTTCACGGCGATCGCGGGCAACCTGCCCACCGCGCCCGCGCTGATGGGCAACGTGGTCGTGTGGAAGCCGTCCCCGACCCAGACCCACGCCGCAGTGCTGCTGATGCAGCTCCTGGAGGAGGCGGGCCTGCCCAAGGGCGTCATCAACCTGGTCACCGGTGACGGCATCGAGGTGTCGAAGGTCGCCCTGGTCCACCGCGACCTCGCCGGCATCCACTTCACCGGCTCCACCAAGACCTTCCAGTACCTGTGGAAGACGGTCGGCAACAACATCGAGAAGTACCGCTCCTACCCGCGTCTGGTCGGCGAGACCGGCGGCAAGGACTTCGTCGTCGCCCACCCGAGCGCCGACAAGGCGATCCTCAAGACCGCCCTGACCCGCGGTGCCTTCGAGTACCAGGGCCAGAAGTGCAGCGCCACCTCCCGCGCCTACATCCCGGCGTCGATCTGGAACTCCGGCTTCAAGGAGGAGTTCGCGGCCGAGGTCGACTACCTGACCATGGGTGACGTCACCGACCTCTCGAACTTCATCGGCGCGGTCATCGACGAGCGCGCGTTCGCCAAGAACAAGGCGGCCATCGACCGCGCCAAGTCCGACCCCACCTGCACGATCGTCGCGGGCGGCAGCTACGACGACTCGGTCGGCTACTTCGTCCGCCCGACCGTCGTCGAGTGCTCCGACCCGGAGAACGAGGTGTTCCGTACCGAGTACTTCGGCCCGTTCCTCGCCGTGCACGTCTACGAGGACGACAAGTACGAGGAGATGCTGACCCAGATGGAGTCGGTGTCCGACTACGCGCTGACCGGCTCGGTTATCTCGGGCGACCGCGCGGCGGCCGCGTACACCATGGACAAGCTCCGCTACGCGGCCGGCAACTTCTACATCAACGACAAGTCGACCGGCGCCGTCGTCGGCCAGCAGCCCTTCGGCGGCGGCCGCGCCTCCGGCACCAACGACAAGGCCGGCGCGCCGCAGAACCTGATGCGCTGGACCCTGACCCGAGCGATCAAGGAGACGCTGGTCCCGCCGACCGACTACACCTACCCGCACATGGGCTGACCCGGCACCGGGGCAGACTGCCCCTCATGACGGTGAAGCAGGACGAGAGCCCGACCGTGGTGGCCGACGACGGCGTACGTCTGTGGGCCGCCCGGTCGGGCTCCGGCGAACCCCTGGTGCTCTGCCACGGCGGGCCGGGGCTCTGGGACTACTTCGAGGACCTGGCGGAGCTGCTCGCCGACCTGACGCCGGTGGTCCGCTGGGACCAGCGGGGCTGCGGGCGTTCGGAGCGGGAGGTCACCGGTCCCTGGACGCTCGACCGCTTCGTCGCCGATCTCGACGCCGTACGACGGCACTTCGGTCTTGAGCGGATGCGGCTGCTGGGCCACTCGTGGGGCGCGCAGCTCGCGTTGAGCTACGCCCTGGCGCACCCGGAGCGGGTGAGCCTGCTCGTGTACGTGGCCGGCACGGGCATCGGACCTGACTCCGACTGGCACCCCGCCTTCCTGGCCAACCTCCTCGCCCGCCTCGGCGAGCAGCCCGAACGCCTCGCCCGCCGGCGGGAGTTGGACGACCGGCCGGTGCGATCCGACGACGAGGACCGGGAGTCGGCGGTCCTGCAGTGGTCGGCCGAGTTCCAGGACCATGAGCGGGCGCTGGAGCGTGCCGAACGGATGGCCGACCCCTGGTTCGGGATCAACCGCGAGTGCGGCAAGGCCCTCAACCAGGAACGCGGGCGCAGTTGGGGGACTCCCGAGCTCCACGACGCCTGCCGCGCCCTCGATCTGCCGGTCCTGATCCTCGACGGCGCCCAGGACATCCGCCCCCGCTCCGCCGTGGACTCCCTGGAACGTGCTCTGCCTCGCGTCCGCCGGGTGATCCTGCCGGACGCGGGGCACATGGTGTGGACGGACGACCCGAAGGGCTTCCGGGAGGCGGTCGGGTCGGTGGTGGCCTAGCCGGGCATCTCCGTCCGCTCCCACCACTCGTACACCGGCAGGCTGCCTTCCGGGGTGTTCGCGTGACGCGAGGTCGCCCTGAAGTGCTCGTAGCCGTTCCGGAGCTCGATCTTCAGGTCCGGTCCGGAGGTGTCGACCGGGACGATCCGTGCGGGCAGATCCTGCGGGCCGCCCTCGAGAAGTGCCTTGACCGTGTCGGGCATGACCTCACCCTTCCCTCGGTTGGAGTCCGGCAGAAAACGACATTACACCTGATCAGAGACGTGTGACCCAATCCACCGTCTCAGATAGTAGGAAGTCCGAGTAATTGTGGAGACAGACCGGGCCCGCTCGCTTACTTTTGTAGGAGCCGAACGTCTCGCTCGACCAAGCGAATGGCGGTCGTGAGCGTGCCCCGTGCAGGCAACCCCTGCGGCACCGCTCCCCGCCCCATCCGGCGTCTCGTAACCCCTTTCCGCACTCCCGGATGTCGAAGGAGTCGATTTCCCATGGCCGAGACGACCGCACGCCGCCGAGTCCGTCACCTCTCCCGTACGAGCGAGTCCGACCGAAAGAACGCCGCAGCCGCCCTCCAGCGCGCCCTGGACCGCAGGGACAACGGCGGTTCGACCGGCCACTGAGCCGGGCATCACCACTGAGCCGGGAGCCGCACCCGCATGAGGTGCGGCGCGGACTCACACCCCGCGCCGCACCTCGAAGTGATCGATGCGCTCGCCGCTGTCCGTGAGCGCCGACACCTTCAGGGCGGGCCTCGCGCCGCTCTCCGCCTCCACCGTGAGCAGCGAGAAGCCCCGGTAGCGCACCCGCGACCACTCCACGCTCTCCGGCGCGGACGCCTTCGACTTCGTCCAGCGGAAGGTGTCGACGGAGTCGTGGGGCGTGACGTGTCCCTCGTAGCTCTCCTTCGCAGGGAAGCCGTACAGATCACGGCCGCCGCCACCCGCCGTGACGTACACGATCCCGTCCCGTGCCGGGTCGGTCGACGCGCCGATGGGGACCGGCCTGCCGACCCCGCCGTTCCTGATGGCGTCCGTCCGCTCGTACACATGGTTGTGCCCGTTGATCACCAGGTCCACCTGGTGCCTGGCGAACAGCGGCAACCATTCCGCCCGTACCCCGCCGTCGGAGGCGTGCGCGGAGGTCGAGTAGGCGCAGTGGTGGAAGAAGACGACGACGAAGTCGATCCCCTGCGCCGACCGCAGCTCGGCCAGCTTCTCGTCCAGCCACTTCGTCTGCCTGCCGCCGCTGTAGCCGAAGTTGGCGGGGATCTCGTACGAGACGTCGTTCGCGTCCAGCGCCACGAAGCCGACGTTGCCGTAGGTGAACGCGTACACCCCGGGCGCGGTGCGCGGGTCGAAGCCGCTGTCCGGGAGGGAGAAGCGGGCCAGCTGGCCGCCGTAGCCCTCCGGCGAGTACCAGGCCTCCATGTCGTGGTTGCCGGTCGTCACCATCCACGGCACCGACCTCGCCACCGGCTCGTTCTGCTTGAGGAACAGGTCCCAGAAGGCGGGGTCGTAGCCGTCCGACTTCTCGCCCCGGCCATTGGTGTCGGCGTAGCAGATGTCGCCCGCGTGCAGGTGGAAGGCGGGCTTCTGGCGCAGGATGACGTGGTCGTTGGCGGCCGCGGCCTGGCTGACCCCCTGGTCGCCGAAGGCCGTGAACACGAACTTCTCCGGGGAGGCCGGCGCGGTGCGGAAGGTGCCGATCGTCGAGCGGTGCTTCGGGGCTGCCGGGTCGAAGCCCTCGTGGCCCACGCCGTAGTAGTACGTGGTGCCGGGGCGCAGGCCGTCCAGGGCCGCATGGAGGTAGTACTGCTCCAGCGCCGGCCGTACGCCCGTGACGCCCGGGGTGTGCAGGGCGCGGACCTCGGCCTCGATCTTCCGGCTCAGATCCTCGGGCTTCAGGCCGATGCGGACATATGGCTTCCGCACGGCCAGCGGGACCTGCCAGGAGACCCGCATCTGCGACTTCGGGTCGGCCCCGAAGGCGAGATGCCGGCCGAACGGGGCGACGACCGAGCCGTGCACCGCCGGGCTCCCGGGCGCCGAGGTCCTCGTGCCCTGCGCTCCCGATCCACCGCCGCAGCCGCTCAGCAGCCCGCCCGCCGCCACCGCGCCCGCGGTCACCAGCGTGCGGCGCCGGATCAGCTTGGTACGCAGGTACTCGTGCTGCTCGGCCATGCTCATGCGGCTTGCGAGCTGCGGCGGGATGCCGACGTCGGGTACGGGGGGTCCGGGGGCCCGCGGCGGAGCCGCTGATGGGGGCCGTCCCCTGGAGGGCACAGTCATGGGAAGGAACTTCCCAGCGATGGCCAACGCCCGCCAGACATACGGGTGAACGGGCGACGACCAGTTGGCGCCACCCGTCACCGGCATGTCCGTATGGCGGACACGGCATGTCATTCCATGGGACGGGGAGTAGGGTGCCGACATGTCTCGCAGCATCAATCTCGCAGTGATTCCCGGTGACGGCATCGGCCAGGAGGTCGTGGCCGAAGGTCTGAAGGTCCTCTCCGCCGTCCTTCCGCAGGATGTGAAGCTGGAGACCAAGGAGTACGACTTCGGCGCCCAGCGCTACCACGCCACCGGTGAGACCCTCACCGACGCCGACCTCGACGCGCTGAAGAAGCACGACGCCATCCTGCTGGGCGCCATCGGCGACCCGAGCGTCCCCTCCGGCGTCCTGGAGCGCGGCTTCCTGCTCAAGCTCCGCTTCGCCTTCGACCACCACGTCAACCTGCGTCCGTCGAAGCTCCTGCCGGGTGTCGCCACCCCGCTGGCCGGCGAGCCGAGCATCGACTTCGTCGTGGTCCGCGAGGGCACCGAGGGCCCGTACACCGGCAATGGCGGCACCATCCGCAAGGGCACCGAGCACGAGGTCGCCACCGAGGTCTCCGTGAACACGGCCTTCGGTGTCGAGCGCGTCGTCCGCGACGCCTTCGCCCGCGCCCAGGCCCGCCCGCGCAAGAAGCTCACGCTGGTCCACAAGAACAACGTGCTGACCTTCGCGGGGCACCTGTGGACGAACATCTTCAACAAGGTGGCCGAGGAGTTCCCCGAGGTCACCACCGACTACATCCACGTCGACGCCGCGACCATCTACCTGGTCACCGACCCCGGCCGTTTCGACGTGATCGTCACCGACAACCTCTTCGGCGACATCATCACCGACCTCGCCGCGGCCGTCTCCGGCGGCATCGGCGTCGCCGCCAGCGGGAACATCAACCCCTCCGGCGAGTTCCCCTCGATGTTCGAGCCCGTGCACGGCTCGGCGCCCGACATCGCGGGCCAGGGCAAGGCCGACCCCTCCGCCACGGTCCTGTCCGTCGCGCTGCTCCTGCGCCACCTCGGCTACGAGGCCGAGGCCGCCCGTATCGACGAGGCGGTCTCCGCCGACCTCGCCGAGCGCACCGGCAAGCCCGCCCGCTCCACGTCGGAGATCGGCGACGCGCTGGCCGTACGAGTAGCCGGCTGACCCCCGCCGCCTCTCGAACCTTTCGAAGCCGCCGGGTCGCATCAGCACCCGGCGGCTTCCGCTGTGTCCCCGCCGGGTGCCACCATCATCCCCTGGGCCGCATTTCACGCCGTTTCTTCCACGGTCCCCGCCTTGCGATAATCGAACGCGGAGCCGCGGAATGAGGGAATGCTCGGGCGTCCTGGCACTGGCCACCGGCCGTACGGACGTGAGCGCGGCCCGTCACACACAACCGGTGAAGGACAACCACTCATGACGACGCCCACGATCGAGCTCAAGCCCTCGGCCTCGCCGCTCTCCGACGCGGAGCGCGAGGCGATCCTGGCGAACCCCGGGTTCGGCCGCCACTTCACCGACCACATGGTGACGATCAAGTGGACCGAGGGCCGCGGCTGGCACGACGGCCAGCTCGTCCCCTACGGCCCGCTCTCGCTCGACCCGGCGAACATGACCCTGCACTACGCGCAGGAGATCTTCGAGGGCCTCAAGGCCTACCGCCGTCCGGACGGCTCGGTCGCCACCTTCCGCCCCGAGATGAACGCCCGCCGCTTCCAGCGCTCCGCGCACCGCCTCGGCATGCCCGAGCTGCCGGTCGAGACCTTCATCGAGGCCTGTGACGTCCTCGTCCAGCAGGACAAGGCATGGGTGCCCGCGCACGGCGGCGAGGAGTCCCTCTACCTGCGCCCCTTCATGATCGCGACCGAGGTCGGCCTGGGCGTGAAGCCCGCCAACGAGTACCTCTTCCTGGTCATCGCCTCCCCGGCCGGCGCCTACTTCCCCGGCGGCGTCAAGCCGGTCTCCATCTGGCTCTCCGAGGACCGCGTCCGCGCCGTCCCCGGCGGCATGGGCGACGCGAAGACGGGCGGCAACTACGCGGCCTCCCTGCTCGCCCAGGCCGAGGCCGCCGCCAAGGGCTGCGACCAGGTCTGCTACCTCGACGCGGTCGAGCACAAGTGGGTCGAGGAACTCGGCGGCATGAACCTGTACTTCGTGTACGGCGACAAGATCGTCACCCCGTCGCTGACCGGCTCCATCCTGGAGGGCGTGACGCGTGACTCGCTCCTGACCGTCGCCCGCGACCTCGGCTACGAGTCCGAGGAGGGCCGCGTCTCCATCGACCAGTGGCAGCGCGACGCCGAGAACGGCACGCTGACGGAGGTCTTCGCCTGCGGCACCGCCGCCGTGATCACCCCCGTCGGCACCGTCAAGCGCGCGACCGCCGAGTGGCAGCAGGCGGGCGGCGAGCCCGGCGAGGTCACCCTCAAGCTCCGCGAGGCCCTGCTGAACATCCAGCGCGGCACGGCGGAGGACAAGCACGGCTGGATGCACGTTCTCGGCTGAGGGCTGAGCGGGGTTCTGTGCGGGGGGTGCGGTGACCCTACTGGGGGGCTGCGCCCCCCAGGCGCTCCGCTTCGGCCTGGACGGCCTCGTCCTCAAGCGCCGGACGGGCTGGGGAGGCCGGCCGGGGCTTGGGAAGCACCCTCAGGTGCAGCACCGCGTACGTCAGGCCGCCCACCAGCCCCGACAGTACGAAGCTGCAGTCCACCCCGCCCGTCAGTGACAGCAGCGGGCCCTCGTACGACGGCAGTGACACCGCCAGCAGGCCGAACCCGGCGCCCACCGCCCAGGACACCGCCGCCCGCACGTTCCACCCCGCCCGGTACCAGTAGATCCCGCCCCGCGAGCGCCGGTTGAACACCTGGAGGGCGTCCGCGTCGTACACCCCGCGGCAGCGCACGAAGCCGATGAGGGTGATGACCGCCCACGGGGTGCCGATGGCCGTCAGGAGCAGGACGAAGGACGTCATCGCCGACTGGGCGTTCCAGGTGTAGTGGCCGATGAAGACGCAGGCCGTGGCGACGATCGCGACGGTGTACGTGGCTCGGGCCCGGGACGCCCGCGGCAGGATCGCGTCCAGGTCGAGGCCCATGGAGTACAGCATCAGACCCGCGTTGCCGACCGAGCCCGCGGAGGCGGACAGCAGGAGCGGGATCAGGTACCAGGCGGGGGACGCCGTCACCAGCGGGCCCGCGTAGTCCGCCGCCGCGCGGGCCGCGTACGCAGTGAAGGTGCCGAAGAGCTGGGGGACCAGCAGGCCCAGGATCAGTCCGAGCCAGGTTGCGTGCAGGACCCGGCGGGAGGAGTGGCGGGCCGGGGAGATGTAGCGGGTGTAGTCGCCGAGGAGGGTGATGAAGGCGATCGGGCCGGACAGGCCCGCGGCCACCGTCGCCAGGAACCAGGTCGGCCAGTAGCCACCCAGCAGGTAGCCGCCGGTCTCCGGGATCGCCGACGTCGTGAAGTGCGGGGCGTACGCGACGACGCCCAGCGCCAGCAGCGCCGTCATGCCGATCGCCAGGACCCGGGACATGGCCAGCAGCACCCGGTAGCCGTACACCGCGCCGGCGACCGTCGCCCCGGCGAGGACCGCGTAGACCAGGGCGTACGCCACTCCGTCCACCGGCAGACCGAACAGCCGCCGCAGCACGCCCACCATCACGTCACCGCCGATCCACACGGTCAGCGCCGTGTAGCCGAGGGCGAGGAGCAGTCCGACCACCGAGCCGACCAGCCGCCCGCGCACTCCGAACTGGGCGCCGGAGGAGGTGGAGAGGTTCGTCGCGGTGCGCAGGGAGATCAGCGCCAGGGGCGCCGTCAGGGCCGTGCCCGCCACCGTGCCGACCACGATCGAGCTCAGCGACGACCACCAGTCCAGGCCGAACGACGGCGGCAGCCAGCCGAAGATGATCACGCCCAGACAGAGGTTGGAGCCCAGGAGGATCGAGACGAGGTCGCGGGGCCCGCTGGTGCGTTCCTCCTCGGGGATGGTGTCCACTCCGCGCTGTTCCATCGAGATCGGCATGGCGGCCCTTTCGGTTGGGTTAGAGCGGCACTCAATGTGACCCTTCACGTCATGGTCGTCAAGACCTTCCTCTTCCGCATTTCTATGTTTAGAGTGCTGCTCTAAATGGAGGGATGGACATGCGGCTGACACCGACCGAACGCGACCGGCTGCTGCTCTTCGGGGCCGCCGAGCTGGCCCGGGCGCGGCGGGCGAGGGGCCTTCGGCTCAACGTGCCCGAGGCCACCGCGCTGATAGCGGACACCGTCTGCGAGGCCGCCCGCGACGGCGCCCGGCTCTCCGAGGCCATCGAGCGCGCCCGGTCGGTCCTCGGCCCGGCCGATGTGCTGCCGGGCGTCGCGGACGTCGTCACCGAGGTGCATGTCGAGGCCGTCTTCGACGACGGTTCGCGGCTCGCGGTGGTGAGCGATCCGATCGGCGGGGGCGGGCTGGGGGAGCAGGCGCCGGGCGCGCTGCTGCCCGGGCCCGAGCATGCCGAGCCCGAGGCGGCCGTGCGGCTGACGGTGACCAACACGGCCACCGTGCCGGTCTCCGTCACCTCCCACTTCCACTTCTTCGAGGCCAACCCGCGCCTCGACTTCGTACGGGAACAGGCCTACGGGATGCGGCTCGCCGTGCCCGCCGGGTCGTCGGTGCGGTTCGGGCCGGGGGAGAGCGTCGAGGTCGGGCTGGTGCCGGTCGGGGGTGAGCGGGTCGCGATCGGGTTCGCGGGGCTCGTCGACGGGGCGCTGGACGCGCCGGGGGCGAAGGAAGAGGCCCTGCGCAGGGCCGCCGCCTGCGGATATCTGGGAGCAGAACGATGAGCAACGACCAGCGCCCGAGCATCGACCCTCGTGCCTACGCCGCCACCCACGGTCCCCGCGCCGGCGACCGCATCCGGCTCGGGGACTCCGGGCTGACCGTCCGCGTCGAGTCCGACTCCCAGCGGTACGGCGACGAGTTCCTGGCCGGCTTCGGCAAGACCGCCCGCGACGGGCTGCACCTCAAGGCGGCGGCCGTCCGGGAGACCTGCGACGTCGTGATCAGCAATGTGGTGGTGATCGATGCCGTGCAGGGGATCCGGAAGGTGTCGATCGGCATCCGGGAGGGGCGGATCTGCTCGATCGGGCGCGCCGGGAACCCCGACACCCTCGACGGGGTCGATGTCGTCGTCGGTACGGGTACCTCGATCGTGTCGGGTGAGGGGCTCATCGCCACCGCCGGTGCCGTCGACACGCACGTGCACCTGCTCTCGCCGCGGATCATGGAGGCCTCGCTGGCGTCCGGCGTGACCACGCTCATCGGGCAGGAGTTCGGACCCGTGTGGGGGGTCGGCGTCAACTCGCCCTGGGCGCTGCGGCACGCCTTCAACGCCTTCGACGCCTGGCCGGTCAACATCGGCTTCCTGGGGCGCGGTTCGTCCTCGCACTCCGCGCCCCTGGTGGAGGCGCTGGCGGAGGGCGGCGCGAGCGGCTTCAAGGTGCACGAGGACATGGGCGCCCATACCCGCGCCCTGGACACCGCGTTGCGCGTCGCCGAGGAGCACGACGTCCAAGTCGCCCTGCACAGCGACGGGTTGAACGAGTGCCTGTCGGTGGAGGACACCCTGCGGGTGCTGGAGGGGCGGACCATCCACGCCTTCCACATCGAGGGGTGCGGCGGCGGGCACGTCCCCAACGTCCTGAAGATGGCGGGTGTCCCGAACGTCATCGGCTCCTCCACCAACCCCACCCTCCCCTTCGGGCGGGACGCCGTCGCCGAGCACTACGGCATGATCGTCTCCGTCCACGACCTGAAGACCGACCTGCCGGGCGACGCCGCCATGGCCCGCGACCGCATCCGCGCCGGGACCATGGGCGCCGAGGACGTGCTGCACGACCTGGGGGCGATCGGCATCACCTCGTCCGACGCGCAGGGCATGGGGCGGGCCGGCGAGACCGTCCGCCGTACCTTCGCCATGGCCGGGAAGATGAAGGCCGAGTTCGGCGCCCCGGCCGAGCACGACAACGAGCGCGTCCTGCGGTACATGGCCAAACTGACCGTCAACCCGGCCATCGCGCACGGCCTCTCGCACGAGGTCGGCTCGATCGAGGTCGGCAAGCTGGCCGACATCGTGCTGTGGCGGCCGGAGTACTTCGGAGCGAAGCCGCAGCTCGTCCTCAAGTCCGGCTTCCCCGCGTACGGCGTGGTCGGCGACCCCAACGCGGCGACGGACACCTGTGAACCGCTGGTCCTCGGACCGCAGTTCGGGGCGCACGGCGCGACGCCCGCCGAGATCTCCGTCGCCTTCGTCGCCCAGGCCGCCCTGGACCAGGGCAACGACACCATGCCGACCCGGCGCAGAAGGGTCGCCGTGCGCGGCACTCGCGGCATCGGACCGGCCGACCTGCGGCTCAACTCCCGTACCGGAGCGGTCGATGTCGACCAGCGGACCGGACTGGTCACCCTCGACGGAGAGCCGGTCCGCTCGCAGCCGGCCGATTCCGTCTCCCTCAACCGCCTCTACTTCCTCTGATACTTCCTCTGAATCCTCTGACAAGGACCGCTCATGTCTGCTGCCGCCGACGGCTTCCGCATGCCCGCCGAATGGACCCCGCACGAGCGCACCTGGATGGCGTGGCCGGGGCCGAATCCCACCTTCGAGGACCCGGAGGATCTCGCCGCCTCGCGCGTCGCCTGGGCCGCGGTCGCTCGTGCGATCCGCCGCTTCGAGCCGGTGACGGTGGTGTGCGGGCCGGGGCAGTCGGCGCACGCGCAGGCGCTGCTGGGCCCGGACGTCGACACGGTCGAGCGCGAGCTGGACGACGCGTGGATGCGGGACATCGGCCCGACGTTCCTCACGAACGGGCGTGAACTCGCCGCCGTCGACTGGACGTTCAACGGCTGGGGCGCCCAGGGCTGGGCCCGCTGGGAGCACGACGCGAAGATCGCCGCGTATGTCTCGGACCTCGCGGGCGCGAGGACGTACGCCTCGAAGCTCGTCAACGAAGGCGGTGCGATCCACGTCGACGGCGAGGGGACGGTCCTGCTCACGGAGACCGTGCAGCTCGGCCCCGAGCGCAACCCGGGCTGGACGAAGGAGCAGGTCGAGGCGGAGATCCACGCGCAGCTCGGCACGCGCAAGGCGATCTGGCTGCCCCGCGGCCTCACCGGCGACTACCCTCCCCCACTGCCTGAAGGGCGTGGGGGGACCCCCAACGTCTTCGGCACCCTCGGCCATGTCGACATCGTCGCCGCGTTCGCACGCCCCGGTGTCGTGGTCGCGCACTCCCAGCCGGACCCCGCGCACCCGGACCACGAGGTGACGAAGGAGGTCATCGGGCTGCTGAGGGCGCAGACCGACGCGCGGGGCCGCAGCCTGGAGGTCGTCGAGGTCCCGGCGCCCACCGTGCTGGAGGCCGACGGCCACTGGGCCGACTACTCCTACATCAACCACTACCTCTGCAACGGCGGTGTCGTGCTCTGCGCCTTCGACGACCCGCGCGACGAGATCGCCGCCGGGATCTTCCGCCGGCTCTTCCCGGAGCGGACGGTGACCCTCGTGGACGCCCGGACGATCTTCGCGGGCGGGGGCGGCATCCACTGCATCACGCAGCAGCAGCCGAAGGTCCGGTGAAGGCCCGCGGGGCAGCACCGTCAGGTAGAACATACGGGTGAACGTGCTGATCTGCGCCGCCTGCGGAGGCCGGCTGACCGAGCCACTGCGTCCGCTGCTCGAGGTACCGGCCCGCCCGGAGTACGACGGCAGCAAGGGCGCCGACGGCGTGCGCCGCGCCCCGGCGACGATGCCGCGCGGGACGTACGCCGTGGACCCGGAGGCGTGCGGGGCGCCGTACGTGCCGCACCCCGACCCGGAGTGGGCCGGCATCGCCCACCCGGGCAACTCCTGGATGGGGGACCCCGACGGCCCGGGGTTCCTGGTCTCGGCCGGGCCGCGCGACACCCTGGTCGTCCACCCCGGGGACACCCGCGGGTATCTCGCGCAGAATCCCGCGTTCCAGGAGATCGGCTGCTGCGGGCCGCCCGGCCGCGAGGGGCCCAACGAGGTGTGCGGCGCGTGCGGAGCGGTCGTGGCGACCCTCTTCGCCGACTGCACCGGGCCGTACGAGACGCACTTCCTGCCCGACGCGGTCCGGGTGACCGCCGTATGAGCAGCCCCCGCCGCACCCCCGCCCCGCCCCGGGAACGCATTCTCACCGCCGCGATGGAGATGATCGCCGAGCGCGGTCTGGAGAAGCTCACCATGGCGGCGCTCGGCCATGAGGTCGGCATGAGCAGCGGGCATCTCCTCTACTACTTCCGCACCAAGGACGAGCTGCTGCTCCAGGCCCTGGAGTGGAGCGAGGGCCGGCTGGGCGCCGAGCGCGGACGGCTGCTGGCGCGCGGCGGCACGGCCCGTGGGCGGCTCGACGCCTACGTCGACCTGTATGTCCCCGACGGCCACCGCGACCCGCACTGGACCCTCTGGCTGGAGGTCTGGAACCGGTCGCAGAACGCCGACGAGGACGCCCGCGACCGGCAGGCCGCCATCGAGGGCGTCTGGCACCGCGACCTGGTGGCGCTGATCGCGGAGGGGGTGTCGCGGGGAGAGTTCCGCCGCGTCGACCCCGACCGTTACGCGGCCCGGCTGCGAGCCCTGCTGGACGGCTTCTCGATCCATGTGGCGATCGGGCTGCGCGGGACCGACCGGGCGCAAGTTCTCGGCCATGTACGGGAGTTCCTGGACGAGAGCCTGCTCGCGGACGGCTGAGCCCGCGCCCCGGTTGTACTCAATTCGGCGGATTGACGCTGTCCCGTCTGGTGCGTTTGCCTCGAAAGGAGCCCTTGGCGCAGGGCCGGGGACAAGCGTCATACGGGGAACACAGGGGGAATCGTGCTCAGAGTCATGCGTGGGATGTCCGTCGCGGTGGTGGCGGGAGCCATGGTCGCGTTGACGGCGACGTCACCGTCCGCGGCAGCGGCGCCCGGGCCGGGGATCGAACGGGTCACGTTGTCGGCGACGGGGGAGCAGGCCGACGACAACGCGTACGGACCGCAGTTCAGCGCGGACGGCCGGTTCGCGCTCTTCACGGCGTACGCGTCCAATCTGGTGCCGGGCGACACCAACAGGACCTCGGACGTCTTCGTGCGTGACCTGCGCAGGGGGACGGTCGAGCGGGTCAATGTCGCCTCGGACGGCGCGCAGGCGGTCGGCGGCTGGTCGGAGGCACGGGCCATCAGCGCGGACGGCCGGTACGTGCTGTTCAGCTCCAACGCCAGGAACCTGGTCCACTGGGACAACCCGCCCACGAACGAGGCGGCCCAGGACGTCTATCTGCACGACCGGCGCACCGGCCGCACGGAGCGGATCAGCGTCGCCCTCGACGGGGGCTCCGCCTTCACCGCCGCCGCCGTGATGTCACCGAACGCCCGCTACATCGCCTTCAACGCCAAGGCCGACCGGATGGAGACGAACGCCCGCGACCTCTTCGGGATCGTGTATCTCCTCGACCGCCGCACCGGAACCGTGGAGCGGATCAGCAACCGGGACCGCCCGGACAACCCCTCCCTGCTCCAGGGCCTGAGCGACAACGGCCGCTATGTGGCGTACACCCAGCTGGTGCCGCGCAGCTCCTACGGCCGCACCTGGGTGCACGACCGCCGCACCGGCACCGAGGAACAGGTCAACGTCACACCGGACGGCACCCCGGCCCAGCGGTACGCGCTGCCCGCCTCGCTCTCCGCGGACGGCCGCACCATCGCCTTCTCCTACTGGGGCGACGAGGAACTGGTCCCGGGCGAGGACCCCGGCACCGGTTCCACGGTCTACGTCCGCGACCTGCGCCGGGACGTCACCCGGCGGGTCAAGGCCGGCCCCGCGGGCGAGGACGGGATCAGCCAACCCGTGCTCAGTCCCGACGGCCGGTACGTCACCTATCAGGCACAGCCGCGGCTGGCGGACGGCCGCCCCGGGCCCGACAACGTCTACCTCCGCGACCTGCGCACCGGCTCCACCCGCCTGGTCAGCGAGTCCGTCACGGGCGGACCCGTCACGGACGAGCCCGTCGCCGTGTACGCGGTGAGCGCGGGCGCCCGCCGTATCGGCCTCGGCAGCGAGTCCGGCCGGCTCGTCGCGGGCGACACCAACGGCTTCTACGACGGCTTCGTCCGCCGTATGCGCTGACCCGCCACCTGCGTTGATCAGCACAGTGCTCGCATCCTGAGACGGACAGTGAACACGGGGGCGGATTGTGCCAGACTGCCCCCGTGCTCTCGTTCGCCACGATTATTGGCAGCAGGCGCGCCGGTCCGCAGTGACCGCCACGTACGACCAGGTACGGGTGGACACCGTCGTCCTCGACCCGCGCGCAGACCTCTCGCACCCGCGAGGGGTTTTTCGCTTTTCTGGCCCACCCCTAGCCGGGAGCGGAGCGCGAGGGACCATTGGGGACGGTGGAGCCGGTCATTCCGGTACAGACCGCGATCCAACGGGATCCAACAGCAGGAGCCTTGAACACCATGACCGCAACCAGCGAGCTCGACGATTCGTTCCACGTCTTCGACACCACCCTGCGCGACGGCGCGCAGCGTGAGGGCATCAACCTCACCGTCGCCGACAAGCTCGCGATCGCACGGCACCTGGACGACTTCGGCGTGGGCTTCATCGAGGGCGGCTGGCCCGGCGCCAACCCGCGGGACACCGAGTTCTTCGCCCGCGCCCGGCAGGAGATCGACTTCCGTCACGCCCAGCTCGTCGCCTTCGGCGCCACCCGCCGGGCCGGCGCGAAGGCGAGCGAGGACCCGCAGGTCAAGGCGCTCCTGGACTCGGGCGCCGAGGTGATCACCCTGGTCGCGAAGTCCCACGACCGGCATGTGGAGCTGGCCCTGCGGACGACGCTGGACGAGAACCTGGAGATGGTCCGCGACACCGTCTCGTACCTGCGTGAGCAGGGCCGCCGGGTGTTCGTCGACTGCGAGCACTTCTTCGACGGCTACCGCGCCAACCCGGAGTACGCCAAGGCCGTCGTACGGGCCGCGTCGGATGCCGGTGCGTCCGTCGTCATCCTCTGCGACACCAACGGCGGCATGCTGCCCGCCCAGGTCCAGGCCGTGGTCTCCACGGTGTTGGCCGACACCGGCGCCCGGCTCGGCATCCACGCCCAGGACGACACCGGCTGCGCGGTCGCCAACACCCTTGCCGCCGTCGACGCGGGCGCCACCCACGTCCAGTGCACGGCGAACGGCTACGGCGAGCGCGTCGGCAACGCCAACCTCTTCCCGGTCGTCGCGGCCCTGGAGCTCAAGTACGCCAAGAAGGTCCTGCCCGAGGGCTCGCTGCGCGAGATGACCCGGATCTCGCACGCCATCGCCGAGGTCGTGAACCTCACCCCCTCCACGCACCAGCCGTACGTCGGTGTCTCGGCCTTCGCCCACAAGGCCGGCCTGCACGCCTCCGCCATCAAGGTCGACCCCGACCTGTACCAGCACATCGACCCCGAGCTGGTCGGCAACACGATGCGCATGCTGGTGTCCGACATGGCGGGCCGCGCCTCGATCGAGCTCAAGGGCAAGGAACTCGGCGTCGACCTCGGCGGCGACCGCGAACTGGTCGGCCGGGTCGTCGAGCGGGTCAAGGAGCGCGAGCTCAAGGGCTACACGTACGAGGCCGCGGACGCTTCGTTCGAGCTGCTGCTCCGCTCCGAGGTCGAGGGCAAGCCGCTGAAGTACTTCGAGGTCGAGTCCTGGCGGGCCATCGTCGAGGACCGCCCCGACGGCACCCACGCCAACGAGGCCACCGTCAAGCTCTACGCCAAGGGCGAGCGCATCGTCGCCACCGCGGAGGGCAACGGCCCGGTCAACGCCCTCGACCGCGCCCTGCGCGTGGCGCTGGAGAAGATCTACCCCCAGCTGGCCAAGCTGGACCTCGTCGACTACAAGGTCCGCATCCTGGAGGGCGTCCACGGCACCCAGTCCACGACCCGGGTCCTCATCTCGACGTCGGACGGCTCCGGCGAGTGGTCCACGGTCGGCGTCGCGGAGAACGTGATCGCCGCGTCCTGGCAGGCACTTGAGGACGCGTACACGTACGGGCTGCTGCGGGCCGGGGTGGAGCCCGCGGAGTAACTCCGTCGGTCGGGCGGGGGCCTTCGTCCGCGAAGGCCCCCGCTAGGCGCCGTGCCCTTCCTGCCGGGCGAGCCCGACGAAGGCCGCCCAAGTGCGCGGCGACACGGTGAGGTTGGGGCCGGTGGTCTTGGAGTCGCGTATGTGGACGGCGGTGGGCTGCGTGGCGACCTCGATGCATTCGCCGCCCTCATTGCTGCTGTAGCTGGACTTGAACCACTGCAGTGCGGTGCTCATCGGTCTCCTAGCAATCCCTCGACGAGGCGCACGCTCTCATCCGGCGAGAGCGCCTGTGACCGCAGCATTCCATACTTCAGCTGATAGTCATTGACCTCGTTCGGGTCGTCAACGAGGAAGCTGGCGCGCTGTACCTCCAGGTAGACGAGGTCCGCATGCTCGCGGGTTTTCAGCAGGGTCATGGGTCCGGCGAGTCCGGCGTGGGGCATCCGGTCCATGGGCATGATCTGAAAGCTCATGTGGACGGGTTTCGTGTACTCCAGGATCCGCCGGTACTGCTCCCGCATCACTTCCGGACCGCCGACTTGGCGTTTGAGGATGCTCTCCTCCATGACGAAATGGCACACGGGAGGCCGCTCCTGCTCAAAGACCAACTGCCGTTCCATGCGCGCGTTCACCCATTGTTCGGCGGTCTCGCTGCCGAGGGAGGGGTATCGAGCGTCGAAGGCGGCGCGACAGTATTCCCTGGTCTGAAGCAGTCCGTGAACCATCAGGCTCTGGTACGAGAGGATGCTCAGCGCTTCCTGTTCGTGATCCACGTACCCCTGCGCGAACTGCACCACCTTCTCCCGCACCGGCATCCGCGCCACCAGCAGCGCCAACGCCCCCTTGGTTTCCAGCAGTTCATCGAACTGTTCCGCACGGTCCGGCTGGAGCGCCAGCCTCCCCTGCTCGATCGACCCGACCGTGTCGACGTGAATGCTCGCCATCTCGGCGAACTGCTCCTGCGTCAGGCGGGTTTCCCTCCGGAAGTGCGCCACGAGTGCACCAACCACCTGCCACGCACTGACCTTCTTCGTCATGGCCAACCTCTTCCCCCGTGCGCACCGGAATGCCTCGTACTGAGCTCGTAGTAATCAGAACTACGACCTCACCCACTGCCCCACTGTAGTGACTCCCTGTGACAGTCGCCCCATGAACACCCACCCCCAACTCCTCCACGCCCGTACCGCCCTCTACCC
Source organism: Streptomyces sp. NPDC001492 (assembly GCF_053597275.1). NCBI lineage: Bacteria > Bacillati > Actinomycetota > Actinomycetes > Kitasatosporales > Streptomycetaceae > Streptomyces > Streptomyces sp. NPDC001492. The sequence continues at coordinate 13,014 of NZ_JBSFHW010000040.1, read as the reverse complement.
CCGCGACCGCAGGTCAGTAGCCGTGGCCAGAGATCTCGCCCGTATCACCCTCGCCGACTGGGCGCTGACCCGGCGGAGCGACGACGTACTGCTCTGCGTGAGCGAACTCGCCACCAACGCCCTCCTGCACGGCGTCCCGCCGGGCCGCTGTTTCCGGCTGGATCTGGGGCTCGACACCGCCGGAGTACTCCGCGTCGAGGTCCAGGACAGCGGTCCCGGCGAGGTCCGTACCCCGGACGTCACGCCGGAGTCGGAGCGCGGTCGCGGGCTCCTGCTGGTCGCCGCGCTGTCCGACGACTGGGGCGTGCGGCAGCGGGAGCCCGGCAAGGTGGTCTGGTGTGAGTTCCGGGGCTGTCGGCCGTCTTGACGGCTTCCTGCGCCACTCGTTAACTCACGAGGTGAACTAAGTCATTTGTGGGACAAGAGAGTTGAGGGAACGCCATGCGAAGAGCCGCCCTGCTCGTCTCCACCGCCTTGCTCACCGCCCTGTTACCCCTCGCCGTCGCGCAGGCGGTCGACGATCCGGCTCCCACGCCCGTCGACCGCTTCGAGGGCGAGGTCCCCTTCGCCTCCCAGCCCGCGGAGGGCATCTTCACCTGGGGCGGCGACAGCGACGATCCGCCCACGCTGCAACTGACCGCCAGACCGGACGCCCCCGAGGGCGAGAAGGTGCTCACCGGCACCTACGACATCAGCGGCTACGGCGGCTTCACCCACGACTACGCCGCCAACGCACCCGCCCACGACTGGTCCGCCCACAAGGGAATCCGCTTCTGGTGGGACGGCCAGGACACCAACAAGAAGGTCGCCTTCGAGATCAAGGACGGCGGCGCGAACGGCGAGGCCTCCGAACTCTGGACGACCTCCTTCACCGACGACTTCACCGGCTGGAAACAGGTCGAGATCCCCTTCACCGACTTCGTCTACCGCACCGACTACCAGCCCGTCGGCGGCATCGACCACGTCCTCGGGCTGACGCAGATGTGGGGTTACTCCGTCACCCTCCCGGTCGGCGTCAAGGGCCGATTCGCCATGGACGACGTCGAGTTGTACGGCAAGGCCGACCAGTCCCTGCGTGCCTCCGTCACCACGGACGCCGCCGTGTACCCGGTGAAGGAGGGCGGCACGGCCACCGTCAAGGTCACCCTCGCCACCACCGGCTCCGCCCCCGTCGACGACCCAGTGACCGTCACGTACGAGACCACCGGCGGTACGGCCGACCCCGGCAAGGACTACACACCGGTCACCGGAACCCTCACCTTCCCCGCCGGTACGGCCTCGGGTGCGACGCGGACCATCCACGTACCGACCCTGCGCGACAAGTCCGCCGAGCCCGCCGAGACGATCCCGCTCAAGCTCACGGTCACCGGCGCCAAGCCCCCGGCCGAGACCCCGCAGGCGGTCATCGACGCCCACGGACTGCCGTACCTGGACGCCAAGTTGCCGGTCAGGAAGCGCGTCGCCGACCTCGTCTCCCGTATGTCCCTGGCGGAGAAGGCCGGCCAGATGACCCAGGCCGAGCGCGGAGCCGTGGGGAACGGCGGGGACGTCGCCGCCTACGACCTCGGCTCGCTCCTGTCCGGCGGCGGCTCCACGCCCACGCCCAACACCCCCGAGGCCTGGGCGAAGATGATCGACGGCTTCCAACTGCGGGCGCAGGCAACGCGGTTCCAGATTCCGCTGATCTACGGAGTCGACGCCGTCCACGGCCACAACAACCTGGTCGGGGCCACGATCATGCCGCACAACATCGGCCTCGGCGCCACCCGCGATCCCCGCCTGGCGGAGAAGGCAGGCGCGGTGACCGCGTCCGAGGTCCGCTCCACCGGCATCCCCTGGGACTTCGCCCCCTGCCTCTGTGTCTCCCGCGACGAACGCTGGGGGCGCTCCTACGAGTCCTTCGGCGAGGACCCGGCCCTCGTCGAGTCCATGGAGACGATCATCCAGGGCCTCCAAGGGCGGGCGGACGGACGGGACTTGAAGCACGACGACAAGGTCCTCGCCACCGCCAAGCACTTCGTCGGCGACGGCGGCACCGAGTACGGCTCGTCCACGACCGGCACGTACACCATCGACCAGGGCGTCACCAAGGTCACCCGGCAGCAGCTGGAGGCCGTCCACCTGGCTCCGTACCGGACCGCCGTCGACCGGGGCATCGGTACGGTCATGCCGTCGTACTCCTCGCTCGACATCCTCGGCGACGGACAGGGCCCGGTGAAGATGCACGCCCGCGCCGACATGATCAACGGTGTGCTCAAGGGCCGGATGGGCTTCGACGGCTTCGTGATCAGCGACTGGAACGCCATCGACCAGCTCCCCGGCGACTACTCCTCCCACGTGCGCACATCCGTCGACGCGGGCGTCGACATGATGATGGTGCCGTACTCGTACAAGGACTTCACCGCGCAGCTCGTCGACGAGGTGAAGGCCGGTCGCATCAGCGAGCGGCGGATCGACGACGCCGTCTCGCGCATCCTCACGCAGAAGTTCCGGCTGGGGCTCTTCGAGAAGCCGTACGCCGACACGAGCGGCGCCCCGGCGATCGGTTCCGCCGCGCACCGGGCCGTCGCGAGGCAGGCGGCCGCCGAGTCGCAGGTCCTGCTGAAGAACGCGAACGGCGTGCTGCCCCTGAAGCAGAACCAGAAGGTCTATGTGGCCGGGTCGAACGCCGACGACCTCGGCAACCAGACCGGCGGCTGGACCGTCACCTGGCAGGGCGCGTCCGGCACCCACACCGAGGGCACGACGATCCTCGCCGGGATGCGCAAGGACGGAGACGTCACCTACTCCAAGGACGCCTCCGCGCCCACGGCCGGCTATGACGTCGGCGTGGTCGTCGTCGGCGAGACCCCGTACGCCGAGGGCGTCGGAGACGTCGGCAACGGGCACGATCTGCAGCTCTCCGCCGCCGACCGGGCCGCCGTCGACAAGGTGTGCGCGGCCATGAAGTGCGCGGTGCTGATCGTCTCCGGACGCCCCCAGCTGATCGGTGACCGGCTCGGCGAGATCGACGGCCTGGTCGCCTCCTGGCTGCCGGGCACGGAGGGCGACGGGGTGGCCGACGTGCTGTACGGCAAACGCCCCTTCACCGGTCAGCTCCCGGTCACCTGGCCGAAGTCCGAGGCCCAGCTGCCGATCAACGTCGGCGACACGGCGTACGACCCGCAGTTCCCGTACGGCTGGGGTCTGACGACCCTGACCAAGGTGCCCGAGGGCGGTGCGGCGACTCTGAAGGCGCTCGCCGTGGCAGCCGCCGGCGCCGAGAAGAAGGGCGCGGACGAGACCGGCCGCGCGCTCGTCACCAAGGCCCGGCTGATCGTCCAGCAGAAGGCGGGCACGGGCATCACGCAGGCGGTGGCGAAACCCTTCGCCGACGCGGACCACCTCTCGCTCACCGGACGGTACGAAGCGGCCGTGGAGAAGCTGATCACGGCCTACCGCGCCACCACCTGAGGAGGACGACACCGGCGAGGACGACCAGTTTTGGGAGGCTTCGGGTAGCTTCGAACCATGAAGGCCGTCGTACGGACCCGAAGCCTCCCGGGGCTGCTCCTGGCCCTGCTGCTCGCCGCCCTGACCGTACTGTCGGCGGGCTCCCCGCCGGCCTCCGCCGCCACGAGCGTCTCGACGATCGCCGAGGCCCTGCGCAAGGGCCCGGTCTACGTCGACCCGGCGGCGAGCGCCCAGTTGTCGTCCGGCGAGGCCGACGCCCTGGCCAAGCAGATCAAGGACGCCGACAAGCCCCTCTTCGTGGCGGTCCTGCCCGCCGGCTACCCCACGGCGAACCTCTTCCGGAACCTGCGCACCGCCACCGGCATCACGGGCCTGTACGCGATCCGCCTGGGCGACCGCTTCGACGCGAGGGCCGACTCCTCCGTCCTGCCGCGCACCGCCGTGCAGAACCTGGTCACCAGCGTCCAGGGGGAGAAGGACGCCCACACCCAGCTGACCGACTTCACGAACAGCGCCCTCACCAACATGGGCGGCTCCGCCCCGTCGGGCTGGGGACCCTCCTCAGGTGGCGGCGGGATCTCGACCACCGCGCTGATCACCGCGGGCGCGGTGGTGGTGGCCGGCGGCGCGGGCGCCTACACGCTCGTACGCCGCAACCGGCGCCGCAGGGCCGAGGAGCAGCGGGCCGCGCTGGACCGACTGCGGGTCGTGGTCAACGAGGACATCACGGCCTTCGGCGAGGAACTGGACCGTCTCGACTTCCACCCGGCGGAGGCGGGCGCCGACGACGCCATGCGTGCCGACTACGAACGGGCACTGGACGCCTACGAGCAGGCGAAGTCGGCCATGGCCGAGGCCCGTAGACCCGAGGACGTGCGGGCCGTGACCCAGGCCCTGGAGGACGGCCGCTTCTCGCTGGCGCTGCTCGCCGCCCGCCGCGAGGGCCGCCCGCTGCCCGAACGGCGGCCGCCCTGCTTCTTCGACCCCCGCCACGGCCCGTCCGTCGCCGACGCCGAGTGGACGCCCCCGGGCGGTGCCCCGCGCGAGGTCCCCGTCTGCGCGGCCGACGCCACCCGCCTCGCCGACGGCCGCGACCCCGTCGTCCGCGAGGTCGACACCGATCAGGGCCGCCGCCCGTACTGGGACGCGGGCCCGGCCTACGGCCCCTGGGCGGGCGGCTACTTCGGCGGCGGCCTGCTGCCCGGCCTGCTCGTCGGCACCCTGCTGGGCAGCATGATGGCGACCCCGTCGTACGCGGCCGACTACGGAACGGGTTACGGGGACTTCGGCGGCGGATACGAGGGCGGGGACACCTCCGGCGCGGACTTCGACCCGGGTGACTTCGGGGGCGGCTTCGGCGACGGCGGGGGAGGGGACTTCGGGGGCGGCGGGGACTTCGGCGGAGGTTTCTGAGGCCCCTGCGCAAGGGCGGTTCAGACCTCCGCGTCCGCCAGCTGCTCCATCAGCGCCCCCGCCAGCTCCAGCAGGCCCCGCTCGGTCGGGCTCAGCGACGCCAGCGCACGCGACAGCCAGGCGTCCCGCTCGGCCATGTCCCGCTCCAGCGCCCGCCGCCCCGCCTCGGTCGGCGACAGCACGGACTGCCGCCGGTCGACCGCGCCCGGCTCCCGCACGATCAGCCCCTCCGCCTCCAGCTCCGCGAAGACCCGGGTCAGCGACTGCGGCCGCTGCCGCTCGGCCGCCGCGACCTCGCCGGGGGTGGCCGAACCGTGACGGTGCAGGTGGCCGAGGACCAACAGCTGGTTGGCGCTGAGACTCCCGTCGCCGCGCTCCTGCCGCAGCCGACGGTTCAGACGCATGACGCCACGGCGGATGCGGGCGGCTTCGGCGAGATGGTCCATGGAAGAGATCGTACGCGATTACTTACTATCTGGATGCCAGCAAGGCCTGTACTGTCGGGTGAGTGACCGCAAAATTAATACGCAACGCGTACGAAGCGGCTCTGACGATGACCGCGATGCTGCTCTGCTGGGCCGCCGCCCTCGTGCTGGAGGGCGCCGCCGGACTGCACACCGACGTGCTCGTCCTCGCGGTCGCCCTGTCGCTCACCCTGTCCTCGACCCAGCGCACCGCGGACACCCGCCGCCGGCTCACCGCGCTGGTGGTGCTGCCCGTGACGGCAGGCGCGTCGATCTTCCTCGGCCGGCTGATCGCCGCCCACTACGTGATCGGGGCCGCCGTCTTCACCGCGGGCATCTCGCTGGCCATCTGGATCCGCCGCTACGGCCCGGCCGCCACGAAGGCCGGCACCCTGCTGACGCTCCCGCTCATCGCCCTCCTGGTCGTCCCGGGCCCCGCACTGCCGCCCGAGGCGCAGAGCGGGCTGGTGACCTGGTTCTGGTCGGCGCTGGTCGGGGCGCTGGCGTGCTGCTCGGTCTGGCTGGTGCAGGGACTGGGAGACCGGTACGGCCCCTGGCGCGCCGAGCCGGTCCCCGAGCAGCCGCCGCGCCGCTCCCGTCTGCACCCCCGCCCGAGCACCCGCATGGCCCTCCAGATGGCGGCCGGCATCGCCGGCGCCTTCGCCCTCGGCCGCCTGGTCCTCGACGACCACTGGCCCTGGGTGGTCCTCACCGCGTACGTCGCCGCGAGCGGCAACCGCGGCCGGAACGACGTGCTGCGCAAGGGGATCGAGCGCCTCGCCGGGGCCTGTGTCGGCACGCTGCTGGCGACGGGCGTGGCCGCGGCCGGCGTCACCGGTCACGCCTCCGTGGCGCTGATGTTCACGATCCTCGCGGTCGCCCTGTGGCTGCGCCCGCTCAACTACGCCTACTGGGCCGCCGGAATGACCTGCGCCCTCTCCCTCCTCCTCGGCTACTTCGGCCAGGACGCCGCGCACCTGCTGCCTACCCGCCTCGAAGGGATCGCCGTGGGCGCGGCGCTGTCGGTGGCGTCGGCGTGGTGGCTGCTGCCGGTGCCGCGGAGGCGGGCGACGGCGGCAAAGACTGCTCCGACGGATGTCCAACGACCGCACGCGCTCCTACCCTTGGGGAATGGTGACCCCGCCCGAGGGGGAGGAACAGGACGTCGTCGAGGGCTTCGGCGACGATCGACCGCTGCTCGGTGAGCGATGGCGGGCGTTGTCGCGCCGGGTCCGGGTGACGGTCGTCGGGATGGTCTGCGCGGTCCTGCTGGGCGTGCTTCTCGGATACGTCGTCGCCACGCGCCCGCCGCCCGACCCGGTCGCCGCCACCACCGTCCGGATCACCGCTGTGGAGATGCCGCAGCGCTACACCCTGGACCTCGGCATCACCCTCCGCGTCGCCTCCGCCTCTCCCGTCACCCTCACGGGAACGAGGCAGGGCTACGACGGCTTCCTGCAGACCCTCCCCGTTCCCGGCGCCGCGCTCCTGCCCGGTCAGGTCCGCATCCTGCACACCCGCCTGAACGTCTACTGCCAGCTGCCCCTGCCGCGGCAGGGAACGCCCCTGCTGTTCGTGACCGTGCGCAACGCCCGCCGCGAGGGCCGGGCCCCCGTCGTGCCCACCGCCGCCCAACTCGCCGGCATCGACCGCGCGGTGCGGCAGATCTGCCGACGGTGACCGTTCGAAGAAACGGGACGCACGAGAAATCAGTGCGACCGCCCCTGCGTCCCGAGTCCCCGAAGGCGGCTGAGCTGCCGGCTCAGTCGTCCAGTGCCGACTTCGCGAACCGGAGCAACCCGTCGAAGTCGATCGCCCCGGGATCCCCGTGGTCGTTCTCGGGTACATGCGTATGCCCGCACACCCCGTTGAACGCGTTCCACTCCCGCCCGCTCATCCGCTGCCCGGCCCGGCTCCCGAACGACTTCGGGTACGGCGGCCACAGCTCGGGCCCGCTCAGCGGCACCTCGTGCTCCTCGTGCATCCAGGCGAGGAACCGGGCGAGCTCGCGCAGCGCCCACTCCGGGGCCTCGGGCCAGTAGAGGTGCGCCTTCCCGGCATCCGTCCACGTCCGGTGGGTGGCGGGGTCGCAGGTGCCGACCAGTTCGACCTGGCAGACATTGAGCGTGTTCGTCTCGACACCGCCGGGCAGGTTGACCAGGGCGCGCGAGGAGACGTCGATGTCGAAGTGCTGGAACCAGCCGAGCTTGCGGCCCGTGAGGTCCGGCACCGCCGTCAGGTTCGGCGCCATCCGGCCGCCGTCGTAGTCGGGCAGCGTGCGGCACTCGGTGGTGTGCAGGACGACGACGTTGACCTCCATGGCGTCGCCCGGCCAGCGCTTCTGGTACCAGTGGGTGCGGTCGGCTCCCGGATAGTGCTGTGGTCCTGACTTCTTGGTCATGGGTCCCCCTGGGTCTGACGTTCCATGGGCATGACCGAGCGCCCGCCCCTCTGATGCAGAAGGACGGGCGCGCTCAGGTGCAGATGCCGTGAAGGCTCAGTGGGGCGGGTTCAGGCGCCGGATCAGGCGTTCTTGATCGCCGAGATGTCGAAGTTCAGCTTGATCTTGTCGGAGACCAGCACACCACCCGTCTCCAGCGCCGCGTTCCACGTCAGACCCCACTCGGAGCGCTTGATCTCCGCCTTGCCCTCGAAGCCCACGCGCTCGTTGCCGAAGGGGTCCTTCGCGGCGCCGTTGAACTCGAGGTCGATGGTGAGGGGCTTGGTGGTGCCGAGGATCGTGAGATCGCCGGTGATGCGGTAGTCCTCGCCGCCCAGGGCCTCCGCCGAGGTCGAGCGGAAGGTCATGGTCGGGAACTCGTCGATCTTGAAGAAGTCCGCGCTCTTCAGGTGACCGTCACGGTCGGCCGACCCCGTGTCGATGCTGTCCATCTTGACGTCGATGGAGGCCGACGACGCGGACGGGTCGCCGCCGTCCAGGTGCAGGGACCCGGTGAAGTCGAGGAACTTGCCCTTGACGTTGGTGACCATGGCGTGGCGGACGGTGAAGCCGATGGTGGAGTGGGCCGTGTCGATCGTGTAGTCGCCGGTCAGTGCGGTCAGGTCGGGGTTCGTCATGACGGTGCTCCCTGGGTGAGTATGTTGAACGTTGAACTACTCAACGGGAACGACCGTAGACCTATTCCCTTCGGGTTTCAACGTCATCCGCAAAGTGTTGGCGTGGTTACGCTGAGGTGGTAGGTGCCCATGGCATGACCACACACCGCAGGGGTTCCATGAGACCCACCCGCAGAGCTGTCTTACTCGCGGCGGCCCTCCTGGCCACGGCCGCGCCCCCCGCCCGCGCCGCCGCCCCCGACCCCTACGACGCCCTCCGCCGCCGCTGGCTCGACCTCGCCCTCGGCGCCGGCTACGACCCCACCGCGGAGCCGTACGCCTCCCGGCTCGCCGAAACCGGCGCACTCGCCCGCGCCGCCCGGGCCACCATGGCCCCCACCCCCACCTCCCTCTGGCCCGGCTACCCCTACGACCCGCCCTCCGGCATCACCCAGAGCTACGGCCGCCTGTGGACGATGACCCAGGCCTACGTCCAGCAGGGCACCGGCTCGACCGGCGACCCCGCCCTCCTCGAGGCCGTCCTGCGCGGCCTCGACCACCTCTCCGCCACGATCTACAACCCCTCCACCACCCGCTACGGCAACTGGTGGGAATGGCAGATCGGCAGCCCCCGCCTGCTGATGGACATCACGGCGGTCCTGTACGACGACCTCACCGATGCCCGGCGGCAAGCGGCCTGCGCCGCCGTCGACCACTTCATCCCCGACACGATGCTCACGGACTACTCCGGCACCTCCACCGGCGCCAACCGCGTCGACCTGTGCCGCTCGGTCGCCCTGCGCGGCATCCTGGGCCGCGCGGACGCCAAGCTGGCCCTCGCCCGCGACGGCCTCTCCCCGGTCTTCCCGTACGTCACGAAGGGGGACGGGCTGTACGCGGACGGCTCGTTCGTGCAGCACACCTGGGTCGCGTACTCGGGGACGTACGGACAGGTGATGCTCGACGGCCTCGGCCGCCTCTTCACGCTCCTCGCGGGATCCGCGTGGGAGGTGACCGACCCGAACCGGCAGATCGTCCTCGACAGCGTCGAGCACGCCTATGCGCCCCTGATCCACGACGGGTTGGTGATGGACGGCGTCAACGGCCGTGCGATCAGCCGCGGTTACCTCAAGAGCGACGACCGCCAGGTCATGCGCAGCGACCACTTCCACGGGCAGGGCATCATCGCGGCGGTCGCCCTGCTGGCCGGCGGGGCGAGCGCGGCGGAACGGGACCGCTGGCACTCGTACCTCAAGGGCTGGATCGAACGGGACACCGTGACACCGATCCTGACGGCGCCTCAGTTCGGCGTCGCCGACCTGGCCCGGCTGCACGCGGTCGCCGGCGCACCGGTCCCGGCCGCCCCCGAACCCGTCGGCCACCGCCTCTTCCCGGCCATGGACCGCGCCGTCCACCGCGGCCCGGACTTCACGGCGAGCATCGCCATGTGCAGCGACCGCATCGCGTACTACGAGTGCGGCAACGGCGAGAACCCGCGCGGCTGGCACACGGGCGCCGGAATGCTCTACTGGTGGCCGAAAGGGCGCAGCGGTCGGTCCGATCAGTACACGGACTGGTTCTGGCCCACCGTCGACTGGTACCGCCTCCCGGGCACCACCGTCTCCACCCTTCCGCTGCCCGACAAGGCGGGCGGCGAGTGGGGCGCGCCCAAGCCGGACGTTCGCTGGGTCGGCGGCACGACGGACGGCGAGTACGCGGCCGTCGGCCAGCACCTCAAGGGCCTCGGCTCGACGCTCCAGGCCCGCAAGTCGTGGTTCTGCGTCACGGACGCGGTGGTCTGCCTCGGCGCGGGCATCACCTGCTCCGACGGCGTCCCGGTCGAGACCGTCGTGGACAACCGCAACCTGGGGGAGGGCGGGACGCAGGAGTTCGTACGGGGGAGGGGCTGGGCCCATCTGGAGGGTCACGGCGGCTGGGTCGTCCCCGGCGGCGGGCTGCACACCCTCCGTGAGGACCGCACCGGCGCCTGGTCCGACATCAACACCACCAGCACCACCCGGCGGGCCACCCGCCGCTGGCAGACCCTCTGGCTCGACCACGGCACGGACCCCACCGACGCCACGTACGTCTACGTCCTCATGCCCGGGGCCTCCCGCCGAGCCGTGGCCTCCCGCGCCGCCGACCCCCACTGGCTGTCGCTCCTCGCCAACGACAGCACCTGCCAGGCCGTCCGCGTCCCCTCCCTCGGGCTGACGGCCGCCAACTTCTGGGGACCCGGCACGGCGGGCCCGCTGACCGCCTCAGCGGCCGCGAGCGTCCTCGTACGCCATCACGCTCGCACCGCTACCCTCTGCGTGAGCGAGCCACCCCGAACGGGCGAGCCGTTCGAGATCACCTGGAGCCACCCGGTGCGCGGGGTGGTGCGAGCCGACGACACCGTCGAAGTCCTCTGCGCCGGCCGCCGAACGACGCTCCGGATTACCCCAGGCGTGTCATGTGCGACTCATCGCTGTGAGCTGGCTCTCACCTGACGGCTTTGTGGGTCCCCTACAAGCCGGACGCCCTCTGAGCAGTCGGAAGGCCTGCATGCCGCCGGGGTTCTGTTCAGTGGCACCAGGAAAACGGGCCGGAGACTGTACGGAGTCGACGGCTCGCTTTCTTGGGTGGGCTTCGTAAGGTCACTACATGACCGTTTTGGATGAGGCGCCGGGTGAGCCGACGGACGCGCGCGGGCGAGTGGCCGAACTGCACGGGATCCGTGCGCAGGCGCTGGCCGGCCCGAGCGAGAAGGCGACCGAGGCGCAGCACGCCAAGGGCAAGCTGACCGGCCGGGAGCGCATCGAGCTGCTCCTCGACCCGGGCTCCTTCCAGGAGGTCGAGCAGCTGCGCAGGCACCGCGCGGTCGGTTTCGGCCTGGAGGCGAAGAAGCCGTACACGGACGGTGTGATCACCGGCTGGGGCACGGTGGAGGGCCGTACGGTCTTCGTCTACGCCCATGACTTCCGCATCTTCGGCGGCGCGCTGGGCGAGGCCCACGCCACCAAGATCCACAAGATCATGGACATGGCCATCGCGGCAGGCGCCCCGCTGGTCTCCCTGAACGACGGCGCCGGCGCCCGTATCCAGGAGGGCGTCTCGGCGCTCGCCGGCTACGGCGGCATCTTCCAGCGCAACACCAAGGCCTCCGGCGTCATCCCGCAGATCTCGGTGATGCTCGGCCCCTGCGCCGGTGGCGCCGCGTACTCGCCGGCCCTGACGGACTTCGTCTTCATGGTCCGCGAGACCTCGCAGATGTTCATCACCGGCCCGGACGTGGTCAAGGCGGTGACCGGCGAGGAGATCACCCAGAACGGCCTGGGCGGCGCGGACGTCCACGCGGAGACCAGCGGCGTGTGCCACTTCGCCTACGACGACGAAGAGACCTGCATCGCCGAGGTCCGCTACCTGCTCTCCCTCCTCCCGCAGAACAACCGGGAGAACCCGCCGCGGGTGGAGTCCACGGACGCGGCGGACCGCCGCAGCGACGTGCTGCTCGACCTGGTCCCGGCGGACGGCAACCGGCCGTACGACATGGCCAAGGTGATCGAGGAGATCGTCGACGACGGCGAGTACCTGGAGGTCCACGAGCGCTGGGCGCGCAACATCATCTGTGCGCTGGGCCGCCTGGACGGCCAGGTGGTGGGCATCGTCGCCAACCAGCCGCAGACCCTCGCCGGCGTCCTGGACATCGAGGCATCGGAAAAAGCTGCGCGTTTCGTCCAGATGTGTGACGCTTTTAACATCCCGATCGTCACCTTCCTGGACGTCCCGGGGTTCCTCCCCGGTGTCGACCAGGAGCACGGCGGAATCATCCGCCACGGCGCGAAGCTCCTCTACGCCTACTGCAACGCGACCGTGCCGAGGATTTCGCTGATCCTGCGCAAGGCGTACGGAGGTGCCTACATCGTCATGGACAGCCAGTCCATCGGTGCCGACCTCACCTATGCCTGGCCGACGAACGAGATCGCCGTGATGGGCGCCGAAGGGGCCGCCAACGTCATCTTCCGGCGACAGATCGCAGAGGCCGAGGACCCCGAGGCCATGCGGGCCCGCATGGTCAAGGAGTACAAGTCCGAGCTGATGCACCCCTACTACGCGGCTGAGCGCGGCCTGGTCGACGACGTCATCGACCCGACCGAGACCCGAGAGATCCTCATCCGCTCCCTGGCGATGCTGCAGACCAAGCACGCCGATCTGCCGTCCCGCAAGCACGGCAACCCCCCGCAGTAACCCAGCGGACCCTCCGCGACACCCTCGCGGAAACCTCTCTCACGGAGACTGAGACCTATGAACTCCCCTGACATTCGTGTCGAGAAGGGCCACGCCGAGCCCGAGGAGGTCGCCGCCATCACGGCCGTCCTCCTGGCCCGCGCCGCGGCCGCCCCGTCGGACGACACCCAGACCCACCGCGGCCGCGCCAAAGCAGGCTGGCGCCGCCTGGAGCGCGAGGGCGGCTTCCGCGCCCCGCACAGCTGGCACTGAGCCGCCGCCGAACGCCATCGTCAGCAGGGTGGGACGGGTGGCCAGAGCGTAGGAGAGCCATCCGGTCGTGGCCAGCCACGAGGTGGTGCGGGCGCCGCCGTCGATGTGCTTGCGGGCGAAGGGATGGACGACCTCTTCCTCGGCC
>NZ_JBSFHW010000039.1:0-106693 GCF_053597275.1 Streptomyces sp. NPDC001492 | reverse complement strand
TCGTTCGACATGATCTGCAGACCAGGTCGAGCCAGCTCGGCGCGCATCAGCAGCGCCATCACGCCGCCGATCAGGAAGAACGCGAACGACGTGACCAGATACAGCGTTCCGATCGTCTTGTGATCAGTGGTCGTCAGCCACTTGAGGTGCCTCATGCCCCGCCTGTGTCCGGTCCGGGCACGCCGGTCACACTCGGATGACGCGACGAGAATCACGGAAACGGGTGTGACGATCCGGATGGTGCCGGACACGAACGGGACATGAGCAACGACGAGATCTTCGCCGCTGCCTATCGCGAGCACTACTGGGCGGTCAGCCGCTATGTCGCGCGGCGACTGGACGGGCGGACCAGCGAGGTGGAGGAAGTGGTGGCGGAGGTGTTCACGGTTGCCTGGCGACGCCGGGCCGACCTGCCGGGATCCCCGCTGCCCTGGCTGTACGGCGTGGCCCGCAACTGCCTGGCGAACGCGGTACGCGGCTACGGGCGGCGGCGCCGGCTGGTCGACCGGCTGGGCAACGACGAGACCGCACACGGCCGGCAGATCGTGGCGAGCCCCGACGCGGAGACACCGGGCGCCTGGGTGCACGAGGCGCTGGCCCGGCTGTCCGAGGCCGATCAGGAGGTGCTGCGCCTGACGGCATGGGAGGAACTGGGCGTCGACGAGGTGGCCGTCGCCCTCGGCTGCGGCACAAGGGCCGCAGCGATGCGGCTGCACCGCGCCCGGCGCCGGCTGAGAGCCGAGATAGACCGCATGGGTCCTCTGCGCCCCACCGCGCCCTCCGCCGACGCGACCCCCTCGAAGGGACACGGCCATGGCTGACGAACTCGAACTCCTGCGCCGCGCCAACCCGGTACCGGTCGACGGTCCCCACTACGGCGACGGCCCCCTCGACCACCACGCCGAACGCCGGCTCAACCGGCTGCTGCACGAGCGCCCCAAGGGCCGCCGCCGCACCCGGCTCGTCTGGGGCCTGGCCGCCACCGCCGTCGTCGCCGCGACCGCGCTGACGCTGCTGCTCGGCGGCCCCGGCACCGCGCCTGCCGTCGCCGCACCCCGCCCGCTGGTCGTCCAGGCCGACTCCACCCCCGTACCCCTGGACGAACTTGCCGACCGTGCGCAGCGGCAGACCACGGCCGAGGATGCGCCGAAGCTGCGCAAAGGCACGCATGTGCAGTCCTGGAGCCTGGGCATGAGCGACGACAAGCCTCCGGTGACGCTCCCGGAGGAGCGGGTCGTGCGCTGGAAGGCCGACAGCAGCCACACGGAGCTCGTGGTGGCGACCGACCCGCGCCACCCCGGCCGGCCGGTGGTCCGCGACGACGGCGGTGATCCGCACCTGGTTGAGGACGGCCATGTCATCAGCAAGCAGAGCTACCCGCCGAGCTGGAGCGACGCGCCGCCCGAGTCGCCGCCGCCGAACGACACGGCGCGGCTGCGGGCCTATCTCCAGGAAGCCACGTACTCCCACACCAGGCTGACGACTCCCGAACTCCTCGACGCAGTAGCGGTGTTGCTCGACCACTGGACCCTCGGCGCCCGGGAGTCCGCGACGCTGGCCCGGCTCCTCGCGGGCACCGAGGGGCTGCGGCCGGCCGGCCAGGTCACCGACCGGCTCGGGCGGCGCGGCCAGGCGTACGAGTACGAGGGCGCCGGATACCGCCGGATGCTGATCATGCAGCCGTCCACCGGCGCGGTCCTCGGCCTGGAGACCGTCTTCACCAGGGCGGAGCCGCAGTACGGCGTCAAGGCCGGCGACGTCATGGACTACAGCGCCTGGATGCGCTGATCACACCCCGAGCTGCCGGGCGGCGGCATCCACGGTCTGCTCCAGCAGCGTGGCGACCGTCATCGGACCGACACCGCCCGGCACCGGAGTGATCAGCCCGGCCCGCTCCACGGCCGAGTCGAAGTCGACCTCGCCGATGTTGCCCGGGTTGTAGCAGGCGTCGATCACGACCGCGCCGGGCTTGATGTCCTCGCCCCGGATCAGCCGCGGCCGGCCCGCGGCGGCGAGCACGATGTCCGCCTCCCGCACGACCGAGGACAGGTCCCGGGTGCGGGAGTGGCAGTACGTCACCGTCGCGTCACGGGCGAGCAGCAGCATGCCGGCCGGCCTGCCGAGGATGGCGCTGCGGCCCACGACCACGGCCCGCTTCCCCGACGGGTCGACGCCGTACTCGTCGAGCAGCCGCATGATGCCGCCCGGGGTGCACGACACGAAGCCCGGCAGGCCGAAGCTCATCGTCGCGAACGAGGCGAAGGTGACGCCGTCGACGTCCTTCTCGGGCGCGATCGCCTCGAACGCGGCCCGCTCGTCGATGTGCTCACCCATCGGGTGCTGCAGCAGAATGCCGTGCACAGCAGGGTCGCTCGACAGGGAACGCAGGGCGCCGACGAGTTCGGCGGTGGTCGTGGCGGCGGGAAGCTCCACGTGGCGGGAGTCGATGCCGGCCTTGCGGCAGCGGTGGCGCTTCATCCGGACGTAGGTGACCGAGGCGGGGTCCTCGCCGACCAGCACCGTCGCCAGACAGGGCGCCGTTCCGGTCCGTTCGGTGAGGTCGGCCGCCCGCTTGGCCGTGTCCTCGACGATGCGCCGGGCAAGGGAGGTGCCGTCGATGAGCCGGGCCTGGGACATGATCCACTCCTGGGCTGGTGTGACCGTATCGCCCAGGCGCACGGCATCGACTCCGCGTGGCCGCTCCCCGGTGGTGCTCCACCTCAGCGCCAGTCACGGCCCGCCCCCAGACTGGCCGAGCCGCCACGGCGGTCTGAAGCCGCTTTCACCGGTGCAGGACGCGCCGTCTGCGCGCAGCGGGAAGCGGGCGGGACCGCCTCGCTCTCAGTATCGACCGCAGCACGGCCACCGACGCCAGCCGTTGTGCCGTGCCCGTCCGAGGCCGGGCCGGGCGCACTCGTCCCAGCGTCGCACGGGCCGAGAGGGTCCAGGTCAATCGGGAGGTGACCTGGACCCTCGCGGTTCCGCCTCCTACTCGTCCCATGCCTGGATCAGGACCTCTTCGGCGATCTTGCCGTCGCGCAGCGTGATCATCGACTCGGCCAGGACACGCGTTCCGTCCGCGTACTGGCAGGACTGGCTGTAGGCGGCGTGGTCGCCCTGAACGATGCACTGGTCCATGTGGTGCGTCATGTCGCGGCTGTAGATGTCCTCGAACATCGCGCCGATCTCCTGGCGACCGCGCAGGACCTTGGGCTGGCTGGGCTGGGTGTTGCGGTCGACGATGCGTATCTGCGCGTCGTCCGTGTAGAGCGACAGAAGATCCGCCGCCGTGTGTCCTTCGACCCCCTTGCGCAGGGTGTCCGCGCTGAAGCCGGGAGTTGCCGTGGTGCCCATGATGACCTCCTTCGAGGGCTGCGACCCGAGGAGCTGCGGGCCGCGAAGGACCTCTCCTCTGAGGCTCCTCCGCCGCGGCAGCCTCGGCAAGCGCAGCCGGAGCACTGCCCCTGATGGGTGAGCGGCGGGGCGTGGCCGTGACCGCCGCGGGTCCGGTGGCGTTGTGGGAAGCATGATCTCAACACGACGTATCGTCGCCGCCGTTGGTCTCGCCGCAGGAATCACCGCCCTTGCCGCACCTCTTGCCTGTGCGTCCGACGCGACCATCCAGAACAAGGACGCCGGCGAGCTCAACCCGATCTCCACGCTCGACTCGCTCGCCCAGAGCGGTATCCCGGCGGAGCGCCGGGCCGAGGTGCCGCGCCCCTCCGAGCAACTGCGGCACCTCAACCGCCTCAACAACCTCGAGCAGCTGGACCGGGTCGCCCGCATGGGAGCCGCCAGCGGGTTCCCGGGGGCCCTGTAACCCGCCGACGCCGCATCGAACGTCCCCCCACAGCGAAAGGGCCGCCCGGAGACGGGCGGCCCTTTCGCTGTGCCGGTGACCTGGTCACGACCCTGCTGTTGAAGGGTGAAGGAAGTGGAAACCGGGCCGGGGGTGCATCAGGAAGTCGTGGTGCGAGATGTTCCACGCGTAAGCCCCCGCCAGCGAGAACACCACCCGGTCGCCGGCCCTGAGCCCCGGCGCGGGTACCCGCCGGGCCAGGACGTCCTTCGGCGTACACAGCTGCCCGGCCAGCGTGACGCGGTCGCCTCCGGCGGCCGACCGCGGCCACGGGTGCGGCCAGGCGTCCACCTTCAGCACGGAGCAGGGCTGGTCGTGCCCCTTCGTCGCCGGAGTCCGCAGATGGTGGGTGCCGCCGCGGACCACCGCGAACTCCTCGCCGTGGCTGCGCTTCACATCCAGCACCTCGGTGGCGTACCAGCCGCAGTACGCCGTCAGCGCCCGCCCCGGCTCGATGCGCAGGGTCAGCCCGGGGTGCGCCTCGGTCAGACGGGCGAGCCCGCTGCCGTACGCGGACCAGTCGAAGCGGCGCTCCGGATCGTCGTAGTCGACGGTCATGCCGCCGCCGATGTTGACCTCGGCGAGCGGAACACCGAGGCCCCTCGCCCAGGTCACCACGGACTCGGCCACCGCCAGCTGCTCCGCCGCCTCCAGTCCACTGGCCAGGTGTGCGTGAACGCCCCGTAGGTCGAGGTGCGGATACGTCCCGTCGGCGAGCGCCCGGACGACGGCGACGGCCTGCGCCGGATCCAGTCCGAACGGCGTAGGACGGCCCCCCATCGCCAGTGAGCTGCCCGCCAGCGCCCCGTCCGCGACCGGAAGATTGACGCGGACCAGCACCGCCACCCGTCGCCCCGGCGCACACGTCCGCGCCAGCTCGGCCAGCATGCGCAGCTCGTACTCGCTCTCCACATGGAAACGCCCGACGCCGAGCTCCAGCGCGGCCCGCACCTCGTCCGGCGTCTTGCCGGGACCGCCGAAGGCGAGCGGGAGCTCCGGCACCGCCCCCGCGACATGGGTGAGTTCACCGCCCGAGGAGACCTCGTAGCCGTCGACGTACGGGCCGAGCGCGCCGAGGATCTCCGGCTCCGGGTTCGCCTTGGCGGCGTAGTACATCTCGACCCGCGCGGGCAGTGCGGCCCGGACGGCCGCGGCATGGGCACGCAGCGCCGCCAAGTCGTAGATGTACGCGGGCAGTTCGGCGGAGGGCAGGGACAGGACGCGGTCGTGGACCGCGGGTGTCGGGTCCGTCATCGGGTGCTCCCGGTCGTGTCGCGCAGGATGTCCTCGGCGAGCGGGGACGGCAGCCGGACGTAGCCGGCCTCCCGGTCCGCCTTGCGCTCCCAGCGGGTCAGCAGGTTGGCCTTGGCGGGCAGCGGCACCCCGGCGAGCAGGGCGGCGAGCCTCGGCGGGCAGCCGTGACGGTCGGCGTACGCCTGGAGCGTGCCGCGGACCCGGGCCCACAGGGCCGCCTCGGCCTGCGGGTGCAGGTCGGCGAGGGCGGCGAGCAGCTCGGCGATGTGGTTGACGAGCAGGCAGTACACGACCCGGTCCCAGCCGCGCTGCGCGTCGTAGGTCATCGGGCCCGCGACGTCGGACGGCAGCGCGGCCAGCGTCTCGGCATGGTGTTCGGGCACCAGCTTGGTGCCCTCCAGGTCGCGGAAGAGGACCTGGGCGGGCATCCCGTCGGCACCGACGCACAGCAGGACGTTCTGCAGGTGCGGTTCCAGGACCAGGCCGTGGTCGAAGTACGCGGCCAGGACGGGCGGGACGAGCAGATCGAGATACGTCGACCACCAGGCGAGGGTCGTGCGTACGTCCGCTCCGTCGAGGAGGCGGGAGACGTGGGCGGCGCCGGTCGGATACTCGTCGGCGACGGCCGCCGCGAGCAGGGGAACCGTGCCCGGGGCGAGGCGGCGCGGCAGGCCCTCGCGGACGATGACGCCGAAGCCCTCGAACAGCTCGCGGTCGGGGGTGCCGTCCGGGCCGGGGAGGGCCAGCGTGCGGTAGGCCGGCTCGCGCAGCACGGCGCTGCCGGGGAAGCGCTCGGCCAGGTCGGCGAGTGCCGGGGCCAGCACACGGGTCAGGGCGACGGCGCCGGACAGCTCGTAACTGCTGTTCTTGCGCAGGCAGTTGGTGATCCGGACGTTCAGGCTGAACTTGAGGAAGGTCTCCCCGTCGTACAGGGTGCGCACCGAGGCGGTGGCCGCGAAGGGCTGCCCGCCCGGGCCCAGGTCGAGGACGTCGCCGCGGTCGAGGGCGGCGCGCAGGGCCGGGTGGGTCCGGAGCGTCTCGTACTGCCAGGGGTGCGCGGGCAGCAGCCGGTACCCCTCGGGGAGGTCCGTGCGCAGCCCGTCCAGCGGGGCGGTCGCCGACGGGTCCGCGCACTCCTCGGCGATCAGGTGGGCACGGACGGCGAGGTGCCGCAGCGGGAAGGAGGCGCCGGCCTCGGGGGCGTAGGCGGACCAGGCGTGCGGGTCGCCGGTGCGGGCCTTGGGCGTGGGGTGGAAGCGGTGCCCGAACAGCAGGGACTGCTCGGAGGCCAGATAGGCGGAGAGCCGGTCGTCCGGGAGGCATGCGGGTCGCTTCGCGGCGAGCGCGGTGGTGATGGCGTCGTGGCTGGAGGCGATCTGCTCCAGGAACTCCTCGTTGCGCACACCGGTGCGCAGCGACAGCTCGTCGTGCGTGTACTCGGCCAGGCGCCGCCAGTCCACCTCCGACCAGCCGTCGCCGCCCTGTTCGCTCACGGGGCCGGTGAAGCGGTGCGAGCCCAGCAGCGAGGTGCGGCGCAGCGCGACCCGCAGCAGCACTCCACGGCGGGGCAGCCGCAGCAGCAGCCGGCCGTCGGCGACGACCGACTGGTGCTCGGGGCCCGATACCTCGCGCAACAGGCAGTTGAGGAGGGTGTGGGCCACGACGTCGTCGGCGGAGGGGAGCCCGGCGGGCGCGGCGGTACTCCCGGAGAGCGAGGTCGCGGGCCCCCCGGACGGGGTCTGGGGACGGGTCAGCGAGGGCATCAGCGGCTCCTGCGGGTGCGGGGGGTGAGCGGGGGGAGGGCCGTGGCCAGTACGGTGACGGCGGCGGCCGCGCTGCCGATGAGCACGGGTGCGGCCGGGCCGAAGCGGGCGCTGCCCGCCGCCGCGGCCACTCCGGCGGCGACCGCCCCGGCCTTGGAGAAGAACTCCAGCGAGCCGAACATCCCGCCCGGCGCCCTGCCCTTGGCGCAGTCGGCGGCCAGCACCGACAGGCACACCAGGCCGAGCGTGAGACCCGCGCCCAGCAGCAGCCGTACGGCGATCAGCGTGGGCAGGGAGCCTGCGATCCCGTGTCCGGCGAGCCCGAGCGCGATGCAGGCGAAGCCGAGCGCGATCCCGGTGCGGGGGCGGGTGTGGAAGGCGGAGTGCACGGCCAGCGCCGAGACCAGATAGCACAGGTGGGGGAGGGCGAACAGCACGCCGGACAAGGTCGGCGAGGTGCCCGGGAGGCGGTCGTCGACGAGGGCGATCAGATAGGGGAAGGAGATGACGGTGGAGAAGACGAAGGCGAACTCCAAGGCGTACAGGGCCTTGAGTGAGATCACCGGCGGCTCGTGCACGGCAGGCGTCCGAGGGTCGTTCTCCGACTCCTGCGCGGCAGGCTCCGGTTCGGGCAGTGCCGCCAGCAACAGCGCCGCCGCCAGGGGCAGTACGGCGAGCAGGGCGTACTGGCGGTGCGGTGACAGCCGGCCCGACAGCGAGCCGACCACGATCGGGGCCACGACCAGGGCGGCCCGCGCGCTGCCCTGCATCAAGGTGAGCGCCTTGGACAGGGCCGGCCCCTCCAGGGCGGCCCCCAGGTAGCCGTTGGAGGCGGCGAACGTGCCGCCCAGGATGCCCTGGAGCACCAGCGCCACGGTGAACGTGGCCAGGGAGTCGGCCCAGCCCGCGAGCAGGAAGGCCACGGCCAGCCCCAACTGGGCGCGCAGCAGCAGTCGTTTCCGGCCGTAGCGGTCGGCGAGCCGCCCCCACAGCGGGGCGCCCAGCGCACCGAACACGGTCGGCACGACGTACAGCACCCCCGCCCAGCGGGCATGGCGGTCACCCAGCTCCGGGAGGATCTCAGTGAGATACGGCGGCAGCCCGAGCGCCGCGAAGGACGCCACGAAGTAGCAGCCCGCGACCGCGTGCACATGCCCGCGGGTGAACGCCGTACCCGGCATCCGCAGCGTGTCGGCGCTCATGCGCAACCACCGTCGGGCAGCAGGTAGTTGGGGCCGCTCGTGTAGTGCTTGTTGACGTCCGCGGCGCCCGAGCGCTCCTTGCTGAGCAGCGTGCCGGCCGTGACCATGGCCTTGACCGGCAACCGCGGCGCCTCGAGGACGTGCGCCCGCAGGACCGCGCCCGCCTCACCGCCGAGCCGGTCGACGGCCTCCGCGAGCCGTGCGCGGACAATCCTCAGCAGTGCGTCCCGCTGTCCGGCGAGCCCGAACGCGTAGGCCCCCGCGCACAGATGAACGGTGATGGTGGCGAACACGTCGGCGACCGGCCCGTCCCCGGCGGTGAAGGTCCGCGGGTCGTCGAAACCCCACGGCCCGGGCAGCACGGCCGCAAGTCGCGAGGTGTTGACGCGGGGCCCGTCGTTGTCCTTGAACAGCAACCGCGGACCGCCCGGCGCCAGCACCAGCGAGACGTTCTGCTGGTGCGACTCCAGCGCGATGCCGTAGCCGAACAGGGTGGTCTGCCAGTCGAACAGCAGCGACAGACAGGCGTCGAACAGGGCCAGTGGATCGCCGCCGTAGAAGCGGTCGGCCAGGTGGTCGAGGACCAGTCGCCCGCCGGGCGCCTCGGCGAGCAGCGCGGCCAGCGGAACCACGACGGAGTCCTCGGGGGTGGCTGGCAGGCGGCGGCACAGAACCGCGAGGAGTTCGTGGCCCGCATGCGCGTACGTGGTCTCGTCGGCGTGCAGGATCGTGTCCCGGAAACGGGGTTCGCGCGCGGCCACCGCCTCCACCAGGCGCTGCCCCGCCGCGCCGTCGACGAGCGTGCCGGGCTTGATGGAGCGCTTGTTGCGCAGACCCAAGGTGGCCGTGACCAGGGGTAGTTTGAGGTGCAGGGAGGGATCCGCGGCTACCGCGACCGTGCGCATCGAGAGTGTCGGCACGACTTCGAGGTGGGCCTGCTCGGCGAGCAGCGCACGGCCGGCGAGGCCGGTGGTCCGCAGCGCCTCGTCGAGCGGCGCGCCCACGGTCAACGGGTGGACGGGCAGCGCCACATGGGTCTGTTCCACCTCGGGCAGACCGAGCCGCGCAGGCGAGGGCCACAGTTCGGGAAGGGGGCCGGTCAGGGTCACCGTCTCACGCGGCACGGCGAGCCAGCGCAGGGCGAAACGGGGATGGAACTCCGGTGCGTATGCCCGCAGTTGCTCCTCGGTCAGGCCTGCGCGGCCGCGCGCGGTCGGGTAGACGGGATGGTCGAGGCGGGCCGCCAGCGTGTCGTAGGCCGGACCCGTCCACCGGGCCGGATCGTCCCCGTACCGGTCGGTGAGCCGCCGGTCGGTCTCGTCCCGGGTCCGCGTGTGCAGCCGCATCGTGTCCAGCGTCTGACGGCACTCCTCGGCGAACGCGTCGAAGCCGTCGCGGTCCACGGGCTTGGCGAGCTCACGCAGCGCGCCGAGCACCCCTTCGTACGAGGTCAGCTCGGAGCCGTCCGACTCGTACGCGAGCAGGGGCAGCCGGGCGCGGTGCTCGCACTGGTAGCCGTCCTCGGTGACGGGCAGCAGCAGGGCGTCCTCGCTGGTGGGCAACCGCAGCCAGGCGCCGTCGGGTCGGTGCACGAGTGTGCTGCGGCTGCGCAGCCCGACCACGTCCTCCCGCAGCAGGGCGCTGAGCACGCGGGTGAGCAGCTCCGCCTCGCAGGTGTCCGTCACGGTCGGCGCGGTCACGGCCGGATCTCCCAGCGCTGCGCGGCCAGGAAGTCGGCCGACACGCGGTCCACCGTCGCCTGGTCGGTGCCGACGGTCCGCAGGACACCGAGGTAGTCGCGGTTGGTGCGGTACAGCTCGTGCCGCTCGCCCACCGGTCGCAGCGGACGGTACGTCAGATGCACGCCGTCGACGGTCAGTTCCTGGCGTGCGGGGGCTTCGGTCAGGGTTCCGGCGCGGTCGGCGCACGGGTAGTCCAGGCGCGCGGCGCCGTCGCGGCGGGTTCCGAGGTCGGCGGGGAGACGCTCGCCCAGATGGGCGCGGAGGATCAGCTCGAAGAGCGGTATCTCCAGCAGCCGGGCCAGCAGCAGATCGCACTGGTCGCCGATGGCACGGTAGTTGACCTCGATGATCCTGGCCCGGCCCGCGTGCACCACGAACTCCGTGTGGCAGGCTCCGAAACCGACGCCCAGCGCGTCCAGTTGGGCGAGAACCTGCGCGACGACCGCCTCCGGGTGGGCGGGGACGAAGGTGAGGCGCTCCTCGATGAAGTACGGCGGGGGCGACAGCTCGGTGTGGAAGCCGCCCAGCACATGGCGGACGTGACCGTCGCCGAGCGTCTCCAGGGTGTACAGCTCGCCGGGGAGGTACTCCTCGACGAGCAGGACGGCTCCGGGGCGGCGCTGAAGGATGTCCTTGGCGTGTGTGGTCAGTTGCTCGGCGTCGTCGACCAGGACGACGTCCTCGCTGGCCACGCCCTCGCGGGGCTTGAGGACGCAGGGGTACGGCGCGTCGTCCGGCGCGACCGGCTCGGTGAGCTCGGCCGACCAGACCGTGTCCAGGCCGGCGGCGGCGAGCCGGCGCCGCATCTCCGCCTTGTCCTTGGTGGCGAGCGCGGCCCGCCAGTCCTTGGCGGGCAGGCCGAAGTAGGCGGCGGCGAGGGCGGCCTGGGTCTGGAGGTGGTCGCTGTTGGTGAAGACGGCGTCGGGGCGGTGGTGCGTCGAGATGCGGGTGATGACGGCCCGGTGGTCGCGGACGTCGCACTCCAGGACCTCGGTGTCCGGGTGGGCGCGGCGGTGGGCCTCGGGCTGGTCGGTGAGGACGGTGACGTCCAGGCCCAGCCGGGCGGCGGCGGGCAGGAAGCCCTCGGAGACGGAGTCGGTCGGGTTGAGGGCAAGCAGATACAGACGCATGGCTGATGAACAACTTCCGCTGGCGGGTGGGGGGTCGGGGGCGGGCCGCGGCGGTGCGGCGGCCCGCCCCGAAAGAGCGGGAGTTACTTCTTCGGGAGCTCCACGCCGGTGGCCTTCGCCACGTCCTTCAGCATCTGCTCCGCGGCCTGGACGCCGATGCCGGACATCCACGTCTCGTCCGGGACGGTGAAGACCTTGCCGTCCTTGACGGCCGGGAGGGACTTCCAGACCGGGTTGGAGGTGACCTGCTTCTGCTGGGTCTTGTCCGGGGTGTCCGCGGTGGTCACGAAGATCAGGTCGGCGTCGGCCTGGTCGATCTCCTCCGGGCTGACGTCCTTCATGGTGACGGCGGGGTCGTCGGACACCTGGGACTTGGGCCGCTTGAAGCCGATGTCGTTCAGCACGACACCGCTGTAGGAGTTGGTCTGGTAGAGGCGGGTCGGACCGGCGATGAAGCGGACCACGGACGCCGTGGGCATGGTGCCGCCGTCCTTCTTCCTGATGGCCTCACCCAGCGCCTTGGCCTGCGTCTCGTACTCCTTGAGCTTCGCGGCGGCCTGCTTCTCCAGGCCGAGCGCCTCGGCGTGCACCTTGAGGTTCTGCTTCCAGACACCGCCGGTGGTCTCCGTGAAGACGGTCGGGGCGATGGCGGAGAGCTTGTCGTAGACCTTCTCGTGCCGGACCTTCGACGACAGGATCAGATCGGGCTTCAGGGACGCGATCTTCTCCAGGTTGGGTTCGAGGAGCGGGCCGACGTCGGCGGTGCCGTTCAGCTCGCCCTTCAGATACGTCGGGAAGCCGCCCTCCGTCTTGAAGTGCGGGGCGACCGCGCCGACCGGGTCGATGCCGAGCAGGGTGACGTCGTCCAGCTCACCGGTGTCGAGCACCACGACCCGCTTCGGCTGCGAGGGGATCTTGACGTCGCCCATCACCGTCTTGAGGGTGCGCGGGAAGCCGGCGGATCCCGCGCCGGAGGCCTTCGCCGTGTCGACCGCGTCGGTCTTCTCGCTGCCGCAGGCGGCCAGTACGGCCGTACCGAGGACGACGGAGAGCAGCACGGCGATCAGCCGGCCGATTCCGCGCAGGGGAGAGCGCTTGAACATGGGGGGTGGTCTTTCTGGTAGGGGAGGGGTGAGTCAGGCGGATGCGGCCGGTTGCCGGACCGCGCTGCTCTTCGGGACGACCAGCGGTGTGCCGGTCTCCGGGTCGGGGATCACCCGGCAGTCCACGTCGAACACGGACCTGACCAGGTCCGCGTCGAGGACGTCGGCCGGGGTGCCGGCGGCGGCGAGGCGGCCCTCCTTGAGGACCACCATGTGGTCCGCGTAGCGGGCGGCCTGTCCGAGGTCGTGCAGCACCATCACCACGGTGCGGCCGGCCTCGGCGTGCAGGGCGGCGACCAGGTCGAGGACGTCGAGCTGGTGCCGCAGGTCCAGGAAGGTGGTGGGTTCGTCGAGCAGGAGGAGCTCGGTGTCCTGCGCCAACGCCAGGGCGATCCAGGCGCGTTGGCGCTGACCACCGGAGAGCCGGTCGACGGGCTGGTCGCGCAGGGACGCGGTGCCGGTGCGCTCCAGCGCCTCCTCCACCGCCCGCTGGTCCGCGGCCGACCAGGGGCTCAGCAGCCGCTGGTGCGGATACCGGCCCAGGCGTACGAGCGACTCGACGGTGATCGCCTCGGGGGTGACCGGCTGCTGGGGCAGCAGTCCCATCCGGCGGGCGAGCGTCCGCGCCGCCATACGGTGGATGTCCGCACCGTCCAGCGTGACGGTCCCCGCGGACGGGGCGAGCAGCCGGCTCAGGCCCCGCAGCAGGGTCGACTTCCCGCAGGCGTTGGGTCCCACGATCGCGGTGACGGCGCCGCCCGGCAGCGTCAGATCGAGCCCGCCGACGACGAGCCGGTCGCCGTAGCGCAGATCGAGGCCCTGGGTCTGAATCTGGTTGGTCATGCGTGGCTCCTCTGGACGGGTGAGCTCTGCCGGAACATCAGCACCAGCAGCCAGGGCGCGCCCAGCGTGGCGGTGACCGCCCCGACCGGCAGCCCCTCGATCGGCAGGAGGTGCTGCACCACCAGGTCGGAGGCGAGCAGCAGCACCGCTCCGGTGAGACCGGCCAGCCCCAGGGACGCGGCCGTCGGCGGACCGGTGACCAGGCGCACGAGGTGCGGCACGGCGAGGGCGACGAAGGTCACCGGGCCGGCGAGCGCGGCCGCAAGCGATGCCAACGCCACGGCGACGAACAGAAGCTGGAGGCGGGCGGCGGAAGTCCGCAGGCCCAGCGCACCCGCCGATTCGTCCCCGAGGTCGAGCACGGCCAGCCGCCGGTGCAGTACGAGGGTGGCGGCGAACGCGAGCACCATGGCGCCGGCCGCTCCCCACACCTCCGTCCACGTCCGCCCGTACACCGAGCCGGTGGTCCACTGCAGCGCCGACCCGGCGAGCTCGGCCGGGAAGCGCACGATCATCAGGTTCACGGCGGCGGCCAAGCCCGCCTGCACCGCTAGCCCGGTGAGTACCAGCCGGGTGACGGCGAGCCCGGACCGCCAGGCGAACACGCCGAGCAGCAGCGCCGCGAGCAGGCCACCGCCGAC
This sequence comes from Streptomyces sp. NPDC001492, assembly GCF_053597275.1. Lineage (NCBI taxonomy): Bacteria > Bacillati > Actinomycetota > Actinomycetes > Kitasatosporales > Streptomycetaceae > Streptomyces > Streptomyces sp. NPDC001492. The sequence continues at coordinate 93,156 of NZ_JBSFHW010000039.1, read as the reverse complement.
AGCCCCGACCGGGATCAGTGCCTGCGAGGCCCCGGCGGCGATCAGCGCGACCGCGCCCAGCGAGGCCCCGCCTGTCACGCCCATGACATCAGGAGACGCCAGGGGATTGCGGAACAGCCGCTGCAGCACGCAGCCCGCCGCTCCCAGACCGGCACCGGCGACGATCGCCGCCACCGCCCTGGGCGCCCGGAACTGCTGCACCACCAGCACGTCCCCAAAATCCCCGAGCCCGACCAGCGCCCGCAGCGCCGTGCCTGCCGGCATGGGCATCTCACCCGTCGTCAGGGACACGGTGAGCAGCACGAAGAGCGCGACGAGACCACTGGCGGCGAACACCAGGACACGGCGGCGTACCCGGACGCGGGACGCGGACTTGGCAGGGGCGGAGGCGACGAGGGCAGTCATCGGGCCACCTTCCGCGCCAGCAGCGCCAGCAGGGGTGCACCCAGGAACGCCGTCACGATCCCGGCCTCCAGCTCCGAGGGGCGGATCACCATCCGGCCGAGAACATCGGCCGCGAGCAGCAGCAGCGGTCCGGCGATCAGGCAACCGGGCACCAGCAGCCGGTGGTCGGCGCCCAGCAGGGGCCGTACGAGATGAGGAGCGGCGAGGCCGATGAAGGCGACCGGCCCGGCCACGGCGACCGCCGAACCCGCGAGCAGGACCACGGCGACACCGCCGGCCAGCCGGATCCGGGCCACCGGCACCCCGAGCGCCTGAGCCGAATCGTCGCCCAGGGCAAGGGCGTTGAGGGCGGGTGACACGGCGAGGGCGACCGCCAGGCCGAGCAGCAGGGTCGGCAGCACCGGCCACAGCACGTCGAGAGGCCTGCCGGACAGGGATCCGGCCAGCCAGAAGCGGGCCTCGTCGAGGGTGCGCTGGTTCAGCAGCATCACCGCCGACGTCCAGGACAGCAGCACCAGTTGGAGCACGGTGCCGCCGAGGGCGAGCCGTACGGGATCGATGTCCCCGGCGCGGCGGGCCAGCGCCTGGGCGAACAGGGCGGCACCCGCGGCCCCGGCGAACGCGAACCACACGTACTGCGCAGGGTCGTTGAGCTTCAGCGCGAAGATCGCGACGACGACCGCGAAACCGGCGCCCGCGTTGATGCCGAGGGTGGTCGGCGATGCGAGCGGATTGCGGGTGATGCCCTGGGCGACGGCCCCGGCGACCCCGAGCGCGGCCCCCACCGCGAGACCGATGACGGTACGCGGCAGCCGCAGCCCGGTGACCACGAGCGCATCCCGGCCCTGGGCATGGCCGAACAGTGCGTCGGCCACCGTGGACAGGGGCACCGACCGGGCACCGAGCGCGAGACTCAGCGCGGTGCAGAGCACCAGGGCGCCCAGTCCGGCGAGGAACACGGGGAGGTGTCTGAGGGCAGGGGAGGGCACACCGACCGGTGCGCCCCGTTGGGTCGCAGTCACAAGCCGTGAGCTTAGGCTAGCCTTGCTTTACTTTTCAATTGGCCATGAGGTGACCCTGACGTGGGGGTTCCATGATCCGCATGAAGTAAGGTAAGGCTGGCCTTGGCAATCTTCTCTCAACTTTCTGTGCTGGAGCGCCCATGCCTTTGGCTCTGAGGACCCCGCCCGCCGGTGCCGTTACGCATGCCCTGGGCGCCACCTACCGCAGACTCGCCGACATCTGCGAAACGCTGGACGTACGGGTCGTCGCGCCGGGCCACGAGGCACAGGCCGCGGTCACCGCAGCCGACTTGGCGTCGGACCGCGACGTGCTCGACGCCTTCGTCGACGCCGAGGCGGCCCGCATCCACGCCCGATACGGCGTCACCGCGCGCCGCGACGTCGCCGCCTCACGCGCCCTGCACGGCTACGCCTGGGCCCTCGGCGTCCTGCTGGGCGGGACCTGGTACCTCGAACGGCGCGTACCCCGCATCCGCCCCGAGGACCTGCGCCTCGATCTCACCACGGGTACGTACGAGATCACCCCCGGCACCGAGCTCGCCTGTCTGCCCGGCGACCCCCTCGCCTCACTTCCCGGCACACTGACGACCCCTCAGGAAGAGTCCCTGCGGGCCGCGTTGCGCATGTCGACGGCCGACCACATGCGCCCGCTGCTGGCCGCGGTCGGCCCGGTCGCACGACGCGGCGCGCGTTCCCTCTGGGGCCTGGTCGCCGACGACCTCGTCTCCGGCATCTGGCACCTCGGCCGCATGCTCGGCCAGGAGACCGCCGCCGTACGAGCCGCCACCGAAGTCCTCCCGATCGCCGTGCCCCCGTACCCGGGCGGCGCCGGCTTCCGCCACCTGACGGGCGACGACGGCCGACGACACCCGACCCGCACGCGCACCGGCTGCTGCATGTTCTATGCGATCAAGCCCGCTGAGGCCTGCGTGACGTGCCCCCGCACCACTGACACGGATCGCCTGCGCAGGTTGGCAGCTGAAAAGGAGACGGCCGGGGGAGCGCCCCAAAGGGGCGCGGGGAACTGCGCGACCAGCCACGATGGTGCTGTAGTCGAACAAGAACCCCTTGCCGTCAGTCGGCGGTGGCAAGAAACTGTGTAGCCGCCAACTCCGCGTACAGCGGATCCGCCGCAACCAGTTCCCGGTGGGTTCCCACCGCCCGCACCCGCCCCGCATCCATCACCACAATCCGATCAGCCATCGTCACGGTGGACAGCCGGTGCGCAACAACAAGAACGGTAGTGGTCCGGGCGACATCGCCGACCGTGTCCCGCAGCGCCGCCTCATTGACCGCATCCAACTGCGAGGTGGCCTCGTCGAGCAACAGCAGCCGTGGCCTGCGCAGCAGCGCACGGGCGATGGCGACCCGCTGCCGCTCGCCGCCCGACAGCCTGGTGCCGCGGTGCCCCACCAGCGTGTCGAGACCGCCGGGCAGCCGGGCGACCAGGCCGTCCAGCCGGGTCGTCTTCAGCACGCGCGTCACCGCGTCGTCGTCCGCGTCCGGGTTGCCCAGCAGCAGATTGTCCCGCAGCGAACCCGACAGGACGGGAGCGTCCTGCTCCACATAGCCGATCGCCGACCGGAGCCTCGGCAACTCCCAGTCCTGCAGGCCGATTCCGTCCAGCGTGATGGTGCCGGACTCGGGATCGTAGAACCGCTCGATGAGGGAGAACACCGTGGTCTTGCCCGCACCGGACGGGCCGACGAACGCCGTCATGCCACGGGCCGGCACGGCGAACGTCACCCCGTGATGGACGTACGGCAGATCGTCGGCGTACCGGAAGCGGACCTCGTCGAAGGCGACGGCGGCCGGTTCCGCGCCCGGCGTGGGCAACGGGGCGGGCCGGGCCGCCGGTTCGGAGGGCAGGCTCAGCGCCTCCTGGATGCGGGCGAGGGCGGCGGCGCCCGTCTGGTACTGCGTGATCGCGCCGACCACCTGCTGGATCGGCGACATCAGATAGAAGACGTACAGCAGGAACGCGACCAGCGTGCCGATCCGGACGGCCCCGGTCGCCACCCGCGCACCGCCCACCGCGAGCACCGTGATGAAGGCGATCTGCATCGCGAGACCGGCCGTGTTGCCCGCCGCGGCCGACCACTTGGCGGCGCGCACGCTCTGCCGCCACGACTCCTCGGCGGCCCCGTGCAGCGTCCGCTCCTCCCGGTCCTCGGCACCCGAGGCCTTCACCGTGCGCAGCGCGCCGAGTATGCGCTCCAACGAGGCCCCCATGACACCGACCGCGTCCTGCGCCTGCCGGCTGGCCCGGTTGATGCGCGGCGCGATCACACCGAGCACCGTGCCCGCCCCGAGGATCACGCACAGGGTGACGCCGAGCAGCACCGGATCCACCAGCCCCATCATCACCACCGTCGCGACGAGGGTGAGCCCGCCCGTGCCCAGGCCGACCAGCGAATCGGTGGTGACCTCGCGCAGCAGCGTGGTGTCGGAGGTGATGCGGGCCATCAGGTCGCCCGGCTCGCTGCGGTCCACCGCGGGGACCCGCAGCCGCAGCAGATACGAGGACAGGGCGCGCCGCGCGCCCAGCACCACCGACTCCGCGGTCCGCCGCAGCACATACGAACCGAGCGCGCCCACGGCGGCGTTGGTGACCACCAGCCCCGACATGGCGAGCAGCGCGCCGGTGATGGCCCGGTCGTGCGACAGGTCGTCGATCAGCCCCTTGGCCACCAGCGGCAGCAGCAGCCCGGTGGCCCCGGTGACCAGCGACAGCAGTGCGCCCGTCAGCAGGGTCCACCGGTGCGGCCGTACATAGGCGAGGAGCAGCCGCCAGGCGGGCGGCCGGGGCTCGGTCTCTGGGGTGCTCACGGCGCTCCTCGGGAGTCGTGCGGAGCATTCAGGCTACGTCGGTCGGCAGCCGCCCCGAGGCAGCCTGCTCCGGCGCCGTTACTGATCAGTCACCCGTAGGGTCGGACGTACGGACATCCGCAGACGAAAGGTTTCGACGCCATGGCGCAGGAAGTACGCGGCGTGATCGCACCGGGCAAGGGCGAGCCGGTGCGGGTGGAGACGATCGTCGTGCCGGACCCCGGCCCAGGGGAGGCGGTCGTACGGATCCAGGCGTGCGGGGTGTGTCATACCGATCTGCACTACAAGCAGGGCGGAATCAGCGACGACTTCCCCTTCCTGCTCGGCCATGAGGCGGCCGGTGTGGTGGAGTCGGTCGGCGCGGGTGTCACGGACGTCGCACCCGGTGACTTCGTGATCCTCAACTGGCGTGCCGTGTGCGGGAATTGCCGGGCTTGTCTGCGGGGACGGCCCTGGTACTGCTTCAACACCCACAACGCCGAGCAGAAGATGACCCTCACCGACGGCACCGAACTCTCCCCGGCGCTGGGCATCGGCGCCTTCGCGGAGAAGACCCTGGTGGCGGCCGGGCAGTGCACGAAGGTGGACGCGAGCGTCGCGCCGCAGGTGGCCGGGCTGCTGGGCTGCGGGGTGATGGCCGGCATCGGCGCGGCGATCAACACCGGCAACGTCGGCCGTGGCGACACCGTCGCCGTCATCGGCTGCGGCGGTGTGGGCGACGCGGCGATCGCGGGAGCGAACCTCGCGGGCGCCGCGAAGATCATCGCGGTGGACATCGACGACCGGAAGCTGGCCAAGGCACGCGAGATGGGCGCCACGCACACCGTCAACTCCAAGGAGAGCGACCCGGTGGAAGCCATCCGCGAGCTGACCGGCGGCTTCGGCGCCGACGTCGTCATCGAGGCGGTCGGCCGTCCGGAGACGTACCAGCAGGCCTTCTACGCCCGCGATCTCGCCGGGACGGTCGTGCTCGTCGGTGTGCCCACTCCCGAAATGAAGCTCGAACTGCCCCTCCTGGACGTGTTCGGGCGCGGCGGATCACTGAAGTCGTCCTGGTACGGCGACTGCCTGCCCTCCCGCGACTTCCCGATGCTCGTCGACCTGCACCTCCAGGGCCGGCTGCCGCTGGACAAGTTCGTCACCGAGACCATCCGACTCACCGACGTGGAGAAGGCGTTCGAGCGGATGCACCACGGCGACGTGCTGCGCTCGGTGGTGGTGCTGTGATGGCCGCCCGCATCGAACGCCTCGTCACCTCCGGCACCTTCAGTCTGGACGGCGGCACCTGGGAGGTGGACAACAACGTGTGGATCGTCGGCGACGACCACGAGGTCATCGTCATCGACGCCGCTCACGACGCCGACGCCATCGCCGAGGCCGTCGGGGACCGCCGCCTCGCGGCCATCGTGTGCACCCACGCCCACAACGACCACATCGACGCCGCGCCCGCGCTCGCCGACCGCACCGGCGCGACCATCTGGCTGCACCCCGACGACCTGCCGCTGTGGAAGCTCACCCACCCCGACCGCGACCCCGACGCCCACCTGGCCGACGGCCAGGTCATCGAGGCGGCGGGGGTCGACCTGACGGTCCTCCACACCCCGGGCCATGCACCGGGCGCCGTCTGCCTGTACGACCCCGCCCTGGCCGCGGTCTTCACCGGCGACACCCTCTTCCGGGGCGGCCCCGGCGCGACCGGCCGCTCCTACTCCCACTTCCCGACGATCATCGACTCGATCCGCGACCGCCTGCTCACCCTTCCCCCGGAGACCAGGGTCCTCACCGGCCACGGCGATCCGACCACCATCGGTGCCGAAGCACCCCACCTGGAGGAATGGATCACTCGCGGCCACTGAAACTCCTAGGATCACGTCCCATGACCACGATCCCCGGAACGCTCGAAGACCTCCACGGCGTACGCGTCCTGCGCTGTACGCCCGACGGCCCGCTGCTCGACGGTGAACAGGCCGCGCTCGATCTGATCGGCGATGCGATGGGGTACGAGGCGGAGCTGGTCGCGCTGCCCGTGGAGCGGGTGGCAGACGAGTTCTTCCGGCTGGGGTCGGGGGTCGCGGGCGCGGTCCTGCAGAAATTCGTGAACTACCGGGTGCGGCTCGCCGTCGTCGGCGATCTCTCCCGGCACCTTGCCGAGAGCTCGGCACTGCGCGACTTCGTCCATGAGACCAACCAGGGCGGCCACATCTGGTTCCTGGCGGACGAGGACGCCCTCGCCGCGAGACTGCAACCGTAAAAGGTGACAGAAGATGTCCGGCTTTCCCGGCACCCTCGACGGAGACAGCAGCCGTAGGTGAAAGGGAGGCCGGACATGTCCGCACCGCTGAAGGGGAAGGTGGCGCTGGTCGCCGGGGCGACGCGGGGCGCGGGCCGCGGGATCGCCGTGGAACTCGGTGCGGCCGGTGCCACGGTCTACGTCACCGGACGCACCACCCGCGCGCAGCGCTCGGAGTACGACCGCCCCGAGACCATCGAGGACACCGCCGACCTCGTCACCGAGGCGGGCGGCCAGGGCATCGCCGTACCCACCGACCACCTCGACCCCGCACAGGTCCGCACCCTCGTGGACCGCATCGCGGACGAACAGGGCCGCCTCGACGTCCTCGTCAACGACATCTGGGGTGGTGAGAACCTCTTCGCCTGGGACAGGCCGGTCTGGGAGCACGACCTCGACAAGGGGCTGCGGCTGCTCCGGCTCGCCGTCGAGACCCACGCGATCACCAGCCACCACGCCCTGCCCCTCCTCCTGCGCCACCCCGGCGGCCTGGTCGTCGAGGTCACCGACGGAACCGCCGAGTACAACCGCGACACCTACCGCGTGTCCTTCTTCTACGACCTCGCCAAGACGTCCGTGCTGCGCATGGCCTTCGCCCTGAGCCATGAACTCGGGCCGCGCGGGGCGAGCGCCGTCGCGCTGACGCCCGGCTGGCTGCGCTCGGAGATCATGCTCGACCACTTCGGCGTCCGCGAGGACAACTGGCGCGACGCCCTGGAACGCGTCCCCCACTTCGCCATCTCCGAGACCCCGCACTACGTGGGCCGCGCCGTCGCCGCCCTCGCCGCCGACCCCGACGTGGCCCGATGGAACGGCGCGTCCCTCTCCAGTGGCTCACTCGCCCGGGAGTACGGCTTCACGGACCTCGACGGCAGCCGCCCGGACGCCTGGCGGTACCTCGTCGAGGTCCAGGACGCGGGGAAGCCGGCCGACCCGACCGGCTACCGCTGAGGAGACACGGGGTCCCCGGAGCGGACGGGCCGGCGCGCCGAATGGCCCGGCGGAAGGCCGAGGTCCTCCCGCACCGCCGCGTAGTAGGCCGTACGTCCGGCGCGCTGCTGATCCAGCAGTGCCTGCCAGGCCTCCGGATCCCTGGTGCCCTCACGCACGAACCGTTCCATCTCCATCACCGTCACGACCCAGGCCCGTGACGTCGCCACCACCTCGGGGCTGCCCAGCATGATCAGCGCCTCACTCGCAGGATCTCGTCCGGCGTTCGCCGCGGCCAGCAGCGGCTTGGCCTCTTCGGGGGTGAGGGGATCCGGGTGCGTCCCGTTGCCGAGTTCGGAAGCGACCCGGTACGTCACCGTGACCGTCTGCTTCACCGACCGCGCGTAGTCGGAGTACACCGCCAGCCGTCTCTCCTCCCAACGTGCCGCCTGTTCGCGCCGGAACCTCACCTGGTCGCCCCGCACCACCGCCAGATAGGAACCGAATGCGCCGATCACCACACCGATGAGCGCGGGAAGTTGCTGTATGAACGCGGACATGGCGGCACGTTATCCGCCTTCTTGATCGCCCCGGGAGTAGGTTCGGGCCATGGCTGACACGAAGCGCTTCGAGGGGTACGGAGTTCTCGTCACCGGCGCCGCCCGCGGCATCGGAGCCGCCGTCGCCCGGCGGCTCGCCGGGGAAGGGGCGCGGGTGCTGCTGACCGACGTGGACGCAGCCGAGGCGGCCGCCACCGCGGCCGTGCTGCGGGAACAGGGCCTGGCCGGCGAGGCGTTGGGGTGCGACGTGGCCGACCGGGCCTCCGTCGAGGCGGCCGTCGCGCACGCCGTGGACGCCTTCGGCTCGCTGGACGTCCTGGTCAACAGCGCGGCGAGCTGCACCCCCGACACCACGCTCTTCGAGGACGGCCCGGACGAGGCGTGGGACCGCGACCTCGACATCACCCTGAGTGGGACCTACCGCTGCTGCCGTGCGGCCCTCCCGCACCTGGCCGCCTCCGGACGCGGCGCCGTCGTCAACATCGGTTCCGTCAACGCCCTCCAGGACTTCGGCAACCACGCCTACAGCGCGGCCAAGGCCGCTCTGCTCTCCCTCACCCGCACGACGGCCGCGCACGTCGCCGCACGGGGCGTCCGCGTCAACCTCGTGATGCCCGGAACGGTACGCACCTCGGCGTGGGAGGGCCGCGAGGACGAGCTCGAGGCCTTGCGTGCGCTGTACCCCCTCGGCAGGGTCGGGGAGCCGGCCGACATCGCCGCCGCGGTCGCCTTCCTCGCCTCCCGCGAGGCGTCCTGGATCACCGGCACCTCGCTCACGGTCGACGGCGGTGTCACCGCGGTGAACACGGGATTCCTCAGGACGACGCGGCAGAGCCGGGACATCTGAGCCTTGCGGGGCAGGTGAGACGCCAGGGATACAGGCGGTCCTTCCGTGGGGCGTGCATCACGCTGTGACCTGCGGCACTGCGAATGTCACCGTTTCGTCGCATCGTGAGGAGGCCTTGCAACCGATCGCGCCGGACGCCGGTCTAGCTGGCAGGAATCGCAGATCTGACCGACTCAGCCGCATGAAAGGCAAGGCAGGCCATGGGGGACATACGCAGACGGGGTGCCGTCGCACTCGGGATCACCGGACTGGTGGCACCGCTCGCACTCGCGCTGGGGACGGCGCCCGCGCAGGCGGCCACGGGCTGCACCACACAGACCGGGCCGTACCAGAAGCAGGTGGAGAAGTTCCTCGGTCTGACCGTCGACGGCAAGCAGTCCGCCACCGACTGCAAGGCCATCAAGGCCTTCCAGACCAAGCACGGCATCACCCCGAACATCGGGTACGCGGGTTCCGTCACCTGGGGCGTGATGGACCTCATGAACAAGCAGAAGGCCGTCGGCAGCGACCCCAACCGGGACGGCGCCTGCCCGACCAACAAGGGCCGCATAGCCTGCGTGAACCTGACCCTCCAGCTCAGCTGGATCCAGGACGGCAGCAGGCTCGTCTACGGCCCGGTCCCGGTCCGCACCGGCCGCGACGGCTACGAGACCCGCACCGGCCTGAAGAAGATCTACTGGCGGGACAAGAACCACGTCTCGAACATCTACAACGTGCCCATGCCGTACAGCCAGTTCTTCGACGGCGGCCAGGCCTTCCACTCCGTGAACCTCAGCATGTGGAACCCGCCGGGCTCGCACGGCTGCACGAACATGACGCCGGCCGCGGCCAAGAAGTACTGGTCGCTGCTGAAGACCGGCGACGACGTCTTCGTCTACGGCCGCAAGCCGGGCACCTGAGCAGGTACCCGGCCCCGGCTCGCGCCTACTGCGGCGCGTCCCCGAAGTCCGGGATCTCCAGCCGTACTCCACCCTGCCGCGCCGACTCGTGCGCGACGATGCCCGGCAGGGTGTAGCGGGCGGCCACCCACGCGTTCACCGACGGCAGCGACCGCGTGTTCACGGCGGTCACGAAGTCGTCGACGAGGAAGTGGTGGCTGCCCTCGTGCCCGTTGTGCAGGTTGTCGAACTCCCGCGGCAGCCGCGCCCGGTCGTGCACCGGCGCCGAGCCCGAGGTGAAGGCGGCCCGCAGATCCGGCGCGATGTGCTGGAGTGACGGGTCGTCAGGGGACAGGGTGGGCTTGGGCTCCAGCAGCTCGCTGATGTCCTTCACGCCCTTCTTGTCCTGCCACAGCGCCACCGTCGCGAGCTGCTCCATGCTCGCCTCGGTCCCGAAGAACCGGAAACGCGACTCCCGGATGTGCGAGGGGTAGCCCACCCGCCGGAACTCGTTCGTACGGAACGACCCGCCGCCGGCCACCTCGAACAGCGCGGTCGCGTTGGAGAAGTCGTTGCCGAACTGGCTGACGTCCCTGTCGAAGACGCCGTCGCCGCGCTCGTCGACCACTCCGATCGCCGACACGCTCACCGCGTGCGTCTGCCAGGCACCGAGCACCCCGCCCACCGAGTGGGTCGGGTAGAGCAGCGGGGGATAGCTGGCGGTCTGCTTCCAGTTCTCGCCGCCGCTGTACCGGTAGGCCTCGTAGAACCCCAGATCCATGTCGTGGACGTAGTCGCCCTCGGCGTAGAAGATCCGCCCGAAGGCGCCCTCGGCGATCTGGTTGCGGGCGTGCACGGTCGCCGGGTTGTACTGGCTGGTCTCGCCCATCATGTACGTCAGTCCGGTCGCCTTGACCGCGTCGATGATGGCGGCGATCTCCTCGGTGGCTATCGCCATGGGGACCGCCGAGTACACGTGCTTGCCGGCGCCCAGGCCCCGCAGGACCAGCGGTCCGTGGGTCCAGCGCTGGGTGAAGATGGCGACCGCGTCGACGGCCGGGGACTCCAGCATGGCCTCGTACGAGGGGAAGGTGCCCGCCAACTGCTGTGCGGCGGCGAGCTGTTCGGCCCGTTCGGGCAGGAGGTCGGTGACGTAGACCTCGCGGACGCCGGGGTGGGCTTGGAAGAGGGTGGCGAACTGGCCGGAGAACTGGCCGGCACCGACGATGCCGAGCGAGAACGTCATGAAAGGGGTGTCCTTCACTGGGAGTGAATGAGATTGATCTGGTCGTTGGTCTGATCGAGGCCGGTGACGGATGCGTCCCCGCCGAGGCCGTGCATCGGAGGGCTGCTGGAGGCGATGGTCATCGGGAGACTCCCTCGTCTGCGGCGCTCGCCCTCGGGCCACTTACTTTTGATTTGGAAGAATCAGTGCGTCAAGAGGTCTGCGCGTATCCTTTTGGGGCGGGGTCGGGCACGCTAGCTTGGCCTGGTTGCTTTCATGACGAAAAAAATCATGCGGGAGTCCGACCTTCATGACCACAGTTGCCGACAGCTGGGTTCCGCTGAGTCCCGGTGAGCGCTCGGTGGCGATCGAGGTACTCGTCAACGGCCCGCTGTCGCGTACCGAACTCGCCCGGCGCCTCGACCTCTCCGCGGGCAGCCTCACCCGGCTGACCAAACCGCTGATCGAATCGGGACTGCTGATCGAGGTCGCCGAGGCCGGAGCCCCGGCGGAGGTGCGGCAGGGACGCCCCTCGCAGCCGCTGGCCGTCGTCGCCGACTCCCGCTCCTTCATCGGCTTCAAGATCACCGAGGACATGGTCTACGGCGTCGTGACCACCCTCCGCAGCGACATCGTCGCCCGCTGCGACCGTCCGCTCGCCACCCACGAGCCGGCCGAGGTCGCCGACGTGCTGGCCGGGATGACGGCCGAGTTCGCCCGTATCCATCCGCGACTGGCCGGTATCGGAATCGGCGTGGGCGGGCTGGTCGAGGACCGGGCCGTGGTGGGGGAGTCGCCGTTCCTGCGGTGGCGGGACGTCCCGCTGGCCCGGCTGGTGGAGGAGCGCACCGGGCTGCCCGTCGTCGTCGAGAACGACGTCGCCGCCCTCGTCGAGGCCGAGACCTGGTTCGGAGCCGGGCGGGGCCTGGAGCGCTTCGTCGTCCTCACCATCGGCGCCGGTATCGGCTACGGACTGGTGCTGGGCGGCAAACGGGTCTCCTGCGCGGAGGAGGACCGCGGCTTCGGCCGTCACTGGATCATCAACCCCAACGGGCCGCTCACCCCCGACGGCGAACGTGGCAGCGCCGTCTCACTGCTGACCATCTCCAGCATCCGCTATCAGGTCCGGGCCGCCACCGGCCGCGACCGGACCTACGAGGAGATCCTCACCCGCGCCGCCGCCGGCGAGCCCATGCCCGCCCGCGTCATCGACGAGGCGGCGCGCGCCCTCGGCACCCTGGTCGCCCAGATCGCCAACTTCGTCATGCCGCAGAAGATCCTTCTCGCCGGCGAGGGGGTCGGCCTGATGGATGTGGCCGGAGACGCGGTCCGGCGGACGATCGCCGCCCAGCGGCATCCGATGGCCCGCCCGGTCCCGTTGGAGACCAAGGTGTCCGACTTCCACGACTGGGCCCGCGGTGCGGCCGTCCTCGCGATCCAGGTGCTGGTGCTGGGGGCGGCGGAAGCCTGAACTCGGCGACCCGCGCTGCCAGATGGACGTGATCAGCAACACGTCCGATATGCCCGCTTGATGTCGCCTTACTCACAGCGCCTTCACCTCCGGAGCCGTATGCTTCACACCATGTCCACCACTGTTGAACCCGTCTCCGAGCGCTCGGCAGCCGAGGTCAACGAGGAGATCCGGGCCCTGTGGCGCCGGTCGGGCGGGACACTGAGCGGCGAGCAGCGCGAGGAGTACCAGCGCCTCGTCCTGGAGTGGGCCGCCGCGGCCCCGCAGCCGGCGCGGGCGGCCTGAGCACCACCCGCTGAGGCCCGCCGCCGCGCATCGGAGCCCCCGACCGGGGCGCCCCACACCGGATGGGCCCTCTCCTCGCACTGCCCTCGGCCGTCTTCTACGGCCTCGTCGACTTCACCGGCGGGCCGCGTCCCGCCGCGCCCCCTTCACCTCGATCACCTTCCTCGGTCAACTGGGCGGCCCGCTCCTTGCGAGCACGGCCGCCCTCTTCGTGCCCGCCGACGCCGTCCGCCCCGCCGACCTGCTCCGGGGAACCCTCTCCGGCGTCGGAAGCGGCACCGCCCGGCTCGAGTGAAGCCGAGAGCTGGGGGAGAGCGTCGTCGTGCCCATCAGCGCGGTGACCGGCCCGGGGTCGCCGTGGAGTGCCTCGCGCTCGGACTGGCGGGACCCTCAGCCGGACTGCGGCCGCGGGCCGCGTCGCCGCCGTGATCCTCTCTCTGCTCGCCCCCAGCGGCAGCTGCTCGCCGTCGCCGTGGTCCTCGCCTCCCTCTCCCCGGCGCCTCTCGTCGTCCTCGGCCTGGCCCTGCTGCACGAACGCGTCACCCCACGGCAGACAGCCGGCCTGCTGGGCGCCGCGGCCACCACGGTCCTGCCGACGCTCGGCTGAACCGTCACCCCCACGTGGCCGAGTAGTAGCGCCGGTACGCCTTGCGGTCCTGTTCGGCGCGGATCCAGCGGGTGGCCACCAGGGCGAGCAGACTGCCTCCGATCACCAGCATCCCGGGACCGACGTTCTGGGGGTTCGTGAGCCGGGTCAGCAGCGTCGAACCGTCCGCGATGCCCGTCACGGGAGTCGAGGAGCCGGGTGAGGCCGCGCTGGGGGCGATCGCGCTGTGCGTGGCCGAGGGTGACGGCGCGGAGGAGGGCGCGGCGCCCTGCCCGGCGGCGGCCTGCTTCGACACGATCAACTGGACGCCGAGCGCCTGCATCGCCTTCGTCACCGGCTGGAAGAACGTCGTCCCGCCCGAGGCGCAGTCGCCGCTGCCGCCCGAGGTCACGCCCAGCGCGATGCCCTCGGAGAACAACGGGCCGCCGCTGTCCCCCGGTTCGGCGCACACGTTCGTCTCGATGAGGCCGGTGACGGTGCCCTCCGGGTAGTTGACCGTGGCGTCGAGCCCCTTGACCTCGCCGTCGTGCAGACCGCTGGTGCTGCCGCTGCGGAAGACCCGTTCCCCGACGGCCGGATCGCCGACTCCGGTGATGCGCACCCCGTTGCCGTTGCCGATGGCCACGATGTCGGCCCCGGCTCCCGCCGCGCCGTTCGCGTACTGGACCAGCGAGAAGTCACTGCCGGGGAAGTTCTGCTGCACGGTCTTGCCCAGCTGCTGGTTGCCCTGGTTGTCCGCGAACCAGACGGACCCGGTCGGCCCGCAGTGCCCGGCGGTGAGAATGAAGTCGCTCTGCCCGTTGGTCACGTTGAACCCCGCCGAGCAGCGCCCGCCCGTGGACAGGATCGGCGACGCCCCGTTGAGACGGGTGGTGAAGGTGCCCTGGGTGCGCTCCATGCGGACGTAACTGCCGATGCCGCCCGCGACCTTGGTCATCTTCGACCAGTCCGTCGAGGAGACGGTGCTGTCGGCCTGCACCACCACCTGGTTCGTCCGGTAGTCCATGACCCATGCCGTGCCCGCGACCCGGGGCGCGGCACGCAGTGTCGACGCCGCCGCCTTGAGCTCGTTCATGCTGTGCGACACCATCTTGGCCTCGGCGCCCGCACGCTTGACCTCGGCGGCCGCCTCGTCGTCGGTCACCGCGACGACCGGACGGCTGTCCGCGCCGATCCAGGTGCCCGCCGTACGAGAGGTGCCCAGCTTGGCCACGAGCGCGACCCCGGGGTTGTCCGAGGTTCCCGAGGCCTTGAGCGGGAGGGCGGAGGTGGCGGGAGTCTCGCTCGCCATGGCGGCCTGCGTCACCATCGCTCCTCCCAGGAGGAGTCCGCCGACGGCCGCCAGCCGCGTCACTCGCCGGACGATCCGTCGTCGTGCGTGCCTCATGCATGGCTCCCGAACCCGAACGCGCGGCGCGAACACCGCGAGGCCCTCCGGTCGTTGAGCGCCCTCTCTCCATACGTGGCCGTGGACGGTCGCGTTCAGCGTGCGGGCGATCTTCTCAGCGCTTGCGGCCCACCCCGCCGTAGAGGGCCACTTCCCGCGGTTCACCCGCCTCCGCCGGCTCGGGCCGCCAGCGCGAGCACGAGACCACGCCCGGCTCCAGAAGCTCCAGACCGTCGAAGAAGCGGGCCACGGCCTCGGGGGTGCGCTGGGTCAGCGCCGGGATGCCGTGCTCGTTCCAGAACCGCACCGCCTCGTCCACCTCCGACAGCTCGGGGCTCGTGATGGTGTGGGACAGGACGAGGTGACTGCCGGAGGGCAGCGCGTCCATGAGCCGGCGCACCATTCCGTACGGGTCCTCCTCGTCGCCGATGAAGATGACCACCCCGAGCAGCATCAGCGCCACCGGCTGCGTGAGGTCCAGGGTCTCGGCGGCGCGCTCCAGGATCGAGTCGACGTTGCGCAGGTCCTCGTCCACATGGTCCGTGCGGCCCTCGGGTGAGCTGGTGAGCAGGGCGCGGGCGTGCGCGAGGACGAGCGGGTCGTTGTCGACGTAGACGATCCGCGCGTCCGGTGCGAGACGCTGGGCGACCTCGTGCGTGTTGTCGGCGGTGGGCAGGCCGGTGCCTATGTCGAGGAACTGCCGGATCCCCGCCTCCGCCACCAGATGACGCACGGCACGGCCCAGGAAGAGACGATCCGCGCGGGCGTACTCGCCGATGGCCGGATGCAGCTCACGGATCCGGTCGCCGGCGACGCGGTCGACCTCGTAGTAGTCACCGCCGCCCAGCCAGTAGTTCCAGATCCTGGCCGTGTGCGGGCGCAGTGTGTCGATGCGGCTGCGCAGCACCGCGGCGGGATCTTCGGTGGCTGCCGGGTTCTCCGTCACGGGCTCTGCTCCTGGAGTGCCTGATGGTGCGCGGTGTACGACGTCAACCGGCAATCTAGACGGCAGCGTTGACGTCTGCCGAGAGTACGGTGCGGATCTTTTGCCGCCAGGCGCTTTCCGGTCGTGCCAGGTCACACCACAGCCCCTATCTTGTGCCCCATGACCAGCACCCCGCGCGACACGTCCGGCGAACCGAACCCCCTGCGCGCACTCTCCCTCGAGAGCCTGCGACGTCGTACGAGCATGAAATGGCGCACCTACCCCGCCGACGTGCTGCCGCTGTGGGTGGCCGAGATGGACGTGCCCCTCGCCGAACCCGTGGTCCGCGCCGTCACCGAGGCACTCGCGCTCGGGGACACCGGCTACCCGGCGGGCACCGCCTACGCCGAGGCGCTCGCCGGGTTCGCCGAGAAGCGCTGGGGATGGGACGGGCTCGCCGTGGAACGCACCGCGATCGTGCCCGACGTCATGCTCGGCGTCGTCGAGATGCTCAGGCTGGTCACCGGGCACGGGGACCCGGTGGTCGTCAACTCGCCCGTGTATCCGCCCTTCTACCAGTTCATCGAGCACATGGACCGGCAGGTGCGGGAGGCTCCGCTCGGGGCGGATCTGCGCATCGACTTCGACGCCCTGGAAGAGGCCTTCCGGCAAGCGGTCGCCGGCGGTCGCCGGGCCGCCTACCTGCTGTGCAGCCCGCACAACCCGACCGGCACCGTGCACACCGCCCAGGAACTGGCCGCCGTGGCCGCCCTCGCCGACCGGTACGGCGTCCGCGTGGTCGCCGACGAGATCCATGCCCCGCTGACCTTGCCGGGCGCCGACTTCGTGCCGTACCTGAGCGTTCCCGGCGGGGAGAGCGGTCTGTCCCTCATGTCCGCGTCGAAGGCGTGGAACCTGGCGGGCCTCAAGGCCGCGCTCGCGATCGCCGGACCCGCGGCCGCCGCCGACCTCGCCCGCCTGCCCGAGGAGGTCGGCCACGGCCCCAGCCACGTCGGTGTCATCGCTCACACGGCCGCCCTGACCGAAGGCACCGCCTGGCTGGACGCGCTGCTCACCGGCCTGGACGACAACCGGCGGCTGCTCACCGACCTGCTCGCCGAGCACCTCCCCGCCATCGCCCACCGCCCGGGCGAATCCACCTACCTGGCGTGGCTGGACTGCCGCGCACTCGGCCTCGGCGAGGATCCGGCGCAGGTGTTCCTGGAGCGGGGCAGGGTGGCCCTGAACTCGGGGATCCCCTTCGGCACCGGCGGGAGAGGGCACGCACGCCTGAACCTGGCGACCTCGCCCGAACTGATCGCGGAAGGCGTCCGGCGGATGGCGGCGGCACTCGTCTGAGCCGGCACCGGTGTGGGGGTGTCATGGACACGTGACACCCCTGCATGATGGCCCCATGCGCGTGCTGATAGCCCTCCCCGACCACGACTTCGACGTCACCGAGGTCGCCGTGCCCTGGCGGCTGCTCACCGACGCCGGGCACGAGGTCGTCTTCGCCACCGAGCGCGCCGGAACCCGGCCCGCGGCCGATCCACGGCTGCTGACCGGTGTGCTCTTCGGGCAGCTGGGCGCGGAGGAGGAACCCAAGCGGTTCTACGAACAGCTCACCGAGGCACCCGAGTTCACCGCTACGGCCGCCTGGGCCGACGTGGACGTGACCGAGTACGACGGGCTGCTGCTGCCCGGCGGACACGCGCCCGGCATGCGGCAGTACCTCGGCTCGACGGAGCTGCGACAGCAGGTCGCCCGGTTCTGGGCGCTGGGGCGGCCGGTCGGTGCGATCTGCCACGGGGTGCTCGTGCCGGCCCGCACCCGGGATCCCGGCACGGGACGCAGTGTCCTCGCCGACCGCCGCACGACCTGCCTGCCCAAGTACATGGAGCGCACCGCCTACCTGACCACTGCGTGGCGGCTCGGGCGGTACTACCGCACCTACCCGGCGTATGTGGAGGACGAGGTGCGGTCTGCTCTGGCCGAGCCGGCGGAACAGTTCGTGCGGGGCCCCCGGGTTCTGACCCAGCGCGGTACGGCGGACGACGACACGTACGCCTTTGTCGTACAGGACGGCAATTATCTGTCGGCGCGGTGGCCGGGGGACGCGTATCTTTTCGCCCGCCGGTTTCTCCAGCTCCTCGTGTGAGCAGTGTCCGGGTCCGTCGGGACGCCGCCTGCCTAGAATTTCAGGTATGGACGACACGTTGCTGGAGCGGCTCGGGGCGGGGAAGTACGTGCTGATCACCAGCTACCGCAAGAACGGCACGCCGGTTGCCACCCCGGTGTGGGTGGTGCGGGACGGTGACACGCTCGGGGTGTGGACGGCGGCCGACTCCTGGAAGGTGAAGCGGATCCGCGCTCGCGGCGACATCCTCGTCGGCCCCTGCGACCTGCGCGGCAACCCCACCGGCGCGCAGCTGCCCGCCACCGCGGAGATCGGCGACGAGGCGACCGCCGCCCGCTACCGCGAGCTCATCGCCCGCAAGTACGGCCTCGTGGGCCGCCTCACCCTGCTCGGCAGCAGGCTGCGCCGAGGCCTGAAGGGCACCGTCGGCATCCGCGTGACCCTGAAGCCCTGAGACGCGTACGGCCGCGCAGTCCTCCCGGGAGGACCACGCGGCCGTCACGACGGCGAACGTCGGTCTACGAGCCGTCCAGCACCGTTCCGGTCAGCGCCGGCCCGCCGGGCTGCGGATCACCGTTGTCGTTCATCAGCTGGAAGCGCACCGACTCGGCCGGTTCTGTCACCCGGTCCTTGACGGTCGGCAGGGACACCGCCGCACTCAGCTTCCCCTTGGGCACGTCCGCGCCCACGTACAGGTACTTGATCTGCGACAGGGGACGCTCCGGATCCGGCGACTCGCCCGAGGCGCCCGCCAGCCACGCCGGGTCGACGTCCTTGGTGGACAGCTCAGGACCGCCGGTGACCGGAACGACGACGAACATGGGGCTCAGGTCCACGTCCGCGGTCTCGGACAGGGACACCTTCCACTTCAGCGGCTTCCCCTCGGTCACCCGGTCCGCCACCGGCGTCACGGTGATCGCGGGCATCGGGTCGTCGTTCTGCACCGTGACGCCACCGCTGTACGAGCCGATGACAGCGCCGCGCACCGCCTTCACGATCACCGTGTGGTACACGTCGTAGGCGTAGCGCGTGTTGCCCTTCACCTCCACCGGTACGTCGATGTCGTGGCCGCCGGGATGCACCGTGACCAGGCGTGTCTTGGCCCTGCCGGTGAGCGGGTCGACGACGTACACCCGCACCTGTCCGCTGCCCTGCCCGGTCACCTGCACCGGCACCTGGTAGGTACGGACGCCCGAGTCGCCCTCCTTGACGGTCGTGCGGCCCATGTCGACGCGTGCCAGTGGAGCCTCATGGACCGCAGGGGTGCCCGGCCGCCAGCCCCAGGCGTCCATCAGCCAGGCCTTTCCGGAGCGCGAACGCGGGGTCAGCTCAAGGGACTTGATGTGCTGGAGGTCGAGACCGGCCCGGGACGCCGCCGACAGGGGGACGCGCACCTCGCGCGCCCAGTAGGAAGCGGTCCGTTCGGTGCCCGGCAGGCCCTCGACGACGGTGCGGCCCAGGGTGGCCTTCCTGCCGTGGGTGTCGGTGAGCGAGACGTCCAGCTTGGTGCCGGTCGAGTTGGGCGGCACGATCACACGCAGCGCGAGGTCCTTCGCGCCGCCCAGCGACACCGGCGCATCGGGGCGCACCAGGACCGCCGACCCGGCCGCCGACCAGTGCAGAGCGACCGCGCGCCGGCCGACCTCACGGTCCGTGTCCCACCGTGCGAAGTGCGGTGAGGCACCCTTCGTGCGGGATCCCAGACAGGCCACGTGGTCGTCCGGATCGACGGCCGAGCACAGCCGCCCGCCGGTCACCGTGACCTTGCCGTCCGGCAGGAACCCGCCCTCGCGGTGCGCCCCGACCGCGTGCGTGAGCACCCGCGCGGGATCGGCCGAGGGGGCCCGCCTGCCCGAGCCGTCGAGCAGCGGCCGTACCCGGTCGTCCCCGGCGACGAACAGCCGGGCCGCCGCCGCGATGTAGGTGCTGCCCGCCTTGTGCTGCTGGTTCGCGGTGAGCCGGGTCGCGGTGCCCGGCGAGCACACCGGGTCGCGGTGGTCCGGGTCGTTGTAGAAGTCGTCCTCGGCGGGCGCCTGGGCCTGTCCCGGCGTCCACTCGGTGTTGAAGAAGTTGTGGTCGGCGCCCACCACGTACACCGCGCTGTGCAGCGCGGCGCCCCGGCTGACGGCGCGCGTTCCGTCGACGTAGATCTCGCCCTGCAGGTCGGAGACGTCGCCGTCGCAGCCCGGCAGGATCGTCGCCGACGGCACGTCCGCGACCGGATTCTGGCCGAAGACCGTCGGTCCGATGAGGACGGTGCCGCGGATGTGCCAGCGCACCGGGCCGTGGTAGCCGTCCTGCGCGGCGGGCGGCGGATCGAGGCTGTCCATCGCCGCACGGTTGACGCCCTCGCCGCCGCGCGAGTGGCCCACGAGCAGTACGTGCGAGAGGTCGGCCGGCGGTGTGTTGCGGACGGCCGCGGGGGCCGAGCCCGGGTCGGCGGCCCAGTCGGCCCAGCGCGCCAGGTGTTGGCGGACCAGTGAGGAGCGGGCCTGCGCGCCGCCGTCCTCGGCCGCGTCGTCCTGGCCGTTGATGCCGTTGGCCGAGATCGACACCGTCACATAGCCCTGCGAAGCCAGCAGCCGCTGGTCGCGCAGATAGCCACGGTAGCTAGGGATCGGTTTCGTGCCCTGCGGGCAGGGCCAGTCGCCGGTCACGTCCCTGCGGGTGTAGCAGGTGGAGTGGCGGCCGTGCAGGAACAGGGCGAACGGCCGGTGCCCGGTGGCGCCCTTCGGGGCGACCACCACGGCACGCATCTCGACCGGCTGGGGGAAGCCGGGCAGCTTCACGGGGTCGAGGTCGTACTCGCCGGTGGTCGTGGCGTACCGGCCCGGTTTCCCGGGGTCCACGGAGTTCGCCGGAAGCCGGGCGGGCGGCGCAGCCGCCGCAAAGCGCCGTCCGCCCGGGGTCTCGGCACGGCCTGCGGAGTCCAACTCGCGCCCTGCGGCCCGTACTCGCAGGTGCGCCAGCCCGGTTGCCTCCGCGTCGCGCCCGAGACCGAGACGGAACGTGCGGCCGTCCCGGTCCTGCTGCGGGACGCCCAGCATCCGGTCCCCGGAGTAGAACTCGACGCGGGCGTCTCCCATCGGCACGGGGGCTGTCGAGTGCCAGACGAGCTGCCGGGCGTCCCCCTTGCCGGCGATCCGCCAGCCGGGTGGCAGGCCGTCGCCCCGGTCGGCAACCGTGCTTGACGCTCTGGCGTCCGACGGTGGTGCAGCCTGGGCCAAACCGGGCGATCCCCCCGCCACCGCGAGCACCGCCGCAGCGGCCACCCATATTCGCCGGGCACGGAACAAGGTCCCCTCCTTAAATACCAAGCAAAAGCGCCCCGTTGGTCAGCCGGGGGCCTCACACGTTTCGGAGGACGGCAGGAGGGAGCTGTGGGTTGCCTGTGACTGCTGACTCCGTCGAGTCCGTCGATGCGGTCCTACCGGACGCGGCGACGAAGCATGGGCGCCGGGCCTGCGGGACAGGACCCCCGAATGAGCCGAACACCGTTGCGCGCCGCCGTCGTCGGCACCGGCCACCGCGCCCAGACCTTCGTCCGGGGACTCGCCGCCCGCCCCGGCCACCGTGTGGCAGCCCTGTGCGACCCGAGCCCGACCCGGATGGCCTTCCACAACCGGGCGCTGACCGCCGCCGGGGAACCCGCGGCCACCGAGTGGGAACCGGACCGCTTCACCGACATGCTCACCAAGGAGGCCATCGACCAGGTCGTCGTCACCACCGTCGACGCCGCACACGACCGCTACATCGTCCCGGCGCTGCGTGCGGGCTGCCGCGTCGTCACCGAGAAACCGATGACCGTCGACGCCGACCGCTGCGCGCGCATCCTCGACGCGGTGCGGGCGACCGGCAACCCGCTGACCGTCGCCTTCAACTACCGCTTCAACCCGGTGCACGAGAAGGTACGGGCCATGCTCGCCGACGGTGCGATCGGCGAGATCCTCTCCGTGCACTTCGAGTGGGTCCTCGACGTACGGCACGGCGCCGACTACTTCCGTCGCTGGCACCGCGAGAAACACAGCAGCGGCGGCCTGCTGGTGCACAAGGCGAGCCACCACTTCGACCTGGTCAACTGGTGGCTTGCCGACGAACCGCACGAGGTCTTCGGCTACGGCCGGCTCGCTTTCTACGGCCCCGAGGCGGGCGAACGCCACGGACTGCGCCGGGACTACGACCGCGCCCACGGGGCCGCACCGGCCGCCGACGACCCCTTCGCGCTGGACCTGGCAGGCAATGACACCCTGTGCGCGCTGTATCTGGATGCCGAGGGGGACGACGGTTACCTCCGCGACCGCAATGTCTTCGGCGGGCCGGTCACCATCGAGGACGACATGGCGGTCCTCGTCCGCTACGCGCGCGGGGCGACGATGACCTACCACCTCACCGCCTACTCCCCGTGGGAGGGCTACCGCGTCATGTTCAACGGCAGCGCAGGCCGTCTCGAACTGGAGGTGGAGGAGAGCCGCTGGGCGCAGCCGCGGACGCCGGTCGCCTCGGACAGCGGCGCGCTGCACGGAGACACGGCCGCCCGGCACGCGGGCGGTGCACGGCTCACCTGGCGACCGCTGTGGCGGCCGCCGGTCGAGGTGCCGCTGGACGCTGCCCACGAGGCTCACGGCGGGGGAGATCCCCGGATGCTCGACGCGCTGTTCGGGCCCGTGGGCCCCGGTGCGCCGGATCAGGGCGCGGCCGCGCACCCCACGGCCACGCAGCGCGACGGCGCCCTCGCCCTGGCCGTGGGGCTCGCCGGCAACCGGTGCTTCGAGACGGGACGGCCGGTGGCGGTGCGGGCTCTGGTCCCCGGGGTGTGGGAGAGCTGAGGGGGCGTCAGGACCAGGCGCGGTAGGGCTCGTCGACCAGCTGGAAGACCGGCTCGCCGCGGACGGGGTCCTTGGCCGTGGACAGCCGGACCCGGTCACCGCTGTGGATGCCGATCAGCGGGCCCATGACCCTGCCGCGCACGACGAATCCCTCGGCCATCTCCACGAGCGACACATTGCGCGCGGCGGGGGTGTTGCGGTGCACGACCGTCGCATGGCGGACCGTGCCCACGCCCTCGCTGCGCTCCGTCCTCAGGTCACCGCCCTGGCAGACCGGACACAGCAGCCGGTGGTACATCGCGGTGCCGCACCAGGTGCAGCGCTGGAAGACGATGGTGTCCGCATCGGGCGCCTGGGGATCGAGCACGCCTGCCGCGGAGCCGGCTGTCTGACGAGCAACGTTTCCTGAGTGGTGGTACACGCTGGTCAACTCCCTGCGCTCGGCCTGGAATCCCGCGTGCGCGGGTCAACCGTGCACGCACGTGCGCGGTTCACCGTGCCACCGTGCACGGCATCAATGTATGGCACTGAGTGTCATACGTAAAGACACTGCGTACCCTCAATATGCGGGTCCGGTCAGTCGTGGTCGAGAGCGTTCTCGATCTCCTGGACCACCCGCCACAGCGGTGCGCGACGCCGGGAGACGACCACCACCACGTCCTCGGGTTCCTCCTCTTCGTGCACCGGGGGTGTGGTGAAGGCCTGCTGTACGTATCCCAGGGCATGGTCGAGAGCCGCACTCGCGTCCCCCTGCCCGTCCGAGCGCAGCCAGGAACGCAGTGCGTTGTTGTGCGCGGCCGCCACCGCCGCCGCGATCACATCGGCCTGCAGCGTCCCGTCCGGACGGCCCGCGAGGCGGCCGCGCAGATGGTCGGCGAAGGCGCGCTCGTAGCGCCACACCACCGAGAGTTCGTACGCCCGAAGTCCGGGCACCTTCTTGGTCAGGCGGTAACGCTGCACGGAGAAGGTCGGGTTCTCGGTGTACATGCGGAGCACGATCCGGACCGCGTCACAGACCCTCTGCACCGGTTCGTCCTCCTCGCCGCTGTCGGCGAGGAACGCCGTCATCTCGGCCAGGCACCGCTCGTGATCGGGGAAGACCACGTCCTCCTTGGAGGGGAAGTAGCGGAAGAACGACCGCCGCCCGACGCCGGCGAGCGCCACGATGTCGTCCACCGTGGTCTGCTCGTAGCCCCGCTCCAGGAACAGGTGGAAGGCCGCCGCGACCAGGGCGTCCCGCATGGGTGGCCGCGTGGGAGTCGGCTCCGTCTTCATGAACGGGAAAGTAGCATCCGGACGGCATGGATGGCACTCAGTGCGCTGCCGAAGGGAACTGAGTGTCCTCCTGTGGGGTTGCTGAACTGTCGCGGCGCAGGACGCGTATCACTCCCCGGGGAACGGCGGAGGCCCCGCAACGGGGACGGAAGGAGAGCACTGTGCCCATACCGCCCGCATCCGGGTCACCGCAGGACCGTTTACCGCTGGAGCCCATCCGGGTCCTGCGCCCGCGCAGCACCGACGCCCTGGCGGAGCTGTTCAGGGAGATGGAGCAGGGCACCGGCGGCCTCCAGCCCGTCGCCGTGCCGGACCCGCGGTCCTGGGACGAGGGCGAGACCCAGGAACTCCCGCCCGTGCGCACCGGCCACGGCAGCCCACCGCGCGAGGACGGCCGTTTCGGGTTCGGGCCGGGACTGCGCCGCGCGGCCGTCACGATCGCCGTCGCCGCGGCCGCCCTCATCGGCTTCGGCGGCGCCCTCCTGCTGCACGAGCGGAACGATGCCGCCGCCGCGCAGGAGCCTCGCCCCACCACGTCCGCCGAACCGACGGCGACCGCGTCCGCCGAGCCGACCGCGACCGCCTCCGCCGCCTCGGACCCGGACGGCGCGGGCACCCTCCGCGAGGGCGACAGCGGCCCCGCCGTGACCGATCTCCAGGAACGCCTGCTGCGCGTCCCGGACGTCTACACGGGCGGCTCCACCGGCGGAACCTACGACGCCACCCTCAAGGCCGCGGTGGCCCGCTTCCAGCTCTGGTACGGCATCCGGGGCGACGAGACCGGTGTCTACGGCAACGACACCCGGGCCGCACTGGAGTCCCGGACGGCCTCCGGCACCGGCTGACACCGCGGAGGGACCGCCCCCTACTGCGGATCCGCCGGCACCCGGATGTCGAGCACACAGACATCGTCCCGCCGCTCACCCTCCAGCATCGCGGCCAGCACCGGCGCCAGGGAGCCGGGCTCGTCGGTGTGGTGGCCGAGGACGGCCTCGGCCAGCCGTTTCAGACCCCGGTCGAGGTCCTCCGCGGGCCGCTCGACCAGTCCGTCCGTGTACAGGAGGACGCGGTCGCCGGGTGCGAGGGCCAACTCCGCCTCCGCGAAGTCCGGTGTCGTGCTCGCGCCGAGCAGGATGCCGCCGGGGCGGTCGAGATAGTGCGCCTGGCCGTCGCGCAGCAGCAGGGGCGGCGGGTGGCCGGCCTGCGCCCAGATCAGCCGGCGCTCGGCGGGGGCGTAGCGGGCGAGGACCATCGTCGCGGTGCCGTGGGGTCCGCGGGAGTGCAGCAGCAGCGTGTTGAGCCGGGCGAGCGCTCCCGTCAGCGAGGACCCGGTGATGACCATGCCCTTGGCGGTGAAGCGGAGCTGGGCCATCGTGGCGACGGCGTCGATGCCGTGGCCGGCCACGTCGCCGACCACGAAGAGGGCGTCCCCGTCGGGCAGTTCGATGGCGCTGAACCAGTCACCGCCGACGTGGGTGCCCGACTGGGCGGGCAGATAGGCGACTTCGACGCGCAGCCCCGCCAGGCGCACGGGCCGGGTCGGCAGGGGGAGCAGGGCGTGCTGCAGCCGGCCGGCCAGCGTCCGCTCGGCGCGCAGCACGTCGTGCTGGCTGAGGACGGCCCGCTCGCTCTCGACGAGGGCGAGCTCCGCGCTGCGCTGCGCGGTGAGGTCCTGCACGACGCCGTGCACCTCGACGGGCGTACCGGCGGCGTCCGGCACGACCTCGGCGACGGCCCGCAGATGCCGCAGCCCGTCCGCCGTCCTGATGCGGAACGGTACGTCGAACGGGCGGCCGGCGCCCAACAGTTCGCCGATCGCGCGGGCCAGCGCGGGCGCGTCCTCGGGCAGGGCGAGACCGGGCAGGTCGGTGAGGCCGACCGGGCCTTCGCCGGGGTCGCGGCCGAGGAGCTCGAAGACGTGAGAGGACCAGGTGGCCTCGTGCGTGACCAGGTTCCAGCTCGCCCAGCCGAGGCTGCCCAGCCGCTGCACGTCCGCGAGGCGCTGCTCCTGCCGGTCCGAGGAGCCGTGCCGCACCCATGTCACGAACAGCCCGTCGCCCAGCCGGGCCGCCCGCACCGTGTAGGTGGACAGCTCCACGACACCGTCCACGACCTCCTGGTGCGCGAACGGCGCGCTCTCGTACGGCTCTCCGGTGGTCAGGGCGCTGCGCAGGCCCTGCCACAGCGGCTCGCCCGCCAGGGCCGGGCAGGCCTCCTGGAAGCGCCGGCCGACCAGCTCGGGCCCGGTGCCGCCGACCATGTCGGCGGTCTGCGCGGTGGCGGCGTCGATGCGGTAGTCGTCGATCACCCCCGAGGCGCCGGGCAACGGAGTGAGCAGCATGGCCGCGCCGGGCAGCGCTCCGAAGACGGTCTGCATGGCCTGCACGGCCGCGGCGGCGTCGGGGGCGGCCCGCGGACCGGTGGGGAAGTCCCGCAGGCGCCCGGCGCACAGCCGGGCGGCGGCCTGCAGATGAGCCCGATCGCTCGCGCTGAACGGGCCGCTGCGGGTGCGCAGGATCCCGATGCAGACGTTCGGGGAGGCGCCGGTCGGCACGGGCAGCCAGGCGCGGGACGCCCAGTGGTCGGACGGGTTCCCGATCAGCACGTAGCGTCTGCGGTCCGCGGCGACGTCCTCCAGCCAGCGCGGCTCGCCCGCCCGCAGGGCCTCGAGGGCGGGGACCCCCTTCAGCGGCGGGATCTGCTGCCACTGGGTGGCGAGGGTGGCGTCGATGCCGGCGTGGCCGACCAGTTCGAGCCCTCCGGCGGGCCGTTGCGCATAGATCATGACCGCGTCGGTGCCCACCTCGGGCGCGAGCTGCTCCAGCAGGCAGCAGGCGAGTTCCTGCGGGGTGGCGACCTCGACGAGCTCCCTGCCGAGGGCGGCGAGCGCCGCGGAACCCCGATCGGCGGCCGCCCCCCGCGAGGACGGCACGGCGGACTCGGCCGGGGCGGCGGGCTCCGGGGCGGGGTCGGCGCCCCCGGGTGACGGCAGGCTTCCGAGGGTGATCCAGCACTCCTCCAGCACGGTGCGGCCGCCGGTCCTCGCCCGTTGCTGCAGCTCTTCCTCCGCGGCGCCGGGGGAGCAGCCGGTGAGTGCCATGACCACACCCTTGGCCTGCTCCAGGACGGCCGACATGGCCGCCAGATGGCGCAGCCGGTCCATCTCGGCGCGCTGTCGGGCGACCATCTGGGCCAGCGCCACGGTGTCGGCAGCGGTGCGGGACTCCGCCGGTGTGGCGTGCTTACTCGTCACGGGTCGAGCATCGCACAACAGGGCGGGTTCGCTCGTGGTCCAGTCCGATGCGGCTTCACTCGAAAGGAGAAGATCCGGTGTGTCGGGGTGGACGCGCGGGCCCGCCGCGCCCGTCAGTCGTCCGGCGGGGGGTACAGCCACAGCCGGAACAACCGGCTGAGCAGCGGCATGACGAGATAGGTCAGCACCGGCAGCAGCACGACGGGGAACACCGCCGCCCTGAGCGGCAGGGGCCAGGACGTCGTGCGGGGCGTCACCAGCCACTGGATGAGCAGGGTGAACGGATAGGCGCCGAGGAACGTGGTCAGCACCATCTTCCAGCGGGGCGGGGACTGCGATGTGGTGCCCGGCAGAGAGAACCAGGTCTCCATCCCGGAGGTCGACTGCCGTTCGTCGCCCACCTCCGTGGCGATCCCCTCGATCCGCGTATGCCACTCGGCCCGTTCAGTGGACTCCAGCCACTGCGCCAGACGCTGCGGATCGGACCAGCGCAGCACCGCGTGGTACCGGGGGCCGTCCTCGGGACGCAGCCAGGAGACACCCTCGTTCCCGGGGAACCGACTGGCGCAGCGGGTGATCCCGCGCGTCCACTCCTCGAACTCCGCTTCCCGGCCGGGACGCACCTGCCAGGTCAGCACCGTGGTGACCGGATCGCGCCTGCGCAACTGGGTGGTGCTCATGTTCACCACGTGTGCCACGCGTGGCGCGAATCATGCCGTGCTGGCCCGGCCGCCGCCGTCAGCGCCCCGAGTCGACCAGGGCCCGGGAGACCGCCCGGACGCTGCGCGCGATGTGCTGGAGCTGCATGACCTCCGCCGCGTACAGCTTGATCGTGTGCTCGATGACCGACTCGGGCAGGCCGAGCGCGGGCAGATCGGCGCGGGCGGTCTGCAGCGCGGTGCGCGCGACCCGGATCTCGTGCTGCACCTGGATCTGCGCATGGCGGGCCAGCAGCACGGGGTGGCGGATCAGGGCCGGGTAGCTGCCGTAGCGGGCCGGCACCAGTTCGCGCAGCCATTTGGCCGCCGAGCGCTCCCAGTCGTAGGAGCCGGGCGTCTTGACCTGGCACGGCCAGTCCGGGCTGATGCGCGTGGTCGTCAGTTGCATGATCATCGCTTCCGGGTGTGCGGCGTCGTGTGGGGGTGGTCCGACGTGGGCGGGCGGCCCCGGTCTAGGGGATGACCGGGGCCGCCAAGGGCGCTCGCAGAGGCGAGGCCCGACCGAACACCCTGGGCGCCGACGCGGGTAGGAGACGGCGGCTTCGGGTGTCCGTGCAGGAGCCCGGGAGAGCAGACGGTGCCGGCGCGGCGGATGCTGCAGGCGCATGGGCGGACCGTCGGCTTTCTCCGGGCGTTGCGGGTGGGGACGGGGGTGCGGAACGTGTCCCGGAGTGGGCCGGTGCGCGATCCGTGAGAAGTATTTATATATGCCGTCCGGTTTGCAAGAAGCATGAAAACATTCATGCGCAGTATGTTGCGAAAGGTCCCTTTGTAATTCCGCTGTAACGCGGTCGGGGGGCCGGACGGGCCGCGAACGCGGATCAGTCGCGCAGGAAGAACTGGTGTTGGTCGGAGATCTGCTCGTACTCCTCGAGCCGCGCCTGGGTGCGCTCGGGGTCGGCGTCGGTCATGGCCTGCAGCAGCGCGGCGGCGATCACGCCGGGCGCCGCGTAGGAGTCGAAGACCAGCCGGGAGCCGGTGCCGGTGGCGAAGACGACGTCCGCCTCGTCGGCCACGAGCCCCAGCGCCAGGTCGGTGACCAGGGCGACCTTCAGCCCGGCGCTGCGCGCGACCCGTACGGCGGTGAGGGTCTCCTGGGCGTGCCGGGGCATGGAGAAGGCCAGCACCCAGGTGCCGCCGGCCTCACGCGACTGCAACAGCGCGTCGTAGGCGACGCTGCCGCCCCGCGTCACCAGCCGTACGTCCGGGTGGATACGGCGCGCGGCGTAGGCGAAGTACTCGGCGAGCGAGACCGAGATGCGCAGGCCGAGCACGGTCAAGGGCGTTGATGCCGACAGCTTGCGGCCGAGCTCGATGAGCTGGTCGGGGTCGGCGAAGTCGCGCCGCAGGTTCTCCAGGTTCTCGATCTCGGCGTCGACCGCCGCCTGCAGCTCGTTGCTGCCGTTCTCCTCGGTCGCGGCCGGCCCCCCGGCCAGGGTGCCGAGGGCGATCGACTGGAGCTTCTCGCGCAGCGCGGGGTAGCCGCTGAAGCCGACCGCCGCGGCGAACCGCGTCACCGAGGGCTGGCTCACGCCGGCGCGTTCGGCGAGGTCGGTGATCGACAGGAAGGCCGCTTCGGTGATGTGCTCGATGAGGTACTGGGCGATGCGCCGCTGGCCGGGGGAGAGCCGGGGCCGGTCGAAGAGTGTCCTGAGCTGGGAGGCAGGGGCGGCCTCGGCTTCCGGAGCCGTCTTGCCCGAGGTGATCGCGGATGCCTGTGCACGTGCCTGCTGCGGCGATGACACGGGTGTGCCTCCTTTGTCTCCCACAGTGCTTCAACATAGCCCACACACCGTCGTGACCAGGGCTTGTCAAGGGCGTCCGACGCTGCCGGACAGATCCTCGGACTGCCCGCCGAGAACTTCTGGCACCCCGTCACCTGCGGTAGATCGTGATCGAATGCCCGACGTCGTCGACCGGACGACCGCTGCGGATCAACGCGGCCAGCCGGCCCCGCGCCTTGGCCGCCGCCGAGTCCGACACGACCAGCAGCCCGCGCACCTGACGCGCGGGCACCGTGCGCGGATCGGACGCGTCGATGCCGTAGTACGAGGGCACCCCGCTGCCCTTGTACACCAGCCAGACCCGCTCGCCCCGGTACCGCTCGTGCAGCCGGTCGGCGAGCCTGCCCAGGTCCTGGCCCCAGTCCACATTGGAGTCGTGCAGCCGCAGATGGGTCTTGGCCGGGCCGCCGAAGGCCTCGTTGGAGTACGGCAGGTAGTACGGATACGTCCGCAGCGAACTGACCGCGACGAACAGCACCAGCGCTCCCGTCACGAGCGGCGCCCAGCGCCACCGCACCGCGAGCACACAGCCCGCGGCCACCGCCAGGAACATCGGCACGAAGATCGCGTACCGGGTCCCGAAGTCCCGCGACCCGGTCATGGCCGCGGCCAGCAGCACCCCGGCGGGCACCAGCACGTACGGCGCCGCAGGCCGCAGCCGCCGCACCGCCACCAGCACCACGGCACCGGCGGCCCACAGGGCGAGCATGCCGAGCGGTGTCTTCACCAGCAGCGCGGCCGGCAGGTAGTACCAGCGGGACCCGGTGTACAGATGCCCGAACAGGAAGCCCTGCCACGGGTAGTCCTCCAGGCCGAACTGGATGCGCATCCCGTCCCGGTAGGACGCCGGCAACGGCAGCAGCCGCACGAGCAGCCCCTTCAGCCCGTGCACCGCGGGCACGGGCTGCTCCGGTGTCCACCGCAGCCGCGGATCGACCACCAGATACGACACCCATACGACGGCGACGGCGGCGACCGCCACCACGCCGGCGCCGAGGGCCGCTCGCCCCGCTGCCGTGCGCCGGTCCCGGGACTGCGCCTGCCACAGCGACCAGGCGGCCAGCGCCAGCAGCACCGGAACCGCCGGGAGCACGCTCATCTTGGTCGCCAGTCCGGCGCCGAGCGCCACTCCGGCAAGCGGCACATACAGCCGGGGCCGCCGGCGGGCCCGCCACAGCAGCCAGGCCGAGGTCAGCACGAACCCGGCCGCGGGCACGTCGAGCGTGGCCAGCGAACCGTGGGCGACGAGGTCGGGGGAGAAGGCGTACAGGGCGAGCGCCGCCAACCCGGCGGCAGCGCCCGCGAGTTCACGGGCGAAGGCGAACACGACGAGCCCGAAGAGCAGCGTCAGCACGATCATCGGGAGGCGGGCCCAGAACATCAGCCGCCATGGATCATTGCCGGACTCGTACAGCAGATGCCGTCCGAACTGCCCCTGATCGCCTTGGTACGCGGTGTCGACGTGCGGAGCGGCGATCGCCACCCCGGCGGCGATGACCAGCTTGCCGAGCGGCGGATGCTCGGGGTTGAGACGCACCCGGTGCTCGTGCAGATAGTCCGCGGCCGTGGCGACGTAGATGGGTTCGTCGATCGTCGGGGTCTGCTGTACGGCGGTGGTGACCATCGCCGCGGCCATCTGGGCCAGCAGCACGACGACGAGGAGCGGCAGCAGCCATCGCCGGCGCGGCCGGGGCGACCGCTCGGGGGCCGTGGCCCGCGGCGGCGGGTGTTCCTCGTCGTCGTGTGTGCCCGGCTCGAGGACCGAGTGCTGTTCGTGCGCCATCATCCGCCCCGCGGTGACACGGACCGCGAGGGGGCGGGAGCGATCCGGACCCATCCCATGGGCCCTACTGTCGCATCAGCTCCCGCCTCCCGGGCGTTACCGCTTCAGGAGTCGTACCGACAGACCTTCCGTCGTGTAGACGGGTACGGCCCGCAGCCGGTCGGAGTTCAGCTCGACGCGGTCGAACTGGCCGCGCAGCCCCGCGGCGGACAGGACGCGCACGGTGCTGCCCGCGGCCGGCGGCCGGTCGGCGTCGAGGTGCAGCGTCAGCACGCTTCCCGTGCCCAGCACCGCCCGGCGCGTGACCTTCAGGGCGGGCTCGTGACCCGAGCGGAGCGTGACCTCCAGCGCGCCCGACTCCTGCGCGTACATCCCGTGCACCTGCACGGACCGCTGCAGCCGCAGCGCGCCGCCCGACACCCGGACCTCGCCGTGGCCCAGCGCGTGGGACGAGGCGGCGACCAGCACGCCGTCCTTCACGACGGTGCCGCCGGTGTACTTGTTGTGGCCGGTCAGGGTGAGCGTGCCGCTGCCCCGCTTGGTCAGGCCGCCGTCGCCGCAGATGTCGTTGCGCCAGCTGTCGGCCGCGCCGAAGCCGCTCGCCGCCGCGTCGAGTGTGACGGTCACGTCGCAGTCGAAGGCGCCGTAACCGTCGGCCGCGGCGAACAGGTTCAGCCGCCCCCACTGCTCGAAGCCGTCCAGCAGGACATACCCGGAGGGCAGCGCGGTCGTGCGCAGCACCTCGCGCCGCTGGTCCGCGTCCAGGTAGGGCAGCCGCGTCTCCAGCAGCACCTCCGCGCCCTTCGGGACGGTCAGCGGTTCGTTGCGGCCGTGGCGGGTCAGCACGTACGTCAGCCGGGGCCCGACCGCACGGGCGTTGGCGTCCCGGTCCGCGTACGGGTCGGTGGCGTCCGAGTGCGCGTAGGCGTACAGGGTGTCGGCCGTGGTGCCGGTCTGCGCCTCGAAGTAGGCGAGGGCCTGGGCGCGGGCCGCGGCCTTGAGGGCGGCGTTCGCCGGGTCGGCCAGGGTGGCGGCGGCCAGGGCGGTGGCCATGATGCGGCCGCCCATGACGTCGACGGGGGAGTGCATGCCCGACATGATCCGGGTGTGGGCGAGCTCGAAGGCCCGCGTCACCAGCTCCTGGAAACGCTCCGGCACGGCGTACGCGTAGGCCAGGCCCGCCAGGTGGAAGGCGTTGGTGTGGCCGCTGGGGAAGCCGCCGTCGTCGGTCGGGGACATGTTGCGCTGACGCAGCAGCTGGGGCGCGACGACCACCTTCGAGTCGTACACGGGGTAGCCGAGCGCGTCCTTCGCCCCGGTGTCGACGACCTCGCTGTCCTCGTTCATGCGCCAGGGACGCGGGTACTGGTAGGCGTACTTGGACGGGTTGCCCGAGGCCCAGTTGCCGCGCAGCGTGTCCACCAGCTCGGCGACCTTGCCCAGCGCCGAGTCGTGCGAACCGGCGCCGAGCGCGGAGCCGGCCGGGGCGTCCGCGGGCACGGCGTCGTCGATCTTGGTGGGCGGTGTGCCGTCGGGGGCGCTGGTGATCGATGTGACGGCCTTGGCGCCCGCCTTGTACAGGTCGGCCAGCGGACCGAGGCCCGCGATCAGCGCGTAGCTCTGGTGCTGGCGGTCGTAGAGGAACGCCTCCTTCGCCTGCGCGTCCGTGCGCGCGCCGGTGATGCGGGCGCAGTAGCTCATGTTGGCGCGCAGTATCTCGGGCCGCAGGGGCGTGCCGGTGTTCCAGGCGCCGCCGGTCTTCCATATCTGCGCGAAGCCGCCGAGCACGCGGACGACCGCGTTGGTCTCGGGCGTGAGGTTCGTCGGGAGGTTGGTCCTGTAATCGTCGACGAAGGCCGCGGGAGCCGTGGCGGCCTTGGCGTCGGCGGCGCCCAGCCACGTCACGAAGGTGGGCGCGGCCAGCACACCGGCCGAGGCGCCCAGCGAGGTCTTGAGGAACCCCCGCCTGTTGACGGTGAGCCGACCGGCCTTCGAGGAGGAGCGGTGCCCGGCAGGTGACGGCATGCGTGTGCCTCTCTTCAGTTCTGCGGCCCTGCGGCCGGGGAGGAGATCGTGCGATCCGAGATGTCCCGCGGGACGCATGAGATGTGCGAATCCGGTGCGTCCCGTGGAGCTTTGAGCGAAGATCTACGGCCGGGTCCTGTCCCGTCGGCGGTCGCCCGGCGGCCGTGACGTGTCGTGCAGGTGAACTCAGCGGGCCGGCAGGGCCCTTCAAGGGGCGCGGGGCTGTGACATCAGCGGCTCCGCCGCCGGGCGCGATCGGCCACGACGGCGCCGCAGCCGATGCGAAGGCCGGTCGTAGCACTCCGGCGCGGCGCCTGGCGGCGTCCTGCTCACAAGAGCGAACGCGCCAGGGTCACGGCACCTTCCACGGGTGGCTCCCGCAGCGGCTGCGGACGTGCTCCCGGCACGGACCGCGCGAGCGCTGTGGCGAACGCGCCGTACAGGGAGGCCTGGGAGAGGACGGTGCTGCCCGCGATCACCACGTCGTCCACCACGACCCCGCGCGCGGCGAGCCGCTCCACGAGCGCGGCCAGCGAACGGCCGGCCTCGGTGATCACCGCTCGGGCGAGCGGCGAGCCCGCCTCGGCGGCCGCGAACACGACCGGCGCGTGCCGGCCCCACTCGGCGGAGACGTCCGTGGCCCCCTCCAACGCGGCGCCGAGCGCGGGTACTTCGGAGACGCCGAAGGATGCGAGCAGGCCCCGGCCGAGTTCGTCGGGCTCCTCCCCGCGGTCGTGCGCCGCCCATGCGGCCCGTGCGGCCTCGCGGACGAGACCGGCCGCGCCGCCCTCGTCGCCGAGGACCGCACCCCAGCCGCCGACCTGGACGCAGGTCCCGTCGGAGAACCGGCCGACCGCGACGGAACCGGTGCCGGCGACCAGGCCGACCCCCTTGTCCAGTCCCGCGGCCGGCACGAGCAGCTCGGCGTCGCCCACGACCAGCGCGGGCGCGTCGAAGTGCTGTTGCAGGGCGGTACGTATCCGGGCGCACTGGCGCGGGGTCTCACAGGCGTGGCCGCCCACGGCGACGGCCGCCGGGCGTGCGCCCGTGGGCAGCGCGTCGGCGACCACCGCGGCCAGCCAGCCGGCGGCGGCCACGGGCTCGTGCGGCCGCCAGCCGCTGCTCGTCCGGACATGATCGGCGACAAGCTCCGTATCGGCGTAGGCACGCAGATGTGTCTTGGTGCCACCCACGTCGATGCCGACCACGAGGGGCGTGAAGTCCTGCACGGAACCTCTTTTTTCGTCGTTGCACTGGGCGCGACGGTCGGGCGAACCGTGCCTGCAATTACGGGAGTTGGTGAACTAGGGAAGCCCCGGGACGGGCTTCTGGCGGACACGGCAGGCGAGTACCGTGAAGTTCGTTAGGAAGTTAACTAACGAAGTACAGTGCGTCAAGAGGCATCGCGCACCCGACCACTGAGCGGCCCGTGACCCGTGGGAGAACTGTGATACACGACGCGGCGGAAGCCCCCCGTCTGACCGAGAGCGCAAGCGCGGTATTCGCCGTGCTCGCCGAGGCGGGCAGCGCGACCCGGCCGCAGCTCGCAAGCCTGGCGGGCCTGTCCAAACCCACGGTGTCCTCTGCCGTCGCGGAGCTGGAGAGCGCACGGCTGGCGGCCCACTCCGGCACCGCCTCCGGCGGCACGGGCCGTTCCGCCGCCGTCTACGGTCTCGGTCCGGCCGCCGGTGCCGTGCTCGCCGTCGACCTCGGCCCCGCCCTGACCCGGGTGCGCGGCTGCGCCCTGGACGGCACCCTGCTCGCCCAGGCCACTGGCACCCGGGAAGAGGCCGCCGACGTGGTCCGCGAGGCACTCGTCGCGTTGCCGGCCGGCGCCCCGCTGCGCACCGTCGTCGTCGCCGTCGGCGATGTCACGGCACGGGAGAAGGAGGGCGCCCGCATGCGCCCCGCCACGGCCAAGGCCGGCCCGGTCTTCGACGCCATGGCCGTCGCCCTGCCGCCGGGCGTTCCCGTCCACCTCGAGAACAACGTCAACTGCGCCGCGCTCGCCGAACTGCACGAGGGCGCCGCGCGCGGCCGGCACACCTTCGGCTATCTGCGCATCGGCGTCGGTATCGGTCTCGGCATCGTGGTCGGCGGTCAGGTGCTGCGCGGTGCCAACGGCGCCGCGGGTGAGCTGGCCCGGCTGCCCTACCCCTGGGACGACGGCCGCGAGCCGCGGCACGAGGCCCTGGAGGAGTACATCGGCGCCCGCTCGCTGCTGCGGCGGGCGGCAAAGGCCTGGCAGGAGGAGGACGGGCCCTGCCCGCACACCGCCGAGCAGCTCTTCGCCCTGGCCGGTCAGGGCGGGACGGCGGCCCGCGCCGTGGTCGCCCGGCATGCCACCGACGTCGGCCGTCTCGCCGCCGCTGTGACCGCCGTACTGGACCCGGGACTGATCGTCCTGGGTGG
The DNA here is from genome assembly GCF_053597275.1 of Streptomyces sp. NPDC001492. Classification (NCBI taxonomy): domain Bacteria; kingdom Bacillati; phylum Actinomycetota; class Actinomycetes; order Kitasatosporales; family Streptomycetaceae; genus Streptomyces; species Streptomyces sp. NPDC001492. The sequence continues at coordinate 57,281 of NZ_JBSFHW010000039.1, read as the reverse complement.
CAGCACCGGCGCGGACCCGCAGGTACTGCCCGGTGTGCGGGCGGAACTCGCCCGGCTGAGCTGGCCCACCGAAGTCGTCAGCAGCACGGTCGGCGATCTCGGCACGGTCGTGGGCGCCGCCCGGCTCGCGGTTTCGCGAGGAGTCCAAACCGTGACCGAGGCCGCGGGGACTAAGGATTGACGGCCTCCGACTCGACGTGCCAATGTCCGGACAAGCGCTTTCTAAGTCGGCCGGGATGCCGACTCCGGGTGAGCCTCCCGCCCGTACGCGAAGTACGGCAGTCGCACGAGGGCGTGCTTGTGCGACGACGGCCCTCATGGCCGGGGACGCCACCCGCTCCAGGCGACGCGGCCGGGCGAGGCCGTGCCCCCGGAAAGCGAAATTTCCTGCAAAATGCACCCGTGCCGCCTCGGCTGGCGCCGTGCTCCGTCCAGTACGACGAAAAGGGAAGAAAATGACCAGTGTGGGTGTGCGGCGCTCCCGCCGACTCGGCCGCGGCGGCATACGCCGTGTGGTACCCCTCGCTGCCGTGGCCACGGCAGGTGCCCTTCTGCTCACCGCCTGCGGCGGGTCGGGATCCGGCTCTGGTGGGAACTCCAAGTCGCTGACCTTCTGGATCTCCACGGTTCCGGGACAGGACGCGGGCTGGAAGAAGCTGGTGGCGCAGTACAAGAAGGAAGCCGGCGTCGACGTCAAGCTCGTCAACATCCCCTACGACGGCTACACGACGAAGCTGCACAACTCCGCGCAAGCGAATGCTCTGCCCGACGTGGCGGCCGTGCCGGCGCTGGACCCGATCTGGTCGAACAAGCTGATCGACCTGAGCTCCATCGCCGGCGACAAGAGCTACAACATCAACGCCAACTTCCTGGCGAAGGACTCGTCCGGGAAGGTGCTGGCCATCCCCTCGGACGTCACCGCGTCCGGCCTGTTCATCAACAAGACGCTGTTCAAGAAGGCGGGCGTCTCCTTCCCGACCTCGCCCCAGAAGACCTGGACCTGGACGGACTTCATCGCGGCCGCGAACAAGGTCCGCGAGAAGACCGGCGCCAAGTACTCCCTGACCTTCGACCAGTCACCCTCGCGACTGCGCGCCATGGTCTACGAGATGGGCGGGAAGTACGTCCACGCGGACTCCTCCGGCAAGTTCTCGGTGGACGCCGCGACCAAGAAGGCCGTGAAGACCTTCGTCGGATGGAACGACGACAAGACCATGCCGAAGTCGGTGTGGACCAGCGGCGCCGACCCGTCCGCGATGTTCCAGAGCGGTGACGTGGTCGCCTACTGGTCCGGCGTGTGGCAGGTCGCCGCCTTCTCGGACAGCATCAAGAAGTTCGACTGGGCGAGCGTCCCGACCCCCGCCCAGCCCGTGCAGGCCAGCGACGTCAACGCCGGCGGCCTGATGGTGGGCTTCAACAACAACGGCGCCGCGGCCACCGCCGCGAAGAAGTTCATGACGTGGGTGTACGACCCGAAGCAGTACACCGAACTGGTCGAGAGCTCCGGGTTCCTCCCGGTCGAGAGCGGTCTGACCCCGAACTACCCCTTCAAGTCCGACGCGGCGCAGTCGGCGTTCAAGCTGTACAACGAGGAGATCCCGCTCTACGCCCCGATCTCCGGCTACTTCAACGGCGCGCAGACGGAATGGGCGCTGAAGGGCAAGAGCATCACCACCGACCCGACCAAGGCGGAGCTCGGCAAGGCGGTCAACGGCCAGCAGTCGTCCGACAAGGCGTTGGAGAACATCGTGGCCGGCTACAACCAGCAGGTCGGCGGCGGTTCGTAGAACCCCGGGGCCGGGGGCGGTGGCCAGACGCCGCCCCCGGCCCTGAAGCCCACTCGATGCCGGGCTCACGGCGTGAACCCACCGCAATCCATTCCACCAGCACGGAGTCAGGAAGATGACAAAACGCGCCTCGGACGTGTCCCCGAGCCCGCCCAGGAGACGCAGTAAGTACATCCTTGCGCCGCTCGTCCTCATCGCCGCCAATGTCGTGCTCTTCGCGCTGTTCTTCGTCTGGCCGGCGGTGATCGGGTTCGTCTACTCCTTCACGAACTACACGGGTGTGGGTGCGTTCCAGTTCATCGGACTGGACAACTACCACAACCTGTTCGGGGACTCCACGTTCTACGACGCGCTGACCCGGACCCTGCTGTATGCGGTGCTCTTCGTACCGCTGAACTTCGCGCTCTCGCTGCTCGCCGCCAACCTGGTGGTGAGCAAGCACGCCAAGGGCACGTCGGTCGCCCGCGTCATCTTCTTCATCCCGTGGCTGCTGTCGCCCATCGTCGTGGGTGTCCTGTGGCGGTGGCTGTTCGGCGAGAACTTCGGCCTGGTCAACTACGTCATCGAGAAGCTCGGCGGAAGTGCCGTTCCGTGGCAGTCGAACGCGGACCTGTCGTTGCTCGTGGTGGTGATGGCGGCGTCCTGGACCTGGACCGGTTTCACGATGCTGCTGTTCATCGCAGCGATCAAGAACGTACCGGTGTCGTACTACGAGGCGGCATCGCTCGACGGTGCCGGACCATGGCGCCAGTTCTTCAGCATCACGCTGCCGAGCATCGCACCGACCTCCTTCATCGTCATCCTGCTCAACACGATCAACGCGATGAAGGAATACCCGGTGTTCGTCTCCCTCAACAACGGCGGACCCGGAACGTCGAACAACCTCCTTGTCCAGTACATCTACCAGACCGGCTTCCAACGGGGCCAGATCGGCTACGCGAGCGCCGCGTCATTCGTGCTCATGCTCATCCTGATGGCCGTCGCGATCATCCAGCTGATCGTCAACCGGCGGGTGGAGAACCGATGACAACCACAGACATGCCTCGCAAGGTCGACGCCGGTCCCGGACGGACTGTTTCCAAGAAGCGGACCCGCGGCGCGGCGAGCGGTGGGATCCGGCAGGCGGTGTCCGCGACGACCCTGCTGTGGATCCTCGCGTGCCTCTACGGGCTGCCGGTGCTGTGGTTCATCCTCAGTTCCCTCAAGCCGGCCAGCGACCTGTTCTCCTATCCGCTGACGCTGGTTCCGCACCACCCCACCCTGTCGGGCTACCTGGAGGCGTGGCGCAGCGCCAACTTCTCGCAGTACTTCATCAACACGACCATCGTGTGCGTGATCACGACGATCCTCACCGTGGGCGTCAGCTGCTGCACCGGGTACGCGCTGGCCAAGTACGACAACAAATGGCTCAAGGCCTTCTTCATCTGCATCCTGGCGACCACGATGCTGCCGGGCGAGGTCATGCTCGCCCCGGAGTTCCTGGTGGTCCGCAACCTCGGCCTCTACAACTCCTTCGCCGGCATCATCTTCCCGGCGGTGCTCACCGCGACCGGATGCTTCATGTTCCGTCAGTTCTTCCTGACGGTCCCCGACGAACTCGTGGAAGCCGCCCGCATCGACGGCGCCCGCGAACTGTCGATCTTCCTGCGGATCATGGTGCCGCTCTCCCGGCCCATCATGCTGACCCTCGCCATCCTGTCCTTCCAGTGGCGGTGGAACGACTACATCTGGCCGCTGCTGATGCTGAACGACCCCAACAAGTTCACGGTGCAGATCGGTATCCAGAGCATCGTCGGCGCGCAGAACATCAACTGGTCGGTCCTGCTCGGCGCCTCGGTCATCTCCATGATCCCGCTGATCGTGATCTTCCTGGTCTTCCAGCGCTACGTCATGGGCGCCGACATCAATGCCGGACTGAAGGACTGACCTTGCCCACCCCGCTCGACCACGAGTTCGTCCGCGCAGCGGCGGTCGCCGCCGACGGGTCGGCCGCCCTGCTCACGGCCGACCCGTCGGCGGAATTCATCGGGCCGCACCGCGCCCTGGCCCGGCGGGTGAAGACCCTGGTCGCGGCGTACCGTTCGCCGGAGTCGGCCCTGCACGGCAGCGAGCGTGCCGTCGCCGCCGCGCTGATCCACCTCCGTGCCCTTCGGTCCCTGCAGACGGCCTCCGGGCTCTTCGCGGGCGGCGACAACGTGCAGTCGCCGCCGGACTCCGCGTTCACCGTCAACGACGTGTGCGACGCGCACGTCCTGGCTGCGGGCGCGGGGCCGGAACTGGACGACGTCACGGCGGCGCTCGCCGAGATCGCCGGCGCCGCCACCGGCCCCCTCCTGACCGGCGGGGTGCACACCCCGAACCACCGCTGGGAGCTGTCCGCGGCGCTGGCCCGGCTGCACCGGTCGCTCCCCGACGCCCGGCTGCTCGCCCGCGCCGAGGAGTGGCTCGCCGAGGGCGTCGACATCGACGCGGACGGCCTGTACTCGGAACGCAGCGCCGTCTACGCCGCCATCGTCACGAACCCGGCGCTGCTGTTGCTGGCCGAGGTGCTCGGGCGTACCGACCTGGTGGACGCCGTCGAACGCAACCTCACCGCGACCCTGGACCTGATCAGGCCGGACGGCACGGTGGAGACCGTCCACTCGCGCCGCCAGGACCAGAGGCAGCCGTTCGCGCTGTGGCCCTACCTGCCGCACTACCGGCTGCTCGCGATCCGCACCGGCCGGGGCGACTTCGCCCGCGCGGCCCGCCTGGCGGCCGCCGACGGCATCCACGACCCCGACCTGCTCGCCCAGACCCTCCTCACCCCGGATCTGTGCCGCGCCCTGCCGGCCCCGGACCCGGAGAAGCTCCCGCGCGACCGGTACCTCCCCACAGCACGCCTCGCCGTCCATGCCTCGGCCACCGCGCACACCGTGGTGTACGGCGGCTCCGACGTGCCCGAACACCGGCGCATTCGCTCGGGCCTCGCCTGCAACCCCACCTTCCTGCGCCTGTTCGCCGGTGCCGCCGTCCTCGACGCGGTCCGCCTCTCGCGGGTGTTCTTCGACCTGGGCCCGTTCCGCGCCGCCGACATGGAACGGCTCGCCGACCACCGGTACCGGCTCACCCAGACCCTCACCACCGCCTACTACCAGCCGCTCCCGAAGGACCACAGGCGCGACGACGGCGCCTACCGCCTGGTGGACGAGGGCCGCTTCTCCGCGGCGATGGCCTTCCCCGACCGCCCCCAGGACGAGGTCTCCCACACCACCCGGGTCGAGGTCGACCTGCGGGACGACGGGGCTGACCTGCGCATCGACATCAGCGGCCCCACGGTGCCCTGGGCCCTCGAACTGACCTTCCGGCCCGGCGGCGAGCCGCAGGGCGCCGTACCGCTCGGCGACGGACGCTGGTGCATGACGACCGAGCCCGTGACCTACCGCGTGGGCGACGACGAGATCCGGGTCGAGGCCGCCGTCGAGACGGGCGAACCGCTCGCCGGACCGGACCGGAGCGACGTACTGCGCTACGACCCGGGGCAGGACTACACCGTGGTCGGCGGCACCGACGCGACGACCGGGAACCGCGTCTACCTCGGCGGACACGGACCGCAGACACTGACCCTCACACTGCGCGCCACCTCTCAGGCATGAAGGGCTGACCTCCTTGCACCTCCCACGCCAGCTCGGCCCGCTGCACGACCTGCCGGACACCCCCGAGGCGTACGACGCCGTGCTCGCGGACATCACCGAGCAGGCCCTCGCCCGCCTCACCCCCGAGGGCAACCTCGAACACCCCGACTGCGACGACGACATCGGCGACACCTCCCTCGGCATCACCTCCCTGCTCGCCTTCGCCTGGCAGCGCACCAAGGACGACCGGCTGCCGGAGGCGGTCCGCCGCAGCCTCGCCTTCCATCTGCGTGAGCGCGTCTACGCCGACGACAACCCCGGCTACCCCAACCTCAAGGTCCGCAACTCCGGTCTGCCGTACGCCCGTTACACCCTCGCCGCCGGCGCCCACCCCATCGGCGACTGGCCCAGCACCGTGTGGGCGCTGCTCCAGGCGGTGAACCTCCTCGACGCGGCCGACGGTCTGGTCGACGACGCCCAGCGCGCCGAACTCCTCGACGTGGCCCACGGATACTGGCGCTGGCTGACCGAGGCGACCTTCTTCAACCCGCAGGAGGCCGGCAACCAGGCGATCGGCTGTGTCGTCGGCGGCCTGATGCTCGCCCGCCATCTCCCCCCGGAGGAAGGCGAGTCGGTCCACGCCCGCGCGATCGCGCTGTACGTCGAGAAGATCCGCGACCACCGGGTCGCCGACCGGGGCGCGCTGCTGCCGCCCGAGCACGGCGGCGCCTACGACAACAACTACGGCCCGATCTCCCTCTCCTTCCTCGCCCAGGCCCATCGGGTCAGCGGCGCGGAGATCTTCGCCGAGGACGGCGAGGCGCTCGCCCGCTACATCGACGCCCGCCTGACGAACGGCGGCTTCGACAACGGCGGCCCGCGCTACAGCGAGCAGCACTCCGCCTTCGAATCGGTCCTGGGGCTGCGCTACTTCGGCGCCCGCATCGGCTCCGACCTCGGCCGCTACCGGGGCGACAGCCGCTGGGCCCGGCACGCGGTCAACGACGACGGAGGCGTCGACGGCCACTTCGCGTGGATGCTGGTCTGGCAGATCCAGGACACCACACGCTGGCACCGGAAGCCGTCGACCACCCCCGCACGGCACCAACTGCGCGCCGGCACGGTCTCGGTGGCCTTCGACGACCGCATGACCCCGGCGGTGGTCGAGGCCGCGGGCACCTACTACCTCCCCGCCGCCGTCAACCGCCAGCACGGCTTCGGCCCGGTCGTCGACGGCTTCCTGCTGTGCCGGCCGATGGGCGAGGTCCGCGTCCGCGACCTGCGCACCGACGGCCTCACGGCCAAGCTGGTCACCAAGCCCGTCGTCGGGCGCGATCACGTCCTGCGGCACGTGCGGTCCCTGTACGTCACCGACGGCACGAGCCTGTGGACGACCGTCGCCGTGGAACGCCTGCCCGGTGAGCCGTATCTGCTCGCCGGCCTGCCGTACGCGGCAGACGACGGGGACCGGGTGCGCCGGACGGCCGAGGGCGCGGTGGCGTCGGCCGGTACCCTCCGTCTGACCCATCCAGAGGCGCAGGGCGCGGAGCACTTCGACGCCCGCGCGGAACTCACCCAGGAACAGGCGGCGTTCGCGCTCGCCGCCGACCCGCGCGGCTACGGCAACCCCGACGACGGCTGGCGCCACCTGGTGAGCTCCACCGCCCTGGAGGCGGGCCCGGTCCCGGACGCACCGGACGACCTGCACGTGTTCGCCGTACGGTACGGCTCCGCGGCGCCGCTCACGGTGTCGGTCGAACGCGACGGGGACGGGCTGCGCATCGCGACTTCCGGCTTCACCGCGGTGATCGGTGCAGACGACGAGCGGGGGGAGCCGGAGCTGACGCTGCGCGCCGTCAGTTCTTGAGGGCGAGTTCGCCCACCGGCACCACCAAGTCCGCCCGGTCGCGGGTCGCGGCGACCAGCTCCGCATTGTGCTGGTCGCTGCGCAGCACCCACTGCACCGCTTCCTCGTGCCCCTTGCCGAACTCCTCGTGCCGGGCGATCAGCCTGCGGAGCCGCTCTTCCTCGTCCAGTTCGCAGTACCACACCTCGTCGAGCCGGCTGCGCACGCGCGGCCAGGCCCCCGTCTCCAGCAGCAGGTAGTTGCCCTCGGTCACCACCAGCCGGGCCGTCGGCGGTACCGGTACGGCGCCCGCGACGGGCTGCTCCAGCACCCGCTCGAACCCGGGCGCGTACACCACGTCGGCCTCTTCGCTCTCCCGCAGGCGGGCCAGCAGCGCCGCGTAGCCGGCCGCGTCGAAGGTGTCGGGCGCTCCCTTGCGGTCCCGGCGGCCCAGCCGCTCCAGCTCGACGTCGGCGAGGTGGAAGCCGTCCATGGGGACGTGCGCGACCCAGGGCTCCCCGGTGCCGTTCAGCTCCCGTACCAGGTTCTCCGCGAGGGTCGACTTGCCCGCCCCCGGGCTGCCGGTGATGCCCAGGACGGCGCGACGCCCACCGCGCGGGAGGGCGCGGGCACGGGTCAGGAGGTCGTCGAAAGTCAGCGGCACACGGCAGAGTCTGTCACCCGGGCGGCGGTGCGATGAACTACGGCGGCGCGGGGAGTCCTCTCTCAGTACGGGGGACACGTCCGTGACGAGGAAGGGAGCCGGTGCCGTGGCCGACGACGCAGCGCAGATCCGCATGCTGATCGAGAAGTGGGCCGAGGCCGTCCACCGCGGCGACCTCGACGGCGTCCTGGCCGACCACGCCGAGGACATCGTGATGTACGACGTCCCGCCGCCGCACCAGGGCCTGCACGGGCTTGCCGCCTATCGGGCGACCTGGCCGCCGTTCTTCGAGTGGCAGGCGCAGGGCGCGTGCTTCGACATCGAGTCCCTGGACGTCACCGCCGGCACCGACGTCGCCTACGCCCACGCGCTGCTGCGCTGCGGCACACCCGAGGAACTGGCGGAACGCCCCACCCTCCGGCTGCGGTTGACGCTCGGCCTGCGCAAGGAAGGCGACCGCTGGCTGGTCGCCCACGAGCACCACTCGTTCCCGCACGACTGACCTGTGTGGCGTGCGCCACAAGCTGGACGTCCCCGAACGGGGAACCGGACCCGTATGACGCAGCTCGGTCCTCCCCTCGGCCTTCCCGAAGACATCCAGGCCTGCCTCTTCGACCTCGACGGGGTGGTGACCCGGACGGCCGTCGTGCACGCCGCCGCCTGGAAGGAGACCTTCGACGCCTTCCTGCGTGGCCGGGACGGCGAGGGCTTCCGGCCCTTCGACGCCGTGGCCGACTACGACGAGTACGTCGACGGACGCCCGCGCGCCGACGGCGTCCGCACCTTCCTCGCCTCCCGGGGCATCGAACTGCCCGAGGGATCCCCCGACGACCCGCCCGAGAAGGCGACCGTCCACGGGCTCGGCAACCGCAAGAACGTCCTGCTCCTGGAGAGGATCCGCACCCAGGGCGTCGAGGCCTACGAGGGCACCCTGCGCTACATCGAGGCCGTACGGGCCCATGGTCTGCGCACCGCGATCGTCTCCTCCAGCGCCAACACCCGTGACGTGCTGCGCTCGATCCACGCCGAGGACCTCTTCGAGGTCCGCATCGACGGTGTCGTGGCGGCCGAACGCAAACTGCCCGGCAAACCACGCCCCGACACCTTCCTCGAAGCCGCCCGGGACCTCGGGATCGAGCCGTCGCGAGCGGCCGTCTTCGAGGACGCCCTCGCCGGCATGGACGCCGGCCGCTCCGGCCACTTCGGATACGTCGTCGGCGTGGACCGCGTGGGCCAGACCGACGCGCTGTACGCACACGGCGCGGACGTGGTCGTGAAGGATCTCGCGGAACTGGGAGGCCGGGCGTGATCACCCACCGGTCGTACACCGTCGAACCCTGGGCCGTGCGCGAGACGGAGCTGGGCCTCGACGTCCTGGCGCAGAGCGAGTCCGTCTTCGCGCTGTCCAACGGCCACGTCGGCTGGCGCGGCAACCTCGACGAGGGCGAACCGCACGGCCTGCCCGGCTCCTACCTCGGCGGCGTCCACGAACTGCACCCGCTGCCCTACGCGGAGGCCGGCTACGGCTACCCGGAGTCCGGCCAGACCGTCATCAACGTCACCAACGGCAAGGTCCTGCGGCTGCTGGTCGACGACGAGCCCTTCGACCTGCGCTACGGCCGCCTCGTCTCCCACGAGCGCACCCTCGACCTGCGCGGGGGAGTGCTGGAGCGGGTCTGCGAGTGGGTCTCGCCGGCCGGTACGACGGTCCGCGTCCGCTCGACCCGGCTCGTCTCCCTCACCCAGCGGGCGATCGCCGCCGTGGCCTACGAGGTGGAGGCCGTCGGCACGCGCACGCGGGTGGTCGTCCAGTCGGAACTCGTCGCCAACGAGCAACTGCCCGAGCGCAAGGGCGACCCACGGGCGGCCATGGCCCTGCAGTCGCCCCTGGAGGCGGAGGAGGCCTTCGCCGAGGGATCCCGGCTGCGCCTCGTGCACCGCACCCGGCGCACCGGTCAGCGCGTGGCCGTGGGCGCCGACCACGTCGTCTGCGGCCCGGACGCGACCAGCACCGGCAGCGAGAGCAACGAGGACGTCGCCCGCCTCACCGTCACCTCCGTCCTCGAACCGGGCGAGCGGCTGCGCGTGGAGAAGCTCGTCGCCCACGGCTGGTCCGCCACCCGCTCCAAGCCGGCGATGAGCGACCAGGTCGACGCGGCCCTCGCGGCCGCCGCGGTCGGCGGCTGGGCGGGCCTCGTGGAGGAACAGCGCGCGTATCTCGACGACTTCTGGGCGCGCGCCGACGTCGAGGTCGACGGCGACGAGGAGATCCAGCAGGCCGTCCGCTTCGCCCTCTTCCACGTCCTGCAGGCCGGCGCCCGCGCCGAACAGCGCGCGATCCCCGCCAAGGGGCTGACCGGCTCCGGCTACGACGGCCACGCCTTCTGGGACACCGAGGCCTTCGTGCTGCCCCTGCTCACCTACACCGCGCCCGAGGCCGTGGCCGAGGCGCTGCGCTGGCGGCACAGCACCCTGCCCGCCGCCCGGGAACGCGCGGCCCAGCTCGGTCTCAACGGCGCCGCGTTCCCCTGGCGCACCATCGAGGGCTCGGAAGGCTCGGCGTACTGGCCGGCCGGCACCGCCGCCTTCCATGTGAACGCCGCCGTCGCCGACGCCGTCGTGCGGTACGCGGCGGCGAGCGGGGACGAGCAGTTCGAGCGGGACGCCGGGATCGAGCTGCTGGTGGAGACGGCCCGGCTGTGGCGCTCGCTGGGCCATCACGACCACGAGGGCGCCTTCCACATCGACGGCGTCACAGGCCCCGACGAGTACAGCGCGGTCGCCGACGACAACACGTACACCAACCTCATGGCACGTGCGAACCTGCTGGAGGCCGCGGACGCCTGCAAGCGGCACCCGGAGCGGGCCGCGCAGCTGGGTGTCGACGACGAGGAGAGCGCGGCCTGGCGGGACGCGGCCGAGGCCATGCACATCCCGTACAACCACGAACTCGGCGTGCACGAGCAGCACGCCGGCTTCACCCGCTACCAGCGCTGGGACTTCGACCGCACCCGGCCGGACCAGTACCCGCTGATGCTGCACTTCCCCTATTTCGACCTCTACCGCAAACAGGTCGTCAAACAGGCCGACCTGGTGCTCGCGATGTACACCTGCGGCAGCCACTTCGACGAGGAGCACATAGCCCGCAACTTCGCCTACTACGAGCCCCTCACCGTCCGGGACTCCTCGCTGTCGGCGAGCGTCCAGGCCGTGATCGCCGCCCAGGCCGGCCATCTGGACCTCGCCTACGCCTACACGGCCGAGTCGGCACTGATGGATCTGGCGGACCTGCAGCACAACACCCGCGACGGGTTGCACATCGCGTCCCTCGCCGGCACCTGGACGGCCCTGGTGGCCGGTTTCGGCGGACTGCGCCGCGAGGGCGACACGCTGCGCCTCGCCCCGCGCCTGCCCGACAGGTTCAGCCGGCTGGCCTTCTCCCTGCAACTCCTCGGCCGCCGCCTGCGCGTGGAGGTCGGCCCCGACAAGGCCACGTACACCCTGCTGTCCGGCCCGCCCCTGACCATCCGCCACCACGACAGCCCCCTGACCCTGCGCGACGACGGCCCCGTCGTCCGAGCGATCCCGCAACTCCCGGCCCGCCCGGCCCCGGAACAGCCACCGCACCGCAGCCCGCGCTAGTGCCGCATCGGGCAGGGTTCGCCCCTGTCGACCACCTCAGGTAGCCGTTCGTCCGCGGCGTGCGGCCGGGCCGGTGGGACCCAGGGGAACCGCATGACCGCGTCGGGTCGGCGTGCGGCGAGACACGCGGAGTCGTCGGCTTGCCGGGCTCGGACTCGGCATCGCCGAGGTAGTAGACAGCTCCGGCTTCACGGCGCCGTGTGCTCACGAGCAGCCGGCCCACGATCTGCCCCCGTGCGCCGCGAACTTGCCAGGGATCGAGACCGGACCCCCAGTACACCTGCTGGTCGCTGCGTTCTCCGGGGGCGAGTGGGCCGCTCATGTCATGGCAGTCACGTCCACGGCTGTCACCGCACTCGAACAGGACAGCCGGGGAGCCGGTGTCATTGACGAAGGCGACGGAACTGAAGTTGGCGGGGTCCGTGGGATCCGTGGTCGCCGGATCGCAAGCACTCAGAACTCCCACGACGAGCGCGGCGATCGGCCAGGCTCCGTGCGGACGAGTACCCAAGTCGAACCTCCCGTTCGGCGACGAGAGCCTACAGAAGGCGAACGGTGCCTGCCGCGGCACTGGGACGTCAGACATCCGGCCGCATTCCGGGCGGCAGGTGGTCGCCGCGGTGGTGGCGGACAGCGGGACGGGCGTTTCCCGGGGCCCTGGTTCAGGTAGGAGTCGGATGTCCGGCCGACGAGATGGGGGAGTGGCATGACAGCGAGCGACACCGGCGGTCAGCTGGGGGAGGAGTTCTTCACTCCGGGAACCGCGTCCTTCACCGAGTTCCTGGCCGCCCACCGCCCCGGACTGCTGCCCACCCGTCCCCCCTTCCCCGACGGTGTCCGCGCCGAACCCGGCAGGTTCCCGCACGGCACCACCGTCCTGGCCCTCGCCTACCGCGACGGCGTGCTGATCGCCGGCGACCGCCGCGCCACGATGGGCAACCTCATCGCACAGCGGGACCTGGAGAAGGTGCACCCCGCGGACGACTACACGGCCGTGGCCTTCGCCGGCTCCGTCGGACTCGCCCTGGACATGGTGAAGCTGTACCAGGTCGAGCTGACGCACTTCGAGAAGATCGAGGGCATCCCGATGACCCTCAACGCGAAGGCGAGGCGCCTGGCCGGCATGATCCGGCAGAACCTCGGCCAGGCCATGCAGGGCCTCGCCGTCGTACCGCTTCTCACGGGCTACGACGAGGCGGCCCCGGAGGGAGAGAAGGGCCGCATCTTCAGCTTCGACGTCGCCGGCGGCCTGTACGAGAAGACGGACTTCCACGCCGAGGGCTCCGGATCGCCGTACGCCCGGGGCGCGCTCAAGAAGCTGTTCCGCAAGGGCATGGACCGGCGGGAGGCGGCCCTGGCCGCCCTGCAGGCGCTGTACGACGCGGCCGACGACGACTCGGCGACCGGCGGCCCTGACATCAGCCGCCGTATCTTCCCCATCGTCTCGGTGATCACCGAGGACGGCTTCGAGCGGCTGTCGGAGCCCGAGACGGAGGCGTTGAGCCGCGAGATGGTCGAGCAGCGCCGCAGCCGGCCGGACGGGCCGACCGCCACTCCCTGAGCGGCGGCCCCGCCTTTTCTCCTCCATGGCGAAGAGCTGTTCAGCCCTTTACTGCACATGACTTGCAAGTGCGTGATGTTGGCGCAAATGACACGGGAGGAGTGGACCAGGGTCGGCGGGACGGCCGCCTTCGTCCTCGCCCTGCACCTCGGCACCATGGACGGCTCGTTCATGAACTTCGCCTACGACTGGGCCTTCTCCAAACCGGTCCGCAAGGTCTACTACAACCTCACCATCACCGGCCTCTCGGTCGCCGTCGCCCTGCTCATCGGCACGGTCGAACTCCTCGGCCTGCTCGCCGAGAAGCCCCCTCTGCACGGCGCGTTCTGGGAGTGGATCGCCGGCCTCGACCTCAACACCGTGGGCTTCGCCATCGTCGGTCTGTTCCTCGCCACCTGGATCGTGGCGCTGCTGGTGTGGAAGCTGGGCCGCGTCGAGGAGAAGTGGACGGAGGGTCTGTCCCGGCCCGCAGAGCAGCCCGGCGACTAGACCCGCCGTCCCGTCCAGCCCTCAGCCCCGCAGCTTCAGCTCCTTGCGCCACTTGACGAACTGCTGGTCCGGATCTCCCGTGTACGACCAGGGAGTCCGTGTGGCCCGGCGGCCCAGCATCCGCATCAGGGTGGCGGCGATATCCGGGACACGTGCGTTGCAGGCGGCGTGTGTCAGGTAGTTGAGGTCGCGCAGTTCGCCGGGGGCGATGCCGCTGTCCGTGCGGCCCATGATCCACCGCTGCCAGGTGCGGCGGACGTCGCTGACCGCGCCGTCGTGGTTCCAGTGCTGCCCGAGACCCACCGCGGACTGGCTGCCCTGTGCCGTGTCGAGGGCGTAGCGGTACTCCTCCACGTGCGCGTACTGCACCAGGACCGGCAGGGCGCAGCCCGTGGGCGCCACTCCGGCCGCGTCGCGGGCGAAGTCGTACATGAGGCCGTGACTGCCGTGCCAGCGTGCCGAGTAGTAGTGCAGGATCTGCAGGTGGCCCTCCACGCTGTACGGGTCGCGCTGGTGCAGCTCGTCCCACCAGCGCGACAGTTCCTGCCGGCGCACCCCCGAGGAGTACAGCCGGGCCACCGAGATCAGGGAGATCCACGGCGTCGGGTCGTCCAGGTACGCCTCCGCGGCCTGCAGACACGCCGTCACCGCGGTGTCGATGCGCTGGTGGTCGATCGGCACGCCCCGGCCCGCGGCGATGGCGAGGTTGAACGCGCGGGCCGTCTCCGTCGCCGCCCGCAGCACCAGTGCGTCACCGCTGTGGGGCTCGGCCGCCAGCCACGACTCCACGGTCGAACTGCCCGCGCAGGCCTGCGCGAGCATCCGGACGCGGTGGCCGCGCGCGAGCCACTCCGGGCCGGTGTCCCGCAGCAGGTCCCTGAGGCCCTGCCAGCGGCCGATGATGATGTCGTGACGTGCGTTGGTCAGGGCCGCGTCCCCGCAGTCGGGGTCGTAGTCGGGAGTGAATCGGTCTCTCGCCATCGGGGTCTGCCTCAGAAGTCGGTGGAGAGACCTTCGTGGACACGGGAGTTCGCGGTGGTCAGCTCGTCGGGGACGTACTCCGCCTCGACGGTGCGGCTGGCGTCCAGGCGGGCGGGCCGGTAGTAGTCGCTGCCCTGCCGCCAGTACCAGAACATCGGGACCAGCCCGACGGCGAGCCCGCCGATGCCGATCGCGATCGCCGCGCTGTCGAGCTCGCTCAGCGACTCGGCGAAGATCCAGAACATGAACAGGGCGCCGAACAGCGGCCACAGCCCGCCGAGCAGGAAGTTGGCGGGCGACTTCAGCAGCATCCTGCGGTACGCCACGACCACCGCGAGGCCCGCGAGGCCGTAGTAGACGGCGATCTGCAGGCCGATCGCCGAGATCGCGTCGGAGAGGATCTCGCCCACCGAGCCGAGCGCGTTGGAGGCGATGAACATCGCCAGCGCCACCGCGCCGACCACCGTGATGGCCACCCACGGGGTGTTCCAGGTGCGGTGCACCCGGCCGAGCGCGGAGGGCATCGTACGGTCACGGCCCATCGCGAACAGCGAGCGCGTGACCTGGATGAGGGTGGTCTCCAGGGTGGCGATGGTCGACAGCATCACCGCCACGATCAGCAGCTTGCCGCCCCAGCCCGGCCAGATCTCCGCACCGAGCGCACCCAGTACGTTCGCGTCGTTCGCCTCGATCTGCTTCGAGGTCAGGATGACGTTCACCGCGATGGTGAACACCTCGAAGAGCAGGAAGACGATACCCACCCCGATGAGACCGGCCAGTCCCGTCGTACGGCGGCTGTTGCGGGTCTCCTCGCTCAGGTTGCTGGTGACGTCCCAGCCCCAGTAGTAGAAGGCGGCGACGAGTGCGCCCGAGGCGAAGCCGGACACCCCGTCGAAGTGGGAGAAGCCGAGCCAGGACCAGTCGAACACGCGGGCGTTGCCGGTGTGGAAGACGGCGAGGACCGCGAACAGCGCCAGTATCGCCAGCTCCACGCCGGACATGACGAGCTGGGCCCGGACCGTGAGCCGGGCGCCGCCGAGCACCACCAGCAGCATGATGATGAACCAGGCCGCGCCGACCACCGTCGACAGCGCGGTGCTGTCGGCGAGGCCGTCGTCGAACAGGGCCAGCGTCATCGACCCCGCGGGCAGCGAGCCGGCCACCATGAAGATGGTCGCCGAGATGACCAGCGCCCAGCCGCTGATGAACCCGAGAAAGGGATGGAGGGTGCGCCCCACCCAGGAGTAGCTGGCCCCCGCGTTCACGTCGATACGGCCGAGATAGCTGAACGCCAGCGCGATGCCCAGCATGGGTATCGCGCAGTACAGCAGCGCGGCCGGGCTGGCCAGGCCCACCGCGCCGACGAGGACCGCGGTGGTCGCGGCGATCGAGTACGCCGGAGCGCTGCCCGCGACGGCCATCACCACGGTGTCGAACGTACCGAGGGCATTGGCCTGCAGCCCTCTGCCCCTGCTGTTGCTCATGGTTGCGCTGCTTTCCGTCTTGCACGACGCGAGGGCGACCCGCCCCGACGGCGTAGGGGGAGGTGGGGGGTGGTGAACCCGCCCCGGACCACCGAGGGTTGGCCTCGGAGCAGATCAAGGGCAGCGAAAAACACAAAGGGGTGGTGGAGAGCGCACGGCTCCTGCGTTGTCGTTCGGTCACACCGTGTGTGCGAGTGATGATAGCCCTACTCCTTGACCTTTCAAGATGACCAAGGGGTAACCTCCTGCGCCACCGGGGACTGCCGTGGTTGGACGGCGCGCAACGGGAAACGCGGATCGGGACACCGTACGGAAACGACCCGCCGCAGCGCGCGAGGGAGGCACTCATGGGCAGCGAACGCACGAGCCCCGAACCGATGGCCGACGACGCCTACCAGCCCACCGCGACGAACGAGGAGCAGGAGGACGCGGCGCCGCTCGACCTGCAGGACGCCGTCGACGAACGCACCTACGACGACATTCTCGACGAGGGCTACTCCCCGCCGGAGAAGCCGCTCGGCGTCACCAAGCACGGCACGACGGCAGCGGAGCAGCGCACGGGCGAGAGCCTCGACGAACGGCTCGCCGAGGAGGTCCCGGACGCCGCCGTACCGGCCGGCGACGAGGTCGGCGACCTCCCCGGGGGCGAGGGTGAACCCGTCGACCCCGAGGCCGGAACGGAACGCGCGGGCCGACTGGTCGCTCCGGACGAGGGCGCCCACCCCGACAGGACCAAGGAGACCATCGCCGCCGACGTGGGCATCGACGGCGGTGCCGCCGGCGCCGAGGAGGCCGCCGTCCACGTCGTCGAGGACGAGACGCGGCTGCCCGACGCCGAGCAGGACCGCTGACGCCGGCCGGTCAGTCGCCGATGCGGTCGATCTGCCGGAGCTTGTTCGTGGCGTCGAGGGCGGCGACCTTGTAGGACTCCGCCAGCGTCGGGTAGTTGAAGACCGCGTCGACGAGGTAGTCGACGGTGCCGCCGCAGCCCATCACTGACTGGCCGATGTGGATGAGCTCGGTGGCGCCGGTGCCGAAGCAGTGCACGCCGAGCAGGGTGCGGTCCTCGGGGGAGACCAGCAGCTTCAGCATGCCGTGCGAGTCGCCGATGATCTGGCCGCGGGCCAGCTCGCGGTAGCGGGAGATGCCGACCTCGAACGGCACGCACTCCTCGGTGAGTTGGTCCTCGGTCCGGCCGACGAAGCTGATCTCCGGGATGGTGTAGATGCCGATGGGCTGCAGGTTGTGCATCTGCCCGACCGGCTCGCCGTAGGCATGGTAGGCGGCCGCCCGCCCCTGCTCCATCGAGGTCGCGGCCAGCGCCGGGAAGCCGATCACGTCGCCGACGGCGTAGATGTGCGGCACCTCGGTGCGGTAGTGCTCGTCCACGGTGATCCGCCCGCGCCTGTCCGCGGACAGTCCGGCCTTGTCCAGGTCGAGTTCGTCGGTCAGGCCCTGCCGGCCCGCCGAGTACATCACGGCGTCGGCCGGTATCTTCTTTCCGCTCTCCAGGATGGTCAGCGTGCCCCGCGGATGCCGCTCCACGGCGGCGACGGTCTCGCCGAAGCGGAAAGTGACGGCGAGGTCCCGCAGGTGGTACTTGAGCGACTCGATGACCTCGACGTCGCACATGTCGAGCATCCCGGCACGCTTCTCGACGACCGTCACCTTGCTGCCGAGCGCGGCGAACATGGAGGCGTACTCCATGCCGATGACCCCGGCGCCCACGATGACCATGGAGCGCGGGACGCGTTCCAGCGCCAGCACGTTGTCGGAGTCCATGATCGTACGGCCGTCGAACTCGACGCTGCCGGGCCGGGCCGGCCGGGTACCGGTGGCGATGACGATGTGCTCCGCGCTGAGCAGCCGTTCGTTGCCGGTGACCTCGCGCAGCGCGATGGTGTGCGGGTCGACGAAACTGCCGGTGCCGGCGAAGAGGGAGACGTGGTTGCGGGAGAGCTGGTTGCGGATGACGTCGACCTCCCGTCCGACCACGTGCTGGGTGCGCGAGGTCAGGTCGGAGACGGTGATGTCCTCCTTCAGCCGGTAGCTCTGCCCGTACAGATCCCGCTGGGTGAGACCGGTCAGGTACAGCACCGCCTCGCGCAGGGTCTTGGAGGGGATGGTGCCGGTATGGATGGAGACCCCGCCGACCATGTCGGGGCGGTCGACGACGGCGACCCGGCGGCCGAGCTTGGCCGCGGCGATGGCGGCCTTCTGGCCACCCGGGCCGGATCCGATGACAAGCATGTCGAAGTCGGGCACCCTCCGGAGTCTGTCAGCCCGGGGCCCCGCTTCGAAAGACTGAACGGACAACGATCGCCCACGAAGTGACGGGGCGGACCCGGCAGTTGCCGAGCCCCGTGAGGGGCGCGGGGCCGCATCGATATGCGGCTCCGCTGCGATGGGGGTCCCCCCGCTCGAGCGAAGCCGAGAGTGGGGGAGCGATCAACCACGACGAACCCGCAGACAACCGACGGCCCATCGCGGCACACCCCATCGCCGCACAACCCGGCCGAGCGATAATGCCGACATGGGCCACCGACTCGCCGACGCGAGCACCCCCGCCCGGCTGGCCGCCCCCGACGAGGGCATCGGCCGTGACGAACTGGCGCTCGCCACCCGCAACCACGGCCTCCCGCTCGAGGCGCTGCGCTACGACGTCACCCCGCCGGGCCTGCACTACCTGCTGACGCACTACGACATCCCCTACGTCCCCGACGACACGCCCTGGCCGCTGGGCGTCGGGGGCCGGGTCCGCCGTCCGCTGCGGCTGGACCTGGACGAACTGCGCGCCCTCCCTCAGGTCACCACGCGTGTGACCATGGAGTGCGCGGGCAACGGCCGGGCCCTGCTGACGCCCCGTCCGGTCAGCCAGCCCTGGCTCGTCGAGGCGGTCGGCACGGCCGAGTGGACGGGCGTACCGCTGCGGCTGCTGCTCGCCGAGGCCGGCGTGGAACCCGGCGCCGTCGAGGTGGTGTTCACCGGCGCCGACCACGGCGTGGAACGCGGCGTCGAGCAGGACTACCAGCGTTCCCTGCCGGTGGAGGTGGCCACGGGCAGCGAGCCCGAGGTGCTGGTGGCGTACGCGATGAACGGCGCCCCACTGCTGCCCCAGCACGGCCGCCCGCTGCGCCTGATCGTGCCCGGCTGGTACGGCATGGCCCATGTGAAGTGGCTGCGCGAGATCACCGTCACCGACGCGCCGTTCACGGGCTTCCAGCAGGCCGTGGCCTACCGGCTGCGGCAGGACTCCGCCGACGAGGGCCGGCCGGTCACCCGCATCGAGCCGCGCGCCCTGGTGATCCCGCCCGGGTTCCCGGACTTCATGTCCCGCTCCCGTGTGGTGCGGCCGGGCCCGGTGACGTTGGAGGGCCGCGCCTGGTCGGGGCGGGCACCGCTCGCACGGGCCGAGGTGAGCTGGGACGCCGGGCGCACCTGGCACGAGGCCGAACTGGAGCCCGACGGCGGCCGCCGGTGGGCGTGGCGCCGCTGGCACCTCGACTGGACGGCGACCCCCGGCGAGCATGTGCTGAGCGCGCGGGCCACCGATGCCGCAGGACACACCCAGCCGCTGGAGCAGCACTGGAACCGCGGCGGCTTCACCAACAACCTCGTCCAGCGGGTGCCGGTGCTGTGCCTGGAGCCCGGCGAGGCGGACTGAACCGCGCCGGCTACGGCAGCAGTTTTTCCATGGCGGCGGGGCCTTCCGTCTCCAGCTTGCGCCGGGCCCATTCGAGGTTGTGGGGGGTGATGTCCCTGCCCGTTGCAAGGACGAGGTCCTCCGGGGACACCTCGGTTCCGGTACGGGTGTGGAGCAGGTCGTCCGGGGTGACGCGGTCCTCGGACGGCCTGGACGCGTCGGGCTGCAACGTCGGCATGATCTCTGCTCCCTCGGGTCAGGATCGCTACTGCTAACACCATTCATCGCGGGAGCGCTGCGTGCATCCGGAAGCGCACACAAGTGCCACGAGATGCCGGAGTGACAGGACGGGCGTCTAATGAGAGACGTGTCATCTGCCCGTACTGACAAGGGGGGCGCGGGGGCCGTCAGCGGAGGGGTGCTGCGACGGCTGGGGGAGTGGTGCGCCAGGCACTTCGTGATCGTCATTCTGGCCTGGCTGGTGGCGCTCGTGGCGCTGCAGACCCTCAACCGGTCCTTCGGCGGGGAGTACTCCGACAATTTCTCCCTGCCGGGTGTGCAGTCCCAGCAGGGCCTGGACGTCCTGAAGAAGCACGACCCCGCGGCGGGCGGCTACAGCAGCCAGATCGTCCTGCACGACGGACAGAAGTCCCTCACCGCGCTCAGCTCGCAGATGTCCACCACGATCGGCGACGTGCAGAAACTGCCGCACGTCCTGTCGGCCCAGAATCCGCTGTCCGCCCCGGCCTCGAAGGTCGGCCCCCTCGCCTCCGACGGAAAGACCGCCTACATCACCGTCCGCTTCGACGTCCAGCCCTCCACCCTGGGCGACAACTACCTGAACGGCGTGGACAAGGCGGTGCAGCCGCTGCGCTCGGCCGGCGCCCAGGTCGAGTACGGCGGACCGCTCGGCGAACTGGGCCGGCCGGCCCCCGACGACCGGGTGAGTGAACTGATCGGCTTCGCTGTCGCCATCGTGGTTCTGCTGATCGGCTTCGGCAGCGTGATCGCCGCCGGTCTGCCCCTGTTCACGGCACTGGTCAGCGCCGTCGGCGGGCTCGCGATCCTCGGGCTGCTCGCGGCGGCGTTCACGTTCGCGACCGTCTCGCCGACCCTGGCGACCATGATCGGCATCGGTGTCGGCATCGACTACGCCCTGTTCCAGATCACCCGGCACCGCCAGAACCTCATGAACGGGGCGAATCCCGTTCATGCCGCGGGCCATGCCACCGCCACCAGCGGCCGAGCCGTGCTCGTCTCCGGCTGCACGGTGATCATCGCGCTCGCGGGCCTGTACGCGTCCGGGGTGAGCTTCATCGGGAAACTCGGCCTGGCCGCCGCCACGACGGTCGTCTCGGCGGTCATCGGCGCACTGACGCTGCTCCCGGCCATGCTCGGGCTGATCGGCAGACGCATCGACCGCTACCACGTCCGGCGTCCCGTCGCCGAGACCGACGCCGAGCCCGGAACCGAGCCGACCGGCACATGGCACCGCTACGCCCAACGCGTGGAGCGCAGGCCCTGGCAGTTCCTCGCGGCAGGCGTCACGACCGTCGTCATCCTCGCCATCCCGTTGTTCTCCATCCAGCTCGGCCACATCGGAGACGGCGCCGACCCCACCTCCTTCACCGACCGCCGCGCCTTCGACCTGATGACGAACGCGTTCGGCCCCGGCTCCAACGGCCCGCTCACCGTCGTCATCGACCAGACCTCCGTACCGTCCTCCCAGCGCTCCGCCCTCTCCTCCCAGGCCCAGAAGACGCTGAACGCGGTGGCGGGCGCCTCGACCGTCACACCGCTGACACCCACCAAGGACGGCGACGTCCTGGTCGGCACGGTCTACTCGAAGCAGTCCCCGCAGAGCGCCACCACCACGGACCTGACCAACCGGCTGGTCCACCACACCCTTCCGGACGCGGTCTCCGGCACGTCCGCCAAGGGTTACGTCACCGGTACCACCGCCGCCCAGGTCGACTTCCGCGACATCGTCGCCAGTCGGCTGCCCCTGATCATCGGCGTAGTGGTCGGCCTCGCCTTCCTGATCATCCTGGCGGTCTTCCGCGGTCTGCTGGTCGCGGTCAAGGCGGCCGTCCTCAACGTGCTGTCGATCGGTGCCTCGTACGGCGTGGTGGTGGCCGTCTTCCAGTGGGGCTGGGGCGGACCCGCGCTGGGCGTCCACGGCAAGGTGCCCATCGAGAGCTATGTGCCGATGATGATGTTCGCGATCATCTTCGGCCTGAGCATGGACTACGAGATCTTCCTGCTCTCCCGCGTCCACGAGGCCTGGCTGCGCACCGGCGACGCCAAGGCCTCGGTCGCCCACGCGCTGGAGATCACGGCCCGGGTCATCACCTGCGCCGCCCTGATCATGGTGAGCGTGTTCGCGGCCTTCATCGTCAGCGACAACATCGTGGTCAAGATGCTCGGTCTGGGGCTCGCGGTGAGCGTGCTGATCGACGCGACCGTCGTACGGCTGCTGATGGTTCCGGCCGTGATGACGCTGCTGGGGCCGCACGCCTGGTGGACGCCCCGCTGGCTCGACCGCATCATGCCGCACATCGACGCGGAGGGCGACCAGGTGGCAGGCCCCGCCGCGGACGTCAGCCGGCGTCCGGCGACGCGGGCGTGAGGACGAGCATCGTCACGTCGTCGTCGACGGCAGGGCAGTACCGTACGAGATCCGCCCACACCCGGTCCGCGAGTACGGCAGGGTCGTCGTCGGCCAGCGCGGCCAGGCGGTCGGTCAGCGGGTAGAAGATGCCGGAGGGGTCGCGGGCCTCGCTCACACCGTCCGAGGCCAGGAACAGGCTGTGGCCGGGTTCCAGCCGCAGGGTGAGCCCGGTGTGCGGGCCGCCGTCGGACAGGCCGAGACCGAGCGGCGGCCACGCGGAGAGCTGAATCTCGGTCGCCTTCCGGCCGCACAGCAGCACGGGCGCAGGGTGCCCGCAGGACACCATCCGCACCGACCGGGCGTCGGGCGAGAACTCCAGCAGTACGGCGGTCGCGAACAGCTCCGCGTACCGGGACGACGCCGAGTCCAGCTCCAGCCTGCGGTCGAGCCGGGCGGCGACCGACTCCAGGTCCGGCTGGTCCAGCACCGCCTCCCGGAAGGCCCCCAGCAGGGAGGCGACCGTGGCGACCGCCGCCAGTCCGTGCCCCTGGACGTCGCCCATCACGGCCCGCACCCCGTGCGGTCCCTGCCGTACGTCGAAGAAGTCGCCGCCCACCAGCGTGCCGCGCTGCGCGGCCCGGTAGAGGCCGACACAGCGGACCGGGCCGACCCGCTCGGGCAGCGGAGGGACGACGGCGCGCTGCGCGGCCTCGGCGACGGTGCGCTCCAGGTCCAGCTGGGCGTCGCGGCGGCTGCGCACATAGGACACGAACACGCTCAGCACGGAGACGAAGGAGATGGTCAACAGGTCCGTGTTGCCCGGGTGGTCGAGCTGGAAGGCCGGGGTGTTGAGCACGGCGACGACGACACCGCCGAGGAGCGCGGTCGCCAGCGGCCCGTACGAGAGGACGGCGAGCGGCGGGATGGCGCCCAGCAGAAAACCGATGTCGAGGGGTTCGCTGCTGGCCAGCGTGACCGCGCAGACGCCCACGATCAGGCCCAGCGGGAGCAGCCGCACCAGCCGCGGCGGTGGCGCGCCCCGCAGCCAGCCCCGCCGGTCGTGGTCCTGCCGGCGCGGTGACAGGAGGTGCACCTTTCCCACAGCACCACGCTCCTACGGCGGGGCGCCGCCCGCACGCCGGGCCCGCTGTCGGTGCCGGGTGGCATGCTGGTCGACAGCGGTGATCGACGGCGGCCGGAGGGGGACGCGGCGTGGGGTTCGAGGGCGAGGTCTGGCGGGTGCGCACGGGCGCGGAACCGGTCGGGGAGATACTGATCGACGACGCCGACTTTCCGTGGCTGTCCGGCCGTTTCACCGCCGGCCCGGCCTTTGCGGAGGTCCGGGATCTGTTCGCCCGTGAACTCGCCCTGATCGAGCGGGACGACGAGGAGCACCTGGGGGAGTGGGAAACGGCCTACGAGGAGATCACCAGACGGGTGACCCTGTCGTCGCCGGACGGACCCGTTCCCGAGTTCCTGCTGCACATCGAGGGCGACCGGGCCTGGTTCCGCTGGAGCGACGAACCGTTCGAGCATGAGTAGCGGCGCGGGGGTGCCCGGCGTGCGGGTGGTGCTGATCGGCGGCACGTCGAACGTGGGCAAGTCGACGGTCGCACGAGCGGTGGCGGAGCGTCTCGGGTTCGAGTACCGGGCGACGGACCTGCTGGCCCGTCACCCCGGTCGGCCCTGGAGAACCCCGGAGCGGGAGGTGCCCCCGCATGTGGCCGAACACTATGGCTCGCTCACGGTCGACGAACTGATCACCTCCGTTCTTGCCCACTACGAGCGGCTGTGGCCCCGCATCCGCACACTGATCGCGACCCACGCGGCCCCGGACGGACCCGGCGCGGGCCTCGTCCTGGAGGGCTCGGCCCTGTGGCCCGTCCGCGTCGCCGGACTGGACGTCCCGCACACGGCCGCCGCGTGGCTGACGGCCGACGAAGCCGTGCTGCGCGCCCGGGTGCACGCGGGCGGCCGGTACGAGACGGCAACGGACGAGGAACGGACGCTGATGGACCGCTTCCTGGCCCGCACGGAGCGCTATCAGCACCTGATGGTCGAGGCCCTCGACAAGTTGGGCCTCGACCGCATCGATGCCGGAGCCGGGCGAACCGTCGACGAGCTGGTCGACGCGGTCCTTGCCACGGTGACGAAGCAGAATGCCCCCGGCGGTCCGTGACGCGTGTCGGTCGGCGGCACTGTCCGGTAGGGCTTGGGCCTCGCGTCGAGGCGGGAGGGGGCCGGCCGTCGACGAGCTGGTCGACGCGGTCCTTGCCACGGTGACGAAGCAGAATGCCCCCGGCGGTCCGTGAGGCGTGTCGGTCGGCGGCACTGTCCGGTGGGGCTTGGGCCTCGCGTCGAGGCGGGAGGGGGCCGGCCGTCGGTGAGTTGGTCGACGCGGTCCTTGCCACGGTGACGAAGCAGAATGCCCCCGGCGGTCCGTGAGGCGTGTCGGTCGGCGGCACTGTCCGGTGGGGCTTGGGCCTCGCGTCGAGGCGGGAGGGGGCCGGCCGTCGGTGAGTTGGTCGGCTCGGTCCTTGCCTCGGTGGCGGAGCAGGGTGCGGCGGGCGGTCCGTGACGCGTGTCGGTCGGCGGCAACTTTCCGGCAGGGCTTGGGCCTTGTGCCGATTGCCGGAGGGGGGCGGGCCGTCGGCCGCGCCGGTCCTCGCCGTCTTGGCGGAACTCGCTGCGGCGGACGGACCGTGACGCCGCGTCAGCCGAGGGCAATTTGCCACAGGGTCCGGCGGATCGACCGCATCGATCGCCGGCACGCGGGTCCTCGCCGCTGTGGCGAAACAGTCTGTGGTGGACGGTCCGTGACGCCGCGTCAGTCGGCGGCACCGTCCAACAGGGTCTCGGCCTCGACGAGGATCTCGGTGACCCGCTGGCCGAACGCGGCGTCGCAGGCGTGCGGTCGCCCGGTGCGGGCGGCGGCGAGCAGCGCGTCGGCGGCGTGCCCGAGCGCGGCGACGGCCCCCTCGGCGCTCTGCGGCAGCACCGACACCCCTGCCGCACCCCGGAGTTCCAGAGCGGCACCCGCCGCTGCCGACGGGGCCGACAGGCTGAGCGTCAGGGTGCTGGACGCGCCGCCGGCATGGTCGAGGACCAGGTGGACCGTGTCGCCGGGCCCGGGTGCCGCGGCCATCACCCGCCGGGCGTCACCGAGGACCGGCAGCAGCACGGACAGGGCATGCGGGCCCACGTCCCACAGCGCGCCCTTCTCCCGACGCCACGGCGAGTTCGCGAACGGGCTGTCGCTGTCACCGCCGAACAGCGCCCCCAGCCACTGGGCGTGAGCCGTGAACCAGCCCCCCACTCCCGCCTGTTCGGTGATCCATGCCTCGGTCTCGGGCAGGAAGCGGCTGGTGAAGAAGACGACCGAGGCGACGCCGGCCTCCTGGGCCGCGTCGACGACGGCTCGCCCCTGCGCGACCGTCGTGGCGAGTGGCTTGTCCAGCAGCAGATGGCACCCCGCACGCGCCGCCCGTACCGCGAGCTCCGCCTGCACGGCAGGCGGCAGGGCGACCGCGACCGCGTCCACGTCGGAGAACAGCGCGTCGACGTCGTCGTAGGCACGCGCGGCGAACCGGTCGGCGACTTGCTTCGCGGCCTCCGTACGGCGGCCCCACACCCCCACGAACTCCAGCTCCGGGTGCTCGTGCAGGGCGGGGGCGTGCGCCATCTCCGCCCAGGGACCGGTACCGAGAAGTCCTATGCGCATGCCGCCGCCTCTCCACTGGGTCGCCCGATGTGGCGACTGGTCGCCAGCGAGCGTCGCACACCGACCGGCCGACTGCGCAAGCAGATCCTGCGGAGGCGGCGATTCAGCGGTGCGGCTGCTGAATGCGTTCTCTTTCCTCTATTGGACCTGCGGCCCGTGGGCGGGTCAGGCTGGAATGCGTTGCGGCTTCCCGCACCCCCTGTGCGGTGGGCCGAACGACATTCGGTACCGCGCGACAACCGGAAGAGGGCACGAGCACATGCAGACCCGCCGCATCGGTGACGTCGAAGTCAGCGCGATCGGCCTGGGCGGGATGCCCATGTCGATCGAGGGACGGCCGGACGAGGCCCGTTCCCTCGCCACCATCCACGCCGCCCTCGACGCCGGCGTGACCCTCATCGACACCGCGGACGCCTATCACCGGGACGCCCACGAGGTCGGCCACAACGAAACCCTGATCGCCAAGGCCCTGTCCTCCCACGACCGTGGCAGCGACGTCCTGGTCGCGACCAAGGGCGGCCATCTGCGTCCCGGCGACGGCAGCTGGACCCTCGACGGCAGCCCCCGCCACCTCAAGGAGGCGTGCGAGGCGTCCCTGCGCCGGCTCGGCGTGGAGGCCATCGGGCTCTACCAGTTCCACCGCCCCGACCCGAGGGTGCCGTACGCCGAATCCGTGGGTGCGATCCGGGACCTCCTGGACGAGGGCAAGATCCGGCTGGCGGGGATCTCCAACGCCAACCCCGACCAGATCAGGCAGGCGAACGACATCCTCGGCGGCCGGCTGGTCTCCGTACAGAACCAGTTCTCCCCGGCCTTCCGCTCCAGCGAGCCGGAGCTGGAACTGTGCGACGAGCTCGGCATCGCCTTCCTGCCCTGGAGCCCGCTCGGCGGCATCTCCCGGGCCCGTGAACTGGGCTCCGCCTACGCGCCGTTCGCACGGATCGCCGAGGCCCACGGGGTCAGCCCGCAGCGCGTGTGCCTGGCCTGGATGCTCGCCAAGTCGCCGGTGGTCGTTCCCATCCCCGGCGCCAGCCGCCCGGAGACCATCCTCGACTCCCTCGCCGCCACGGAACTCACCCTGGACGCCGAGGAACTCGCGCAGCTCGACGCCGTCTGACAGGGCCAGCCACCCGGTCACCACGGGGGACCCCGCCGATGGTGTCGTCGTCGGAAAGGCCCCTCGACCACCGCTACCGCAACGAACACCCGGTCCGCACCCTCGGGTACCTGTTCCGCGCCGACCGCCGCCACCTGATCGCGGCGGTCGGCGTGCTCGTCCTGACCGGCGCCGCACTGGTGGCCTGCGCGACGCCAACGCACGGGAGTTCGTCGACCGGCTGCCGCACGGCCCGGACGCCGTGGTCGGCGAGCGCGGCGCCCGCCTCTCGGGCGGGCAGCGCCTGGGGGTGCCCCCAGGCCCTTGAGGCACCGGGGGAGGCCGGCCGTCGCCCGCGCCCTGATCACGGATCCCAAGCCCTGCGCGGCGGCGGGGCGTACACGCAGCTGCACGGCGGACGGGTCGCCTGAGCCGCCGTGCGTGCGCCCCGTGGCCGCCTCCTCAGGCGGCGCTGCTGCGGCGCATGCCGTGCGGGCAGGTCGAGTCGTGGTGGATGCCGAGGCTCGTCCACCACCGCTCGCAACACGCGGCGTCCAGCTCACCGCGCACGATCTCGTCGGTGGCCGTGCGTGCCGGGTGGCGCGCCACGACCGCGGCCCTGCGCAGGTCGCGGATCAGGGTCTCGCGGACGACGGCGATGACCGGGACCAGGCTCGCCGCGGCGAACAGACATGCGGCCCACCGCGGACCGTGGAGGAATTCGAGGACCGTGGTCCAGGCGAGTTCGGCGCTGGTGGTGAGGTAGAGGGTGCAGAGGAGGCGGCCGGAGCGGTTCATGTGCTTCACCGTTCGTGCTGAGGGGGTTACCCTCTGTTCAACGCCTCGCGGCGCGCTGGGAATCGGGTCGGACGGCGGTTTTGCGTCAATTGAGGCTCGCAGCGCGGAAGATGCGATTGGTCCGGGCCTGACCGGGAAGGCGAGGCGAAAACCACAGAGAGGGGCACTTCGTGCTCGTTCCGGACCCGAAGGTCGTCAGAACGTTGCTCACCGCATACGCGTCGCTGCGCATCGCGCAGGCGGAGCGTGAGAAGGCGCAGACGGCACGGGAGTTGGCGGACGTCAGCCGCGCGCTGTGCGCCACCATGGGAGCCTCGAGCGTCGAGGACGCGATCGCGAAGGCGGACGCCCTGCTGCTCGCCTCGCGCAGGACCGCGGGCGGGGATGGCGGCCTGTCGCTGGCCGTCTGACGCAACGAGGGCCGGGATGACGCACATCGGGCCGGTCACAACGCCCTGCCGACGTCAAGTGCTCCTGGAGAATTCACACCCAGGTATCCTGGGGCGCATACACTCGACAGCCGTGCCCAAGTGCATGGGCCACCACACGAAAGGCGCGTCGGTGTTCCAGGATTCCCCGATCTACGACCGACTCGTTGCCGAGCGCGGCGACGTCCCCACTCAGGCTCGCCGGGAGGCCGAGCGCGTGAGCCGGGAACTGGAGTACGCCATGCGGCCGCTGCAGTCCTTCGGCGCCATGCCCGCCGCCCCCGAGCGCCAGGCCTCCCCGGGAGCCGGGTGGCAGCGGTCCGCGCTGCTGCCCGGCTCGCTGCCCCACTGACCGCCGCCCTCAACACACGGTGCTGCTGGAGCCGTTGACTCGTGTCTGCGGCTCCGGCGCGGGAAGGGCCAGCCACTCGGCTATCGTCCGGGCGATCGGCAGCCCCGTCTCCACCTCGACGAAGCCGAACTGCCCCGACTGATTGCACTCCAGGAACCACCAGGTGCCGTCGGCGTCCTCGGCGAAGTCGAAGGCGCCGTAGGCCAGTTCGGCCTCACGCAGATACGAGCGGACGGCGTCGGCGATGCGCGGCGGCACATCGGTCGCCCGCCACGGTATGTCGGCCGAGGCGAAGCGCACGTCCACCGCACCGGGATCGTCCGGGTCCGGGTCGTCGGCAGTCGCCTTGCGGGCCGCCAGCAGCCGCTCGCCCACCGCGGTCAGCCGGATGTCGGCCCGCTTGCCGACCCGCCGCTGCAGCAGGGTCGGTCCGAACGCGACGGCGGAGAAGTCCGTGTCCGGCGCCACCCGGCTGGTCGGCACCGCCCGGGGCGGATCCTGCGGATGCGCACCGGAGACGGGCTTGACCACCAGATCCGGATAGCGGTCGGCGAACTCCCGGGCAGCCTGCGGAAACGTCGTGATCAAGGTGGCCGGCACGGGTAGTCCGCAGCGCTGGGCCAGCCGCAGCTGCCACGGCTTGTGCCGGGCCCGGCGGGCCGCGTCGGGGTGGTTCATCCAGCGGGCGTCCGAGCCGCGCAGCATGCCGTAGAGCGCCTGGGCGGACTCCTCGGTCAGCCATGCGGAGGGCTGGGTCGCCCGTGCGGCCGCATCCCCCGGCCTGCGCACCCAGACCGACCGCAGCCCGGCGATGCTCACCAGGCGGCCCGCGGACTGGAGGTGGCCGCGGAAGCGGCCGTGCACGTACTCGCCGGACAGCGCGACACCGCCGGGGAGGTCGGCGGGGTCCAGGCGGACCACCGGGACCCCGGACGCGTTCAGGTGCACGACCACCATGTCGGCGGTCACGTCTTCTTCACAGGTCAGGATCAGCACGGTCATAGTGGGCGGTTCCGCGTTCAGTCGTCGAAGTGAGTCTTGGAACCCGCGGTGGACGTGGTGGTCCCCAACTCTCTGAGCAGCGCGAGGTCACCGGCGGCGACCCGGCCGTCCATGAGCACGTTCAACTGCAGCCCGGTGTCGTAGACGTACGGAGTCGTGGCTTCCAACTCCACCGCCGGACGTGCGTAGTTGAGCGCGAACGGTTGCATCGTGTCTCCCTCGTCAGTGCAGCACCGACCCGGCGGTCCGCTCCCCGCGGGGCCGCCCGGCCCGCCGACTGCATTGCCCTTCCAGTCACTTATACGAATCGAACGAGTGATTGGTTTCCTTACTCTGCGTAGTCACAGGGAGGATTCGTGACGATTCGGCCCGTCCAGAGGGCCGCGCAGGCTGCGCAGAGCGAGGAGAAGGACGCCGATGTCGTCCAGGTAGACAGGGTCGGGCAGCAGGTCGGTCGGCAGCAGGAAGTACAGGACGGCACCCCAGAAGACCCAGCGCCGCCCGGTCGGAAGCCCGGCACGCCTCAGGTCTCGCCGGGCCCGCACCAGCCGCACCAGCAGGGCGACGGCCACGGCGAGGGCGAGCGCCGCGAGGGCAACGGCGACCACGATCGCCGTTGTGGTCCATTTCACGGTCCTCCTCCATTCGGCGTGCCGAACGGCGCGCCCCTTGTCTCGGATTCCCCTTTCCGGCGTTCGTACGTCCTCCGTCACCCCGTCAGAAGCGCGGCGGGGCCTCACACCTGTGGCCCATCCCGACTGGCACGGACCGGAAGCGGCACTTAGTAATGGCACTGCATCGCAACGTCGTGAAAACGCGCCGGGAGATGCGAGAGCAGGTGAACCGTTCCGTCTATTCCATGGAGGAGAGTCATGAGCATCCGCTCTTCATCACCCCGTCCCTACGACCCCTCCATAGTCGGCGCGCACGACGACCCGGCCAGCGCCCTGGTGCATGCCGCCATCGCGGACCGGCCACTGGAGGAAGTCGCCAAC
The DNA here is from genome assembly GCF_053597275.1 of Streptomyces sp. NPDC001492. Lineage (NCBI taxonomy): Bacteria > Bacillati > Actinomycetota > Actinomycetes > Kitasatosporales > Streptomycetaceae > Streptomyces > Streptomyces sp. NPDC001492. The sequence goes on along the minus strand of NZ_JBSFHW010000039.1, from coordinate 26,567 downwards.
CTGATCACCATGCTGGAGCAGTCCCCGGAGTATGCGAAAGCCACCGTCGACGCGCTGCGCGCGGTCGGTACGGACCGCTCCGTGGAGGATGTCACCCGTCTGGTCACCCTGCTGACCCAACCACCGCGCGACCCTTCCAGTGCGGACGAGGTCATCCGGGCGGCGGCCGAGAACCGTCCGGTGGAGGAAGTGACCCGGCTGATGGCGCTGCTGCACCTGCCGTCGACGGAGCGCCGCTTCGGACAGGAGGCCGCGAAGGCGGTTGCCGCGGCGCGGTCCGTGGAAGATCTTGTGGAACTCATCGGCCGGCTGAGCACAGACCGCGGTGCCCACCCCGCCCCGCCGAAGACGGAGCCCTCGCTTCCGCAGGCCGGCGAGGCGGACTGGCGCCCGGAAGGCACAGGCAGCGGCCTTCCGCCGTTCCCCACGGTCCTGCCCTCCTACGGTGGGGACACCATGCCGAGGCAGCCCGTAGGTGCGCCGCGGCGCTCCCCCGAGCAGCCGCCGTGGGCGGGCCTGCTGGTCGCGGCCGCGCTCTTCCTGTGCGCGCTGCTCTGGTTCCCGATGTACAAGTCGGGTACGCATGTCGACGTGTACGCCTCCGGCATCGCGGTGTCGATCCTGTACGCCCTGCTGGCCGTACTGGTGACCCTGCGGCCCGTCCGGGCCGTACTCGTGGTCGCGGCCGTGTTGCCGGCGCTTCTTGCCGCGGCCGAGCTGTACCGCGGGTTCCGCTCGCGGTCGCTGTTCCGGGCACTCGACCTCACGCTCGCCCCGGGCTGGCTCGCGGGCCTGGTCGCCGTGATCGCGGCACTGACGGCAGTGACGGCCCTGGTCCTGCGCGCGGCAGCGCGCCCTCCCGCCCTGGGGGGTGCTCCTGCCCGTCCTCTGGCCACAGCGCGGCGCCTGGACTGATGCGCCGCTTCCCCGGCACCCGCAGGGGGTCGTGGTCCCGCGCCCGCGGTTCTCCGGACCGCGGGCGCTTCGGCGCCCGCGGGCGAAACCCCGCGCCCCCGGGAGCGGGGCGCAGGTGCTCAGCGGCCGGAGGAGTCCGGCGGCTCGACTGCGGCGTCCGGCTCCCGCCCGCCGTCCGGGGCGGACGCGGGGCGCAGCGCCTTGGCGGTGTCCTTGAGCCGCTCCAGCGTCCGCGTCAGCTGCTGGAAGGGGGAGCCCTGGGGTGTGGCGGGCGGCTGCGGCCGGGCGGGCGGGCCGTCGCCGTTCTCGCGGTAGACGGCCAGCGCCTCGTGTGCGCGCTCGGCGGCCTCGCGGTACAGGTCCCGCGACTTGGTCATGGCCTCGAGCGCCTCGGCGTACATGGCCACGAGCCCGCGTGCGTGGGCGAGCTCCTCCTCGAGCGTCATCAGCCGCCAGTCGTCCCGCAGGGCGGTGACGACCTCCTCGGCGCCGTCCGGCAGCGGAAGCGGCAGTGCGGCGAACCGGACCAGGGCGTCGACGAGTTGTCCGGGCCGTGAGCCGTCGAGGAAGACGGTGCGTACGGAGAAGTCGTCCGCGTCGAAGCCTTCCGGGACCGGCGTGGTGGGCAGCAGGACGGCACCGCCGCGCGGGACCTGCACCCCGAACTCGCGCAGGACCCGGTTGACGATGCGCAGCTGGTCGGGTGCGGCACGGTGCTCCAGCACACGATGGCGCAGGCTCGGCGGCAGCAGCGGGCCGAGCGGCAGCCGGCCGCGCTCGTCGGGTGTCATCGCCTCGTGCACGACGAGGTTGATGTGCCAGCCTCCGCGCACGGCGTTGCGGAGCAGGCGCCGGATGTCCTTGTCGTCCGCGGGCAGGTGGTTGGCCTGCCGCAGGCGAAGGCCCGTGCCGGGCTGGTGGTCCCAGGGCGTCTCCGGCTCCGCGGGCCAGAACATGGTGGCGGGGGAGGGCCACCCCTGCTCCCACGGGCGTTCCGCCTCCGCCGCCAGCACCCACTCCATGCCGGTGTCGGCATCGCGCGTCAGGGCCAGCCGGGCCCGCACGGTCACCGACTCGGCGACCGTCCACCGCGCCTCGAAGACGCAGTCCGAACTGCTCGAAGAGGCCTCGGAGACGGCCACCTCGAGATGGTCGTCGATGGTCCCCTCGTCCTTGAGCCGGTGCAGCGTCCGGCGTACGACGTCTTCGGCATCGGGTCCGGTATGGCGGCCGCGGGCCAGCCACAGGGTGGGGGACGGGGTCGGTCGGACGGAGGGCGAAGTACGCATGAGTCCATCTGAGGGCGGGGGCACGTGTATCCACCAGTATCGTCGCCGCGCGTCGGCGGGGTTCCCCCGGGGGGTGCTCGCACGGGAGGCGCGCGGTGCACTCGGGGTGCGAGGAACGCACTCCAGGACACCTGGTTCACCCGTATCCCCGGCGCACCGGGCCCGCCACAATGGCGCCCGCGAACAGGGCCCGCCCACCATCCGCTTAGGGGCGGGTCCTGTTCGTGTCCCGCCGCGCCGCATGACTCGTGCTTGCACTATATATCGGAAGCCGAGATATCATGGCGGCATGGCATCGAGGAACATGACTCAGGCGGCGTTCTTCGTCCTCACCGCCCTGGCCGACCAGCCCCGGCACGGCTACGGGATTCTGCGGGAGGTCGAGGAACTCTCCGACGGCGCCGTGCAGTTGCGCGTCGGCACCTTGTACGGCGTGCTGGACCGGCTCACCGCGGACGGGCTGATCGTCCTGGACCGCGAGGAGGTGCACGAGGGCCGGCTGCGGCGCTACTACCGCCTGACCGACGAGGGGACGCAGGCCCTCGACGCGGAGGCGGAGCGCATGGCGGCCGGCGCCAGTGCCGCCAAGTCGCGCATCGCCGAGGGGCGCAGGGCCCCCGGCGCGGTTGCGAAACCGTCCGCGGGTCCCGGCCTCGCAGGAGGCGTGGCATGACGACGCTGCTCGAGACGCGCTACCGCACGGTGCTGCGCCTGCTGCCCGCCTACTACCGGCGCAACAGGGAGGAGGAGATGGTCGAGGTCTACCTGTGGGACCTCGACCAGGACACCCAGGACCAGAGCAGGCCGACGCTGGGCGAGGTGGCGAGCGTCGCCGCCCTCGCCGTGCGCAGCCGGCTGGCCGCCACCGGGGCGCCCCGGCCGTACCTCCTGCTCGGGTCGGCCGTCCGGCACTTCGCCCTGTTCGCCGTGCTGCTGCAGGCCGCCGCCGCGCTGGTCGACCGGGTCCTGGAGCTGACCTGGGCCACGACGCACGGAGCGCGCGAGTGGGAGATGTTCCGGTCGGGATTCACCGGCCGGGGCCCGCTCCTGGGCGCGGTCGAGGCCGCCGAATGGACGCTGCCGCTGCTGTGGACGGTCGCCTTCTTCGCCCTGCTGAACGGGCGCCGGCGCCTCGCCCGGATGTCGGCGCTGCTCGCCGCGCTGCCCACGCTGTGGCCGTTCGCCGGTCCGCTGGTGAGTGAAACGGTGCCGTGGGACCCGTGGTTCGCCACCGCCGGCGCGCTCTTCGCCTGGCTGCCGGCGCTCGCCCTGTGCGCGGCCCACCACCGGGACGCCCCCGCGGCCGTGCTGCCCGTCGGCACACCCGGCCTGGTCCTCGCGGCCTGCAGTGTGGTGATGGGCGCGTCCGAGGTCGTGCCGCCCGCCGCGCCCGACGCGGTCTGGGCGCCGGCCACGTGCTTCGTCCTCGGGGCGCTCGGCTGGCTGCTGCTGCGCCGTCGCCGTAGGGATGTGAGTCCTGCCGGCGGCGCCTTGTCCCTGGCCGCGCTGGGCCTGCTGCTCCTGGCGGTGCGGATCGCCACGCTGTATCCGTGGCTGGGCCTTCCCGTCCCCGCCGCCTACATCGGCGCGGCGCTGGGCCAGGCGGCCGCGCTCGCGCTCCTGACCGTGATGCTGACGGCGGTGGCCGGGCGGGACCTGCCCAGGCCCTGACCCGCGCGGGGCCGGCACGTCCTGCCGGCCCCGGTCTCCTCCGTCAGCCGTGGAACGTGATGTAGCCGTTGCCGTCGGGGTCGTTGCCGCTCTTGGTGTAGGCGTGCGAATCGGCGCCGCTGCCGGACGGCTTGTACAGGTAGATCGTGTCCTTGTCGTTGTTCCACATGAAGTTGCAGTTGTTGCGGTAGACGACGTTGTTCCTGTCGGAGTCGGTGCCGTGGCCGCCGCGGAGCTTCACGTAGTCACCGGGCTGCAGGTAGTGGTTGCGGCTGAAGGTGAACTTGTTGCCGGCCTTGTCCTTCACCACGTAGCCCTTGAGGTTCACCGTGGTGCCGGACGAGTAGTTCTTGATCGTCAGGTACTCCTCGTCCGTGTTCCCGGTGGTGCAGCTGTTGGAGTCGCGGCCTGGAGCGTCGTACTGAACGCCCTTGATCTTCAGCGCGGACCGGTACTCGGTGGCGTGGGCCGGAACGGCGGCGAGCACGGCGAGCGTGCCCGCGGCGGCGGTGGCGGCGACAAGACGTATACGCATGGAGATCGTCCCCCCTGTGTGCATTTTTCGTGAAGAATCTGGAGCGTATACAACTCCGTGGCTGCGGGCAGCGAGTTGACCGAAATGGTGCCGTCCGGTTGCCCGCCCGCACTCAGTGCGGGTAGGCGCGCGGGGGCCGCCGGCGCGCCGGCCCGGCGCGGAACTCCTCGATGGCGGAGCTGATCTGGCGCATGAGCGCGGTGTTCTCCAGCCGGTCCAGATAGAGGTTGCGGCGGGCCAGGCCGGGGGCGTCCACGCAGAAGTACAGGGCCATCAGTGGGTTGATGAACAGTTCGCTGTCCTTCGTCCGGCGCGTGAAGCGGACGTCGCCGAAGTCACCGCGCACCGCTGCCGCCACGGAGCCGTTGACGATGCTCGGGTACTCGGCCGTGCTGCGCTGGGCGTGGGCGACCGCGTCGAGGTAGAGGGCGCCTTCCCGGCTCTCGCGCGGCAGCGAGAACGCGCCCAGGTAGGCGCCGTCCCGGTCCAGCGCCGCCAGGTTCTCCAGCACCAGGGAGTGGTTGACCCCGTGGTGGGCGTCCACCCCGAACCCCAGGCAGGCGACGAGCCGTTGGGGTATCTCCTCCAGCCCGTTCACGGCGGCCAGGCTCGCCATGTCCTCCTCCGGTGTGCCCAGTCCGTGCTCGTCACCCCGCATGAGGATGTCGGTCCCGCCATCGACCAGCACCACGGCGTCCACGCCGCCGAGGTGGTCGACGAGCGCGCGGTACGCGGCGCGCAACGGCCGCACCCCGGTCTGCGGAAACGCGTACACCGTGGCCGGCAGGCCCTGCCCTTCCAGCCAGCGGGCGAGCGTCCGCTCCGGGAAGTAGTCGCCCCGCGCCGCGGTGTCGGGCCCGATGGCCGCGACGTCCGCCTCCAGCCACACGTCCAGGTCCAGCCCGTACAGGTCGGCGAAGGACAGGTTGGCCAGATGGACCTCCTTGCCCGCCGAGCGCAGCGCGAGGGCCAGTGGGAGGCCGGCGTACACGTCGAAGCCGCCGCCCGCACCGGCGACGAGAACCCGCCGGGTATCGCGGAGACGGGTGAAGAAAGGGGGCTCGGGGAGGGAGAACACCGGGGGACGGTAACAGGCTGGGAGGACGTCGGGGCGGTGCATTTTCCGGCTGCCGAGCGATGCCCGGCATGCTCACGCGTTCCGGGTCGACTGTCCTTCCCGGATGTCGGACTCCCACTCCAGCAGACGTATCAGTGCGTCCTCCCCGGGCCGTTCGGGGGGCGTGCGCCGAGGCCCGGCGGGAGACGTGGAGTGCGTGCCCCGGGAGATGTTCCCGCTCACGGTGATGTTGTGTTCGACGCGCGGGCGGCGCAGGTCCTCGTACAGGGTGAGCGCCGTGTCCGTGTCCGGTGCGTCGCGCAGGCACTTCGCGAGGATCACCGCGTCCTCCAGCGCCATGGACGCGCCCTGACCGGTCGCCGGGGAGGCCGCGTGGGCGGCGTCGCCGATGAGCAGGAGCCGCCCGGAGCGCCAGGGCGTGCCGGCGGGTATCTCGGTGGCGTTGGTGACCAGGAGGTCGTCGCCGGTGGCCGCGACGATGTCCGCGGCGGGCGTGGCGTCCTTGCGCAGCAGCGGGACGAGCAGTTCGCGCCAGTCGGCGGGTGAGCCGTCCGCGATCTCGTCGGCCGCCAGGGGCTCGCCGGACACGCGCGCGAACCAGTACGTCTCCCCGTCGGGCGAGACGGCGTAGCCGAAGGCGGCCGTGCTGCCGCGCACCATGGTGATGCGCGCCCGAGGTCCGGACCGGTCCGCGGCGCCGGTGCAGCCGTAGAAGACCCGTTCGCCCGCGTGGCACGGCTGGGTTTGCGGGGTGATCTGCCGGCGGAGCGTGGAGTTCAGGCCGTCGGCGCCGATCAGCAGGTCGCCGGTTGCGGTGCTGCCGTCGGTGAAGTGGGCGGTGACGCCGTCCGCGCCGTCCTGGACGGAGGCGAGGCGGGCGCCGTGCCGGACGACGATGCCGCGGCGTGCGGCCTCCGCCTGCAGGGCCGAAGTGAGGTCTGCGCGGCGCAGACAGCGGTACTGCAACAGGGGGTCGGCGGGTTCGCCCAGGGGTACTTGTGCCAGCTCGGCGCCCGCGTCGTCCAGGACCCGCATCGAGGTCAGCGGGAAGCCGAGCGCCGTGACCGCGGCGGTGGCGTCGAGCTGGGCGAGGGCGCGCATGCCGTTGCTCGCCAGGGTGAGGAACGCGCCCAGATCCTCTGCCGAGCCGGGGTGCGCCTCGTGCACGGTCGCCTCGAAGCCCGCTTTGCGCAGGGCCAGAGCCGTCGCCGTGCCGGCTGTGCCGCCGCCGATGACCAGTACGCGTGCCACGCCCCACCCCGCTCGTCTCCGCGCGGCCCCCGCGGTCGCACGCACACAGGGAGGAACGCATGAGCGACAGCAGGGGTTCCGTGCGAAGCCGACGCCGGTCGTGCCACGTGCGGGGCGTGGCACGACCGGCGTACGTCCGCGTCAGGCGCCGCTCGCCCCGAGCATGTCCTCGCGCTCGACGATCTTCACGCGCTCACGGCCCTGCGGCTCGCCCAGCGCCTTCTCCGCGGCGTCCAGCTTGTACCAGCCCTCCCAGGTGGTGAAGCGGACGCCGCGCTCGGCGAGGAACGCGTCCACGGCCTCGGGCTCGGGTGAACCCGGCGTCTGCAGACGGCCGTTCGCGTGGTCGTCCAGCAGGTTGGCCACCGTCTCGTTGGCGTCGCCCTTGGTGTGGCCGATCAGGCCCACCGGACCGCGCCGGATCCAGCCGGTGACATACGTCGACCGCAGGTGCTCGCCGGACTCCTGGACGACCCGTCCGCCCTCGTCCGGGACGGTTCCGGAGTCGAGGTCCCAGGGCAGCTTGGGGAGCTTGTCCGACAGATAGCCGACCGCGCGGTAGACCGCGGTGACGTCCCAGTCCTTGAACTCGCCGGTGCCCTTGACGTTGCCGGTGCCGTCGAGGGCGGTGCGCTCGGTGCGCAGGCTGACGACCTTGCCGTCCTCGCCGAGGATCTCGGTGGGCGACTCGAAGAAGTGCAGGAACAGCTTGTGCGGGCGGTCGCCGACGTCGCGGATCGCCCAGTTCTCCAGGGTCTTGGCGACCATGTCGGCCTGCTTGTTGCCGCGCCGGGTCTCGATCGAGCCCGCGTCGTAGTCGATGTCCTCGGGGTCGACGATGACCTCGATGTGGGGGGAGTGGTCCAGCTCGCGCAGTTCCATCGGGGAGAACTTCGCCTGCGCCGGGCCGCGCCGGCCGAAGACGTGGACCTCCAGCGCCTTGTTGGCCTTCAGACCGTCGTAGACGTTCGGCGGGATCTCCGTCGGCAGCAGCTCGTCCGCCGTCTTGGCGAGGATGCGGGCGACGTCGAGCGCGACGTTTCCGACGCCGAGCACGGCGACCTTCTCCGCCTCCAGGGGCCAGGTGCGCGGCACGTCCGGGTGGCCGTCGTACCAGGACACGAAGTCGGCGGCGCCGTACGAACCGTCGAGGTCGATGCCGGGGATCGGCAGGGCCCGGTCGGCCGTCGCACCCGTGGAGAAGATCACGGCGTCGTAGAACGCGCGCAGGTCGTCCAGGCTGATGTCGGTCGGGTAGTCGACGTTGCCGAAGAGGCGTATCTGGGGCTTGTCGAGCACCTGGTGCAGGGCCGTGATGATGCCCTTGATGCGCGGGTGGTCGGGGGCGACGCCGTAGCGGATCAGGCCGAACGGGGCGGGCATCCGCTCGAAGAGGTCGATGGAGACACCGGGGTCGGCGGCCACCTCGGACTTGAGCAGGGCGTCGGCGGCGTAGATCCCGGCGGGGCCGGCTCCGACGATGGCTACCCGCAGGGGGCGCGGCATGATCAGGTTCCCTTCGAGCGAGGACAGGCGACTCGAACGGGAAGCCTAAGCTAAGGCAAGCCTAAGTCGGTACGCGGGTCCGCTCTATGAGCTCATAAATCAATTTTATGAGCGGGAAACGGGAACTCGAACACGGGCATCGGCCAACAAGAGTCGACCATGTCCGCGACCTCGAGGGAAGTCCATGAACCTGAAAGGCGACCAGTGACCGCCTTGCCGAGCATCGGAGTTCATCCCGCCCTTGGCCCGCCCGACGACTCCGTCTCCGACGCCTCGGTCATCGAGCGCTCCTGGGACGAGCCCGACGCGTTCGCGGTGCTCTTCAACCGCTACGCCGACGACATCCACCGGTACGCGGCCAGACGCCTCGGCACCGAGGCCGCCGACGACCTGATGGCCGAGACCTTCGTGATCGCCTTCCAGCAGCGGCGGCGCTACGACGTGTCGCGGCCGCAGGCACGCCCCTGGCTGTACGGGATCGTCACCAACCTCGTCGGCCAGCACCGGCGCGCGGAGGCCCGCCGCCTCAAGGCCCTCTCCCGCGTCGCCACCACCTCCCCGGCCGAGGGTGAGCCGCTCGCGGACCGGGTGGCCGCCAAGGTCAGCGCCGAGAGCACCCGCGGCCGACTGGCCGGCGCCCTCGCGGCGTTGCCCGCCCGGCACCGGGACGTGCTGCTGCTGATCGCCTGGGGCGATCTCGACTACGCGGAGGCCGCCGAGGCCCTGGGCGTGCCGGTCGGAACGGTGCGCTCACGGCTGCACCGGGCGCGGACCGGACTGCGCCGGGAACTGGGCGGTTCGGATCCCACAGCCCTGCACGAGGAGACCGAGGAGACCGATCGTGGATGACCTCACCGCAGTGCGCGAGCTGCAGGCCGACGTGCCTGCGTTGACCGACGAGGCCCGCGCGGCCGCCCGCGCCCGGCTCCGGCGCGCCGTCGAGGCAGAGCGCCGCCCCACGCCGTTGTCCCGGCGGCTGATGATCAGGGTCGCCGTCGCCGGAACCGCCGCGGCAGCCGTCACGGGAGGCATCGTCGTCGCCGCCCGGGACGACGGGGGCACGGACGCTCCGCGGATGACGACACTGAGCGCGGCGCAGTTGCTGCACAAGGCCGCGGGGCAGTCCCGCTCGGCCGGTGCCGGTCTGCCGATTCCGCGCAACGACCAGTACCTGTACACGAAGACCTACATCACGCGGACGTATGTGAAGGGTGCGAGGACCAAGACCTGGACGGACGAGAGCTGGCTCTCCGTGGACGGCTCCAAGCCCTCCTGGCGCGAGGAGTTCGGCAAGATCCACCACGACCCGCCGCTGGGCAGGCACGAGGTGAGGTGGCCGCCGACCGAGTACGCCAAGCTGGCGAAGTGGCCGACGGACCCGGACAGGCTGCTCAAGTTGCTCAGGTGGACGGGGAAGAACGCGCCGGAGGCCAACAGCATGGCCTTCATGAACGCGTGCATGCTGATGGAGGGGCCGCGCGTCATGCCGCCCGGCCTGGAGGCCGCCACCTTCGAGGCCGTCGCGAAGATTCCCGGCATCCGGCTCGACTACCACGACGTGGACGCTCTCGGCCGGCGCGGCATCGGGGTCTCCTACCCGAAGATCACCTTCTCGTTCGTCTTCGACCCCAAGACCTATGCCTACCTGGGCCTGCGGTTGAAGGGAAGCAGCCCGAAGAAGGTGGACGGCGAGTGGCGGCAGGCCAACTGGTACTACGAGATGCGGGGGCTGCAGCAGGTGGCCGTCGTCGACCGCATCGGCCAGCGCCCCTAGCGCCGCCGGGCTGCCGTACCGCGCGGGGGGCGGTACGGCAGCCCCGCGTACCGGTCAGCCGATGTGGTAACTGTCCCCGTAGACCTTCCAGTTCAGCGGGGTGTCGAGGCACAGGTTGCCGTTGCGCAGGAAGACCCGCTGTTCCGTGTCGACGCGGCTGGTGTCGCTGTGTGCCTCCTCCTGCTTCATGGCCCACACCCGGGCGTCGAGGAAGGCGTTCAGGTACGCCACCTCGTCGCCGCCCTGCGCCGGCGGCTTCGCTTTGTTGAGCGCGCGCTTGCGTATGTTGCGGAAGCTGGTGGGGTCGTCGCCGTCGCCGTGCATGACGATGGCGTCGTAGTACGCGAACTGGCCCAGCGTCCCGATCCGGTCCGCCTTGCCCTGCCGGACGGCCGGGTTGAAGTACACGCGGTCGCGCTCGTCGTTCTGGGCCTGCTGGAACGCGGTGTCCTGGGCCGCCCTGCGCCAGTCGCGGGGGAAGTTGGGGTCCAGCCCCTCGTGCGAGTCGGAGCCGTTCACCTGGCGCAGCGCAGGAAGGTATTTGGCAAGAACGTTGCCGGGCTTGCGGTCGGTGTAGAGCTGGACGAGGTCGAGCATGTCGCCGGTGCCGGAGCAGAAGCCGATGATCCCGGCGGTGTAGCCGCGGCCGTCGCCGATGTCCTCGATGTACTTGTACTGCGCCTTCCAGTCGAGCGAGGAGTTCTCCGCGCTCGACACCAGCTTCATGGCGATCTCCTTCTTCGCCGGGTCGTCGAGGCCCACGCAGCCCGCCGCGGCCGGGGTGGCCGAGGCGTGCGAGGGCCGCAGGAACGGCGCTGCCGCCAGGGATGCGCCGGCCGCCACGAGGACGGTGCGACGTGCGATGCGGTGGGGATGTGCGGGGTCGTTGGAGAGGTGCCTCACGGGGGCTCCAAGTGGTGGTGGGGGGTGGCGAGTTGACGGCGTCTGACACTGATAGGAAGGTTTCCTATCAGAGGAGGAGCGTGACGCACACCCGTCGCGGAAGAAGTTCGTAGGGACGTACGAAGCAGGTACGGACCAAAAGGGGGTGAGTCAGGGCAGTGGCTGTTCCGCCCAGATGACCTTGCCCTCGGGGGTGTACCGGGTGCCCCAGCGATCGGCGAGCTGCGCCACCAGGAACAGCCCGCGGCCACCCTCGTCCGTCATCGCCGCATACCGAAGGTGCGGCGATGTGCTGCTGCTGTCGAAGACCTCGCAGATCAGGGTGCGGTCGAACAGCACGCGCACGTGGATCGGGTCGGCGCCGTAGCGGATCGCGTTGGTCACCAGCTCGCTCAAAATCAGCTCCGTGGTGAACGTCAGCTCGTCGAGCCCCCACTCGGTGAGCCTGCGGCTGACGGAGGCACGTACCTCCCCGACGGCCGCCGGGTCGTTGCGCACCTGCCAGTCGGCGATCCGGCCGGCGTCGAGTCCGCGGGTACGGGCCACGATCAGGGCGACGTCGTCGCTCGGCCGGGCCGGCAGCTGCGAGTCGAGCACGACCTGGCAGGTCTCCTCCGGCGACTCACCCGCGCGTTCCAGCGCACCCCGCAGAAGCGCGAGCCCCTCGTCGATGTCCCGCTCCCGGTCCTCGACCAGCCCGTCCGTGTACAGGACGAGACGGCTGCCCTCCTCCAGCACGAGGTCGGCCGTCTCGAACGGCAGTCCGCCGAGGCCGAGCGGGGGACCGGCGGGCACGTCGGGGAACTCCACCTCGCCGTCGGGCCGGATGAGGGCCGGCGGCGGATGCCCGGCGCGGGCGATGGTGCACGTCCGCGAGACCGGGTCGTAGATCGCGTACAGGCAGGTGGCGCCGGTGACCGGGGCGCTGCCGCCGTCCGCCGTCTCGTCCTGGTCGATACGGCCGACCAACTCGTCCAGCAGCGCGAGGAGTTCGTCGGGCGGCAGGTCCAGGGCGGAGAAGTTGTGGACCGCCGTGCGCAGCCGCCCCATGGTGGCCGCGGCGTGCAGCCCGTGCCCGACGACGTCGCCGACCACCAGGGCGACACGGGCTCCCGACAGCGGCAGTACGTCGAACCAGTCCCCGCCGACCCCGGCCTGCGCGGGCAGATACCGGTAGGCGATGTCCAGGGCACTCTGCTCGGGCAGTCGGCGCGGCAGCAGGCTGCGCTGCAGGGTCACGGCCATGCTGTGCTCGCGCGTGTAGCGGCGGGCGTTGTCGATGGAGACCGCGGCGCGGGCCACCAGTTCCTCGGCGAGGGCCAGGTCGTCCGCGTCGAAGGGCTCGGGCTTCTCCGATCGCCAGAAGCTGACCACCCCGAGCACCAGCGAGCCGGCGCGCAGCGGCACGGTGATCAGCGAGTGGATGCCGTACTCGATGATCTGCGCGGTGCGCTCCAGATCCTGCGCGTGCCAGCCCGGCGCCGCGCCGAGGTCCGGCTCCAGCACGGCCTGCCCGGAGTGCAGGCTGCGAGCCTGCGGCGAGGAGTCGACGAACTTGATCTGCCGGCCCACCTTGTACAGCGGGACGTCCTCGCGGACCCCGCTCGACGCGGTACGGCGCAAGGCGGTCACCCCCTCCGGCTGGCCCCCGTCCAGCACCGCGTCGAACAGGTCGACCGTGGCGAAATCGGCGAACCGCGGCACGGCGAGCTCCGCCAGCTCCTCCGCGGTGCGGGCGACGTCCAGACTGGTGCCGATGCCCACCCCGGCGTCGTACAGCATGTTGAGGCGTTCCCGCGCGGTCTCCGCCCGGCCGGACAGGGCGCGCAGCTCGGTCGAGTCACGCAGCGTGGCGACGCTGCCCGGCGGGCCGCCCTGGACGTCCGTGGGCCGCTGGTTGACCGCCAGGAGCCGGTCCTTGACCAGGTGCACCTCGTCGGTGGCGACGCGCCCGGAGGCCAGCAGCTCGGCCGTGTCCGGGGGGAGGCCCAGGTCGAGGACGTGCCGGCCCTCGGCGTCCGCGGGCAGGTCGAGCAGCCGGTGCGCCTCGTCGTTGGCGAGCAGCAGCCGGCCGTCACCGCTGACGATGAGCACGCCCTCGCGCACGGCGTGCAGCACCGCGTCGTGGTGCTCGTACATGCGGGTCATCTCGTGCGGGCCGAGGCCGTGCGTCTGGCGCAGCAGCCGTCTGCTCACCAGCGCGGTGCCCCCGGTGGCCAGGGCGAGTCCTCCGGCAGCGGCGAACAGGACCAGCGGCAGCTGCCGGTTGGCGGTGCCGCCCACGGTCGCGGTCGTGATGCCAGCCGACACCAGGCCCACGACCTTGCCGTCGTCCGCCTTGATCGGCACGACCGCCTGCACCAGCCGCCCGATCGTCCCGTTGATCTCCTCGACCACGGTCCCGCCGGCCAGCGCGGGCCCGATCGTCCCCACGAACTTCTTGCCGATGCGGTTCGGTTTGGGGTGCGTGTAGCGGATGCCGTCGGTGTTCATGACGACGATGAAATCGACGCCGGTCGCCTTGCGGGCGGCCTCCGCCCGCGGCTGCAGAATCGCCGTGGGGTGCGGGCTGTCGAGCGCCTCACGGGTGCCCGGCGCATTGGCGAACGCCTGGGCGACGGCGACCGACCGGTTGCGGGCCTCCTGCGTGCTGTCGTGGCGGACCTGCAGATACAGCGCCACCACCGCGGCGACCACCAGCAGCAGCACGATCACCACCTGGAGGACGAACACCTGCCGGGCGATGCTGCGCCCGGTCAGCGCGGAGCGCAACGCCGTGATGCGGCCCGGTTCCGGCTCGCCCGGGCGTCCACTTCGGCGGGTGGGCGCACTGTGCGGCGTCCGTGTCGTGCGCCGCCCGTGCGCTGCGTGGGCGCGATCGGCCGCGCGGCGGGCACGGGGACCGCCGGGACGGCGGTGCGACCGGGTCCCGGAGCGGTCCGGAAGTCGGACCATGTGCCCATGTCTACACTGCCGGGCCGCGTGAGGCGAGAGGCGTCACAGCGGGTGACGGAGATCGCCCCCTGTCCGCATGCCGATGTCACGGGCGGTGGACGGTTTCACTGCCGGTTCCCGTGCGCCGCACGGCGCGTGGCGAGAAGCAGCGCGATGTCGTCGGGACGGTCCGCGGAGTGCCGGGCCGTCGCGGTGAGGCGGTCGGCGACCCCGGCCAGCGGACGGCGGCCCGGACGGACGGCAGGCGCGCCGAACTTCGCCAGGGCCACCCGCAGGGCCGTGATGCCCTCGTCGATGTCGACACCGGGCCGCTCGACCAGCCCGTCCGTGTACAGCGCGAGGACGGCGCCGGGCTCGATCCGAAGCTCGGCGACGGGGTACTGGGCGTGCGGATCCACCCCGAGCACCACCCCGCCGGGCAGGTCCAGCACCTCGGTGTGGCCGTCCGGGTGACGCAGCAGCGGCGGCGGATGTCCCGCGCGGGCCGCCCGCGCCAGGCCCGAGGCCGGGTCCAGCCGGATGTAGCAGCAGCTCGCGAACTGTCCGGGATCCAGGTCGATCAGCAGATGGTTGGTGCCGCTCATCACCTCGTCGGGAGGCCGGTCACCGAGCGCGAACGCCCTGACCGCACTGCGCAGTTGACCCATGGTGGCGGCTGCCTGCACGCCGTGCCCCTGCACATCGCCGATGACCAGCGCCAGACCGTCCCCCGCCTCCACGACGTCGTACCAGTCACCGCCCACCTCCATGCCCTGGGTGCCGGGCAGATACCGGCCGGTGGTCTCCACCTGCGGGTGGGCCGAGAGCCGGCGGGGGAGCAGGGCCTGCTGCAGTCCGCGGGCGAGCGCCGCCTCGCTCTCGTAGCGCTTGGCCTTCTCCATGGCGTGGGCGATCAGACCGGCGAGCGCGGTGAGTGCCGTGCGCTCCTCGGTGCTGAAGCTGCGTGAACCGTCGAAGCCCAGGATGCAGGAGCCCACCGGACGCCCGGAGGCGATCAGCGGCAGGAAGGCGCGGGCCCCTTCGTCCGCGTCCAGCGCAATGCCCGGATAGGCGGCGGCCAGCTGCTCCATCGAATCGAAGAAGATCGGCCGGCCGCTGGTCAGCGTCTCGACCCCGGGCAGATGGGCGTCCAGGCTCACGCCCTCGAAGGGGGCGAGGAACCCTTTGGGGAAGCCGTTCTCCCAGGCCAGGTACAGGTGCCGGTCCTGGAGCAGATAGATGGCGAGGCGGCGGCCGCCGAACGCGGGCAGCAGTTCCCGCATGACCACGGCGGCCACCTGCCGCGCGGTGACCGCCTCCGTCAGCGCGATGGCGAGCACGATGGGGCGATACAGCGGGGCCATCGACGGGACCCCGGCCGAGGTGGCGGCGGCCGGGGACCGGGTGAGGTCGGCGGCCGCGTCCGCCACCCGGTTCGCCGGGCGGAAGGTGCAGGCCAGCACTTCCGGGCCGGGGTATACACAGACGTCGAGCCAGGCGCCCTCGTACGACGGGCCCTCCTCCTGCGCGTCGTCCGTGGCGGGCCGCGCGACATGGAAGCGCACCGGGTCCGGCGAGAGCAGCGCGCTGCGCAGATGGTCCTCGAACGCGGGCTGGTTGTTCAGCCACGAAACGGCCTCCCACAGGGGGCGGCTGAGCAGCTGCGTCCGGGAGGCGTGCAGCAGCTGTCCGGCGCGCGGGTTGGCGTAGAGGACCAGCCCCAGCCGGTCCAGGCAGAGCACCCCGTCGGGCAGCAGATCGGCGGCGGCGTCGGCCGCCGCACCGGGACCGGGATCGACGATGAAACCACGGACCGGATGCGCGCCGGACGGAGTGCCGGGCGGGGCGGGGGCCGCGTACGGGCTCCACAGCTCCACCAGGCGCAGTGCGCCGTCCTCGGCCCGCACATACAGCGGCAGGGGCGGCGGTCTTCCCGCTGCCGTCTCCCGCAGCGCGGCCAGCACACGGTGGGTCTCGGCCGGGGCCACGGCGTCCGCCAGCGCCTCCACGGAGGTGGCGAACGCGTCGATCGGCACCCCCAGCAGGGCGGGCAGCCGCTCGTCCACGGTCACGACGTCCGTCACCGGATCCCAGGCGAAGCCCCCGGCACGCCCCGCGGGCGGGCGCGCGCCGGGCGGCCGTACGCTCACGGGCTCCCCGTCCCAGGCGACCGACGACCTGCCGCCGTCCTCCAGCCGGCGCAGGGCCCTGCCCAGGTCCTCGGCCAGCCGCACCATGCGGTCGCGGTGGTGGAGCAGCTCGGTGGCGTCCGTGGTGGAGGGCCGCAGCACGCTCAGCACACCGAAGGTCGTCGATCCGCAGCCGATCGGTACGTGCATCGACCCGAACTGGAACGGCAGCCCGGCCGCGAACTGGGGATAGCGGCGCATCGTCTCCGCCGCGTTCGGCAGGACCACCTGCACGCCCAGCCGGTAGGCGTCGGCCACCGGGAACGGGCGGTCCACATGCAGCCGCCACCAGGGCCGGAACAGCGGGCCGGGCAGCCCGGCGAGCACCGCCAGCCGCAGCAGCCCGGGCGTGCCGGAGCGCAGATAGACCGCGCCCGAGTGCCCGCCGGCCGCGCCGATCGCCTCCGTCGAGGCGTCGATCAGCAGTGCGGCCAGCTGCCCGGGCGTCCGGTGTGCGTACTCCGCGCGAGTCATCGGCCCTACCTCGTCCGTACGCCGTCCAGCGGGCGACACAGCAAGAATGCGCCACGACCGACGTGTGGCGCACCTGGGCGGTCCCAGTCTTCGCGCACGAATCACGACTCCCGGGTGCCGCATGCACGACGGCCATTCGCTGCCTCGGCGCCTGCGAGAGCGGCGCGGAGCCGTACAGGACCTTGTGGGAGCGCTCCCAGGCGTGCAGGATGCTGCGGTGACTGCGACGCCCGCCATCCGCCCCTACCGCTGCGAGGACCGCGAAGCCCTCGACGACATCTGCATCCGGACCGCGCACAACGGCCAGGACAGCCGCCCCGTCTACGCGGACCCCGCCATCTTCCCGGCGATCTTCGCGGCCCCCTACGTCGTCCTGGAGCCGGAGCTGGCCTTCGTCCTGGACGACGGGCACGGCCGGGCGGTCGGCTACATCCTCGGCACCGCGGACACGCCCCGCTTCGTCGAGGCCTTCCGCACGAAGTGGCTGCCGCTGGTCGCCGACCGTCACCCGGAGCCCTCCGGACCGCCGAGAACCCCGGACGAACACATGATCCCCCTGCTGCACCACCCGGAACGGATGATCGTCCCCGAGGCCGCCGACCACCCCGCCCATCTGCACATCGACCTGCTCCCCGCATGGCAGGGCCGTGGTCATGGCCGCGAGCTGATGCGGACCTTCCTGCGGGCCCTGCACGACCGGGGCGTCGCCGCCGTGCACCTCTCCATGGTCACGGCCAACACCCCGGCCAGAGCCTTCTACGACCGACTGGGCTTCCACCGGATCGACGTGCCGGACCCGGGACCGGTCACGTATCTCGGCCGCTCGACAGGCGAGTTGGACACGCTGTGACGGCCGGGCACGTCAGCCACGGCTTCAGATCCAGGTGTCCAGCCACATCCGGGCCCGCCAGTCGCCGTACGGGATCGTCGTGCCCGTGTACAGCGGATAGAAGTAGATGAAGTTCCATGCGATGAGCACCACCAGCACGCCCGCGCTCACCGCGCCGACCAGCCGGCGCCGCTCGTTCGCCCCCGACGGCCCCAGCAGGGCGCCGACCATCATGGCGACGGCCAGGCACAGGTAGGGCACGAACACGACGGCGTAGAAGGAAAAGGCCGTACGGTCCTGGTAGTTGAACCACGGAAGGTATCCGGCGCCGACCGCGCACAGGACCGCGCCCGCGCGCCAGTCGCGGCGCAGCGCCCACCGGAACAGCAGGTAGAGCAGCGCGCCGCAGGCCGCCCACCACAGCAGCGGAGTGCCCAGCCCCAGGATCTCCTGCGAGCAGCCGGTCGCGGCGTGACAGCCCTGCTGCCCGGGCTTGGGCGACTCGTAATAAAACGCCACGGGGCGCCCCTGGACCAGCCAGCTCCACGGATTGGACTGGTAGCGGTGCGGGGCGTGGAGGCCGATGTTGAACTCGTACACGGCGTGTTCGTAGTGCCACAGGCTGCGCAGCGGAGCCGGTATCCAGGACCAGGTGCCGCCGCGGCCGTCCGCCCAGTGCCGGTTGTAACCGTCGTCGGACAGGAACCATCCGGTCCAGGTCGCCAGATACGTCACCACGGCGACCGGCACCAGGGAGAGCGCCGAGAAGCCGAGGTCCTTGCGCAGCACCGCCCGGTACGGGTGGCCCGCCCCGGCCACGCGGCGGGCGCCGACGTCCCACAGGAGAGTCAGGGCCGTGAAGAAGACGAGGAAGTAGAGGCCGTTCCACTTGCTCGCGGCGGCCAGTCCCAGGAGAACGCCGGCCGCGAGCCGCCACGGGCGCACGCCCATGCCGACCTGCTCGCCCGTGTACGCGTCGGGACGTGCGAAGCCGTCGTCGCCGACGGGCAGGGCCGCGGCCAGGCGGGCCCGTGCCTTGTCCCGGTCGACCAGCAGGCAGCCGAACGCCGCCAGCGCGAAGAACATCACAACAAGGTCGAGCAGGGCGGTGCGGCTCATCACGAGGTGCAGGCCGTCCACCGCCAGCAGCGCACCGGCGAGACAGCCGAGCAGCGTCGAACGGAACAGCCGGCGCCCTATGCGGCACAGCATGAGCACGGACAGGGTGCCCAGCGCCGCCGTCATGAACCGCCAGCCGAACGGGTCGAGTCCGAACATCCCCTCGCCGAGGGCGATCACCCACTTGCCCATCGGCGGGTGCGCGACGAAGCTGCCGGTGTCGGAGAGCGGGATCACCTGGGGGTGCGCCAGGATCTGCGGGTCGGCGATCTTGCGGTCCGGCCAGCTGCCCTCGTAGCCGAGCCGCAGCATCGCCCAGGCGTCCTTGGCGTAGTACGTCTCGTCGAAGACGACGGCCCGTGGCCGGCCCAGCTGCCAGAACCGGAGCGCGCCCGCCAGCACGGCGACGAGAACCGGTCCCAGCCAGTGCAGGGAGTGCGCGAGACGGCGGGCTGTTCGAGGGCCGAGCCCCACCAACTCCCAGACTCTCGTGGCCGGTTCGGGGAAGGGCGGCACCAGCCGGGTCCGGGTGTCGGTCCGGGGGGCTGCCGCGTACCCGAACCGCCGCAGCCGCTGTGCCCAGGGGGTCGCCTCGGGTGGGGCGGTCGCGGGGGCGTCTTCGTCGACGTCGGACCGTGTGGGGGTGTCACTCGTCACCGGGTCATCGTAGGGAACGCCAGTGCGGTTCAGGTTCGGCCCCCGGGGGGGTGCGGCGTGGTGCAGGGCCCCGACCGCACCCGCGCGGCGGTCGGGGCCCCTCGCGCACCGGCTCAGGAGTGCGCGTGCAGGTGCGAACTCGCGCTACCGCCCAGCCACTTCAGTCCGTCGAGCAGGAAGCGGTTCTGTGTCTCGCTCGCGAACGTCGACGACAGGGTGGTGTTGGTCTCGTAGTTCATCGCGTTGTGGCCGAAGTTGGCGTACAGCATCCGGTACTTGGTGTTCGTCCACAGGATCGGGTAATAGCCGCTGTACCAGCTCTGGTCCGGGTCGGTGCCGAGCGGGAAGCTGCTCGGGTCGACCGAGGCGAGGATCTTGATGTCGGGGTTGCGGCGCAGGTCGTTCGACCAGCTGTACCACTCGCTGACGGACGAGGTGAAGGTCGCGGGCAGGTTCCTGGTCGACGGGTGCGTACGGTCCTCGACGCGCAGGACCGCGGTCGTCGGCCCCCAGGTGTTGGACTTGAAGGTGCCGCTGCCGAGGAACTGGTCGTGATACCAGGGCCAGCTTCGCGCGTCGGTGGTGAAGGCCGAGACGTGGAAGCCCATCCAGGCGCCCCCGTCCCGCATGTAGCGCTCGAATCCGGTGCGTTGGGCGGCGGACTGCGGGAGGTCGTCGAGGAACAGCACGACCTGGTAGCCGCTGACTTTGCCGCCTGCGAGCAGATCCCAGTTGTTGCTCGCCGTGTAGGTGAAGCCGTTCTGTGCGGCCCGCTTCGGGAACCAGTCGTTGGCCTCGTGGACGAAGCTGATGTGGGCAGCGTCCCAGGTGCCGTTGTAGAGGGCGAGCACCTTGAACGGCTGGGAGGCCGCCTGGGCGCGCGGCGCGGACAGGGCCGTCAGCAGGATCGCAAGAAGCACGAGGATGCGTACGGCACCGGTTCGGATGGCATGCATCGGATGAACTCCCCTCCAGTCAGGGGTGGTCGAGGAGGCGGGCCACGTCGGTGGCTCTGTGTGGGGGCAGGGGAGTTCAGCCGGTGTACTGGGCGAAGACACGCGTGTAGTCCCAGGCCTGCTGGGCGACGCCGGAGCAGCTGTCCGCGCCGCCGCCGGTGCAGGGACGGTCGCGGTTGGCGGACCAGAAGGTGAGCCGGGCGAGGTGGTGCTGCCGGGCGTAGCCGAGGATGGTGCGGAAGTCGGCGACGGTGACCTTCTCGTTCTGGTCCGTGATCCCGTTCATGGAGGAGATGCCCATGGTCCGGTAGGCCTGGTCGTCGCCGTAGCCGTAGGCGCTCTTGAGCGCGGACTTGAGGCCCTCGGCCGCCTTCAGGGTCAGCGTCCCCATGTTCTTGCCGGCGCCGCCGAAGTCGAACGGCATGATGGCCCAGGCGTCCACGGACAGACGGGACGCGGCCGCCCGTTTGATCAGGCTGGTGTCGGGCCCGCTCTGGTCGGTGCCGATGGTGACGTAGACCTTCAGGCCCGGGTTGTTCGCCTTCACGGTCTTCAACGCGTCCACCGTGCGCTGCTGCACGGTCGGGTTGCTGTAGGCGTCGGCTTCGATGTCGATGTCGATCGCCTTGAGCCGGTAGGCGCTGATGACCTTCTGGTACGCGGCTGCCAGCTCCCCGGCGCTGGAACAGGAGCTCTCCAGCTTGTTGCCGCTGTACCCGCCGAAGGAGGGGATGACGTCACCGCCGCCGGCGCGCACGGTGGTGACGGTCCGCTGGTCGACGCCACCGGTGAGCGGGCGGCTGCCGTCCCACTGCGGATTGCAGTGCCCGTTGCTGAGGACGAAGGCGAGGGTGAACCACTTGACGCCAGTGGCGCTGCTGATGGTGGCCGGGTCGGGCGGGCTGCCCCAGCCGTTGTAGAGGTACGGCGCGACGGCCATGGGAGCGGCGACCGGGGCGGCGCCGGCGGGGGCGGCGGTGAGGGCTCCGGCGGACACGGCAGTCAGGGCTATGGCGAGACAGGCGCGCAACGCGGCGCCGTGGGTGGGGGGTTGGGGGTTCATGGGTGGGGGGTCACAGCCTTTCGCCGACAAGGGAGGGGGGTGTGGAAGCAGCACAGGGGTTCACATGGATGAACGCTGGGCGTACTCGTGAAGCTGTGTGACCGGGAACCTAAAGGTCTGAACCAAACACGTCAAGAGGTGAAGTCCCGGTGACACGAGTCCTCTTTGTCTCTTCAAGAAATGAGTGCACGCGGAATCCGAGTGCGACGAAGGGGCCGGTTCGCCCATCATGAGCGGATGACTTCGCTGACCTTCGACCGTTGCTGTCGCGAAATCGTCACTCAGACCGACCTGCTCAGAGCACAGATCAAAGGAGCCGACACCAGCACCCCCGTCTCCACTTGTCCCGGCTGGGATCTCGGCCGGCTGCTGCGGCACGTGGGCGGGGATCACCGCTGGGCGGAGGAGGTGGTCCGGACGCGAGCCGCCGCACCCGTTCCCGCCGACCCCGTCGACGACCCGGCCGCATACGCCCAACTGGACGACGGCGCACTGGACGGCTGGCTCGCCGAGGGGGCCGCGCGACTCGGTGCCACCCTGCGCGATGCCGGCCCCGACGCGCGGGTGTGGACGCCGGCCCACGAGCGGAACACCTCGTTCTTCTGGGCCAGGAGGATGACGCACGAGACCGTCGTGCACCGCGCCGATGCCGCGCTGGCGACCGGCGCCGCATTCACGCTCGACGACGATCTGGCCGTGGACGCGGTGCAGGAGTGGATGGAGTTCGCGACGGTCCCCGAGGCGTACGAGCCCCGGGCGGGAGCAGCCGGCCTGCTCGGCCCCGGTCGTACGCTCCAGTTCGAAGCCACCGGAGCCGGGCAGTGGCACGTCGACCTCGGCGGCGACCGGCCCGTGTGGCACAGCGGGCGCGCGGCGGCCGCGGCGACCGCGAAGGGGCCCGTGACGGACCTGCTCCTGTTCCTCTACCGCCGCCCCTCGCCCGCCGTGGTCACCGGAGGTGACGAGGAACTGCTCGAACGGTGGCTGAAGCGCACCGGGTTCTGGCTGGAGGCATAGGACCGGGTACTGGCTGGAGGCACAAGAAGGGGCAGGCCGCAGGGGCGTGGCGGAGGACACGCGGCACGTCGGATTGCCCCAGGTGCGCGGCTGGGCAGCATGAAGGCGAATTGTTTACCTTGAAGGGAGCATGACGCCTCGTGACGCTTGTAGCGCCTCCCCCCATACCGCGTGCGGCGGGATCACTCCCGTTGCTCGGTCACGCGATACAGCTCTTGCACGACAACCTCGCCTTCACCACCTCGCTTCGCCGGCGTTACGGCCCGCTCGTCGAGATCACCCTGCAACCGGGCACCCGCACGCTGGTCGTGCAGGAGCCCGCCCTCATCAGGACGATGCTCACCGAGCTCGCCCCCACACTCGACAAGGGCCGTTTGTTCGACAAGATGGGCCAGCTCCTGGGCGAATCGGTGATCACGGTCGCCGGGCAGGAACACGTCCGCAAGCGCCGTCAGCTCCAACCCGCCCTGGGCCGCGCCGAGATCGCCGGCTACGTCGACGTGATGCGTGGGCAGGCGACCGAGGCCGTCGACAGCTGGCAGCCGGGGCAACGCCTCGAAGTCCGCGAGACGATGGTCAAACTGTCGCTGGACATGCTCACCCAGACCATCTTCTCGGGCAGCCTCGACGCCGACACCTTCCGCCGGCTGCAGCAGAACATCGTCGTGGTGATGGACGGCGTGGGCGTGCGCCTCGTCCTGCCCGACTGGGTCGAGCGCCTGCCGCTGCCGTACAACCGCCGCTTCATGCGGGCGCGTGACGCCGTGCACACCACCGTCAGCAGGGCGGTCGCCGACCTGCGCGCCGGCGGGCACAACACCGGCGACATGCTCTCCATGCTGATGGAGGCGAAGGACGAGAACACCGGCCTTCCGCTGACCGACCAGCAGATCTGCTCCGAGATCCTCACTCTCGCGGTGGCCGGCACGGAGACCACGGCCACCGTCCTGGCCTGGGCCATGTACGAACTCGCCAGGAACCCGGACATCGAGGCCCGTGTCCTCGCCGAACTCCACGAGGTGCTCGGCGACCGGCCCATCACCTTCGACGACATCACCGGCCTGCCGTACCTGAACCGGGTCATCACGGAGGTCCTGAGGCTGCATCACATGGGGTGGATCGTGACCCGGCGCACGCTCACCGAGACCCGGCTCGGGGAGTGGACCCTGCCCGCCGACACCGAGCTCGCGTACTGCCAGCACGCCCTGCACCGTGACCCGGAGTACTACCCGGAACCACTGAAGTTCGATCCGGACCGGTGGCTGGACGACAAGCAGAAGCCCCCGCCGGGCGGCTTCCTCCCCTTTGGCGCGGGCAAGCACAAGTGCATGGGGGACAGGTTCGCGATGACCGAGCTCACCACGAGCCTGGCCACGATTCTTCGCCGGGTGCGGCTGGAGCTGGCGCCGGGCCAGATCGTCCGCCCCGTCGGCCGGGCCACCGCACGGCCCGGGAAGATGGTGATGACCGTGCGGGAGCGCGGGGAGTTCGCGGCCGGCTGACACGACGGACCACCGCGGACAGGCCTTCCCCCTTTGCGGTGCCGGAACGCGCGGTGCACGCGTCGCCGATCCGCCGCCGTGGCCGCACCCTTCATCGGGGAGATGCGGGGCCACGGCGTGCGGGTCACTGAGCCGCGCGGCGAACAGCGGCATCGCGGGCCGACCGCCGGCCGGCGGCTCCCGCCTTGCGGCCACGCACGCCCCAGGCGCGTGCCCGGAGCCCGATCGAGCCGTCCGGGCGAGTCGGCACTCGCTCCCGCAGCGTTTCCCGCAGTTGCTCCTCGGCGGCCGGAGCGAGCGAGGCGACGTAACCGGGGGCGGGGCCCTGCCCCGACAGGAACGGATCCCACAGGTCGGCGAAGTCGATGAAGCGGGTGGGGATTTCGAGAGGCGTGACCTCCACCTCGACCAGCGTGGCCTCGCTCCACAGCCGCCGCAGGGGGGCCGGTCGGCACAGCGGGAAACGGCGGCCCTCGTCCAACTCGGCCGCCGACGTCGGATCGACGACGGTCACGGCCTCCCAGAAGTGCCGTAGAAACCCCATGCCTTCGGCGTAGTCCCACACATACGCGGCGACCAGCCCGCCGGGCGCCACCACACGCGCGGCTTCGGCGACCGCGGCAGCGGGCTCGGGGAGGAAGTTGAGGACCAGCCCGCTGACGACCACGTCCACCGCGGCCTCGCCCACGGGAAGGGCCTGGGCGTCGGCCCGGGCGAAGAGCGCGGGAGGGGACCCGTGCGCCCGCGCCGCGGCCACGAACCCGGCGGACCGCTCCACCCCGAGCAGCGTCCGGGGCCCGCACCGGCGCGCCACGGCCGACGTCAACGCTCCCGAACCGCAGCCCACGTCCAGCCACTGAGCCCCGGGCGCACACGCCAGCCAGGCCACGAACTCTTCCGCCACCAGACGGCTCCACCGCCCCATGTACCGCTCGTACGCGTCCCCGGCGGTCCACACGTCGAATTCCTGTCCGGCCACGCTTCCACTGTGCCGTGCTGTCCCGGTTTGCGCCACGTGTGGGGATGTGGGGGCACGCGCTTTCTGAGAGGTTCGTATGAATCTGTGGGGTGCTTGAACACGCCGGTTCCGCCGTCCGTATGTGGCGAGGGATTTCCATGCCCGACCGCCGTGATCCGTAGGAGAACTCTCGTGGGACGCAACACGCGCAGACGCCCAACAGGCCCGCGCCGCGCAACCTTTGCGGCATTCGCGCTGATGCTGGGCGGAGGCGGGCTGGTGGCGGTCAATGTCTACGCCTCCGCGACGGAGGGCGGTTCGGGCACGGACGCACAGACGCGCAGTGCCGCCGCAGGCACGATCGACTGCCCGGACGTCGGCAGCAAGTTGACCCAGGTGCCGGACCAGGCGCGGGGCGACGTCGACAAGGAACTCGCCTCGATGGACCAGCAGATAGCGGAGGCCTACCAGCGGCTGCAGGCGGCGACGCCGGAACAGCGCCAGGACAGCGACTACACCGACGACCAGGTCATGAAGCCGCTCAAGGAGCAGCGGAGCGAGTCCCTCGACCGCATCGGCAACGCCATGGACCAGGCCGGCGGGCGTCCCGACGGTCTCGGCTCCATGGCGGACTGTTCGATGCGCACCTGGAACGACCAGAACGGCGGCCAGGGTTCGGAAGGCGACCAGCAGAACGGCGGCGGTCAGCAGAACGGCGGCGGTCAGCAGGGCGGCAACGGAGGCCAGGCCGGCAACGGGCCGGTCGTCGGGGACTACCAGGACATCAACACGGTGCAGCCCAATGCCCCGGCGCCGGACCTCAAGTCCTTCGCCTCCAAGGGCACCTTCACCACCAGCTGCGGTGTGAACGAGAACGGCCTGCGCAACTCCGACAACGTGATCGTCGCCCCGGGCGTCACCAATGGCGCCCACCACTTCCACGACTACGTGGGCAACCAGTCCAACAATGCCTTCGCCAGCGACGACGACCTCGCGAACGCCCAGACCAGCTGCGAGAACCCGGGCGACAAGTCCACGTACTACTGGCCGGTGCTGCGGTTGCAGAACGGCAGCCAGGACAAGGACGCGAACTCGCCCGGCGGCGGCATCGAGGGCAACGCCGGCCAGATCGTGACGCCCAAGCAGGTCACGATGACGTTCATCGGCAGCCCGCGCAGCCAGGTCACGGAGATGCCCCGTCTGCTGCGCATCATCACCGGTGACGCGAAAGCGTTCGTGAACGGGCCGGCCAACGCCAACGCCTCCTGGAGCTGCACCGGTTTCGAGGACC
Organism: Streptomyces sp. NPDC001492; assembly: GCF_053597275.1. Classification (NCBI taxonomy): domain Bacteria; kingdom Bacillati; phylum Actinomycetota; class Actinomycetes; order Kitasatosporales; family Streptomycetaceae; genus Streptomyces; species Streptomyces sp. NPDC001492. The sequence continues at coordinate 656 of NZ_JBSFHW010000039.1, read as the reverse complement.
GGCAGCTCAAGGACAAGTACCCGCTGTGCCCGCAGGGCAGCGACGTGGTGCGCACCTTCCGGTTCCAGAGCTGCTGGGACGGACGCAACATCGACAGCGCCAACCACCGCACCCACGTGGCCTTCGCCGACGCCTCCGGCAACTGCCAGAACGGCTTCAAGGCCATCCCGCAGCTGGTGCAGCGCATCGTCTACGACGTGAAGGCGCCGAGCCTTCAGGACGGCGGCCGTACGACCCCGCTGTTCGCGGTGGACTCCTTCCCCGAGCAGCTGCACAAGCCGGTCACCGACCACGGCGACTTCATCAACGTCTTCGACGAGGGCCTCATGAAGGAGGTCGTGTCCTGCATCAACGGCGGCCGTGAGTGCGGCGCGGGCACCGGCGAGGACCCGGGCTCCGGCGGGGGAGCGACCCAGCAGCCGACCGAGAAGCCGACGGACCAGCCGAGCGAACAGCCCACCGAACAGCCCACGGCCACTGACCAGCCCACCCAGCAGCCGACCGCCCAGCCCACCGACGCTCCGACCACGCCGCCCGCCGACGACGACAACGGCAACTCGGGCGACGGGTCCGGCAAGGGGCATTCGGGCGACGGGTCCGGCAAGGGGAACTCCGGCAGCGGATCCGGCGACCAGAACGCGCAGCCCACGACCACC
>NZ_JBSFHW010000038.1:0-107671 GCF_053597275.1 Streptomyces sp. NPDC001492 | reverse complement strand
GGTGTACTGCTCCCGTTCTTCTCCTTCATGACGTTCCTCATCGCCGTACCGACCGGCGTGAAGTTCTTCAACTGGATCGGAACGATGTGGAAGGGCTCCCTGTCCTTCGAGACCCCGATGCTCTGGGCGACCGGCTTCCTGGTCACCTTCACCTTCGGTGGTCTGACGGGTGTCATCCTGGCCTCGCCGCCGATGGACTTCCACGTCTCGGACTCGTACTTCGTGGTGGCGCACTTCCACTACGTGGTCTTCGGCACCGTCGTCTTCGCGATGTTCTCCGGATTCCACTTCTGGTGGCCGAAGATGACCGGCAAGATGCTCGACGAGCGCCTCGGCAAGATCACCTTCTGGACGCTGTTCATCGGCTTCCACGGCACCTTCCTGGTCCAGCACTGGCTGGGTGCCGAGGGCATGCCCCGTCGTTACGCGGACTACCTCGCGGCCGACGGCTTCACCGCCCTGAACACGGTCTCGACGATCAGCTCGTTCCTGCTCGGCATGTCGATCCTGCCGTTCCTCTACAACGTGTGGAAGACGGCCAAGTACGGCAAGCCGGTCGGCGTCGACGACCCGTGGGGCTACGGCCGCTCGCTGGAGTGGGCGACGTCCTGCCCGCCGCCGCGGCACAACTTCCTCACCCTGCCGCGGATCCGCAGCGAATCCCCGGCGTTCGACCTGCATCACCCTGAGATCGCCGCTCTCGACCAGCTCGAGAACGCGCCTCACGGTGAGAAGGCTCTGGCTGGTGGCAAGGAGGCCGGCAAGTGAAGATCCAGGGCAAGATGTTCATGTGGCTGAGCATCTTCATCCTCGCCATGGCCGTCGTCTATGGCGTGTGGTCGAAGGAGCCGGCCGGTACCACGGCCCTCTTCCTGGCCTTCGGTCTGTGCATCATGGTCGGCTTCTACCTCGGCTTCACGGCCAAGCGGGTCGACGCCGGTGCGCAGGACAACAAGGAGGCGGACGTCGCCGACGACGCCGGCGAGGTCGGGTTCTTCAGCCCGCACAGCTGGCAGCCGCTGGCCCTCGGGGTCGGTGGTGCGCTCGCCTTCCTGTCGATCGCGATCGGCTGGTGGCTGCTGTACTTCTCGGCGCCGATCATCATGATCGGCCTGTACGGCTGGGTCTTCGAGTACTACCGCGGTGAGAACCGCACCCAGTAGCACGCGCAGGGCGCACAGGGAGCCCGGACACTCCGAAAGGAGCGTCCGGGCTCCCGCTTTTGCCCCAAAACTGTTCCCTCGTACGGATTACTGCGCGCGCCGTCCTTGACGAACGTCCATAGCGTGAGGGACATGAACCACTCTCCGCGCACCCGCACCGTCGTCAGCTGCACTCTGCTGGTGATCGCCCTCGGCGCGGGCGGCACCGCTTGCAGCAGCGGGGGCAACCCGCTGGCCGGCAAGCCGTACGACGCGACGGACCAGCTCTCCTTCAACGGCCTCAAGGGCGGCGCGAAGACGGCCGACCCGGACAAGCCCCTCGAGGTCACCGCCGAGGACGGCGGCCGCATCACGGACGTCACCGCCACGGACGCCGCAGGCCGCTTCGTGGCGGGCGAACTCTCCGCCGACGGCACCCGCTGGCACAGCACCTCCCCGCTCGCCGCCAACGCCCACTACACGGTGCGGGTGAGCACGGAGGACGAGGACGGGGCGCCGGGCCGCAAGGTCCTCACCTTCGACACCAGCACCCCCACCACCAAGAAGAGCCTGGACGTGAAGTTCGGCCCCGACTCCGGCGACTACGGCGTCGGCCAGCCCGTCACCGCCCAGCTGAACCGGCCCGTCAAGGACAGGACCCAACGCGCCATCGTGGAACGGGCGCTGCGGGTGGACTCGGTCCCCGCCGTGCAGGGCGCCTGGCACTGGGTGGACGACAAGGAACTCCACTACCGCCCCAAGGACTACTGGCCCGCCCACGCCGTCGTCCAGGTGCACAGCAACCTGGACGGCATCAAGGTCGGCGACCGTCTGTGGGGCGCCAGGAGCAAGCCGCTGAAGCTCACCATCGGCGACAGCATCATCGCCGTCACCGACGCCTCGGCACACTCCATGACGGTGTACAAGAACGGCGAGGACATCAGGGAAGTCCCCGTCACCACCGGCAAGCCCGGCTTCGAGACCCGCAACGGCGTCAAGGTCGTACTGGGCAAGCAGTCCTTCGTACGCATGCGCAGCGCCACGGTGGGCATCGCCGAAGGCAGCTCCGACTCCTACGACCTGCCCGTCTACTGGGCCACCCGCCTCACCTGGAGCGGCGAGTACGTCCACGCCGCCCCCTGGTCAGTGGGCTCCCAGGGCTACGCCAACGTCAGCCACGGCTGCACCGGCATGAGCACCGCGAACGCCGAGTGGTTCTTCAACACCGTCCACGAGGGCGACGTGGTGAAGGTCATCAACTCCAACGGCGACACCATGGAACCCTTCGGCAACGGCTTCGGCGACTGGAACCTCACCTGGAAGAACTGGCGCACGGGCAGCGCCCTGGTGGGCGGCACTCCGGACGGCCCGAGCCCGGACGATGCGGCACGACTCCGCCCAACGGCAGTGTGAGCGCCCCTGAAAGGGGCGCGGGGCTGTATCGATATGCGGCTCCGCCGCGTGGGCGCGACCAGCCACGACGGGCTCGCAGACGTCTGACTGCCTCGACCGCTACATCCAGCGAAGCGCTTACGCGCTCTGCTGAAGCGCCTTCTGCCGCAACAGCGAAGCCAACGCCGCAGCGAACTCCACAGGCTCCACAGGCAAGGTCACAGCGGCATCCGCCCGACTCCACGTGGCCAGCCAAGCGTCCTGAGGCCGCCCGATGAGCAGCAGCACCGGCGGGCAGTTGAACACCTCGTCCTTGATCTGCCGGCACACCCCCATGCCCCCCATGGGCACGGCCTCGCCGTCCAGGACGCACACGTCGATGCCGCCCCGGTCCAGCTCCTTGATGACGGCGGCCGGCGTCGCACACTCCAGGAACTCGACGACGGGAACGTCGGGAGCGGGCCTGCGCCCGGTCGCGAGCCGCACCTGTTCGCGGGTGTTGGAGTCGTCGCTGTAGACCAGCACCGTGGCGGTCGGCTGCATAGTTCCTCCGAGACGTCAGCGTCGTACGGAAAGGCCCGATGGGGCGGATGTTACTCCGTTCAACACCACGTCAACACCGGTATGGACGGTAGCAACACTCCGAACGGCACCCCCCGGAGTGAGGGCGGGATAAGCGACCGACATAATGTCGGTCGTGGCGACAGCAACGACAGTAGAAACCGGGCACGCGCACCCGTCGGTCAACCGGCCGAACCTCACCAGCGTCGGAACCATCATCTGGCTGAGTTCCGAGCTGATGTTCTTCGCGGCCCTCTTCGCGATGTACTTCACCCTGCGATCGGTGACCGGTCCGGATCACTGGAAGGAGATGGCGAGCCATCTCAACCTTCCGTTCTCCGCGACCAACACCACGATCCTGGTGCTCTCCTCCCTCACCTGCCAGCTCGGCGTGTTCGCCGCCGAGCGCGGGGACGTGAAGAAGCTCCGGGGCTGGTTCATCATCACGTTCGTGATGGGTGCGATCTTCATCGGCGGTCAGATCTTCGAGTACACGGAGCTGGTGAAGAAGGACGGGCTCTCCCTGTCCTCCGACCCGTACGGCTCGGTGTTCTACCTGACCACCGGGTTCCACGGCATGCACGTGACGGGCGGCCTCATCGCCTTCCTGTTCGTTCTCGGCCGCACCTACGCGGCCAAGAGGTTCACCCACGAGCAGGCGACCGCGGCCATCGTCGTGTCCTACTACTGGCACTTCGTCGATGTCGTGTGGATCGGCCTCTTCGCCACGATCTACCTGATCAAGTAGCCGGGCCCGTTCCCGCGTGCGCCCGCGCGGCGCACAACCCACAAGCATCGACGCAGAAGATCCTGACACCGGGGTAATCCGTGAAAAAGCTCTCCGCACGACGACGCCATCCCATGGCGGCTCTCGTCGTCCTACTCCTCGCGCTGGCATGCACCGGGGGGCTGTACGCCGCGTTCGCACCCGCGAGCAAGGCGCAGGCCGATGACACCGCCCAGTCCCTTGCCATCGACGAGGGCAAGAAGCTCTACTCCGTGGGCTGCGCCAGCTGCCACGGCACCGGCGGTCAGGGAACCACCGACGGTCCGAGCCTCATCGGCGTGGGCGCCGCGGCCGTCGACTTCCAGGTCGGCACCGGCCGTATGCCGGCCCAGCAGCCGGGCGCTCAGGTCCCGAAGAAGAAGGTCATCTACTCGCAGGCCGAGATCGACCAGCTCGCCGCGTACATCTCCTCCCTCGGCGCCGGCCCGTCCATCCCGACGAAGGCGCAGTACGGTCCGGACGGTGCCGACATCGCCAAGGGTGGCGAGCTGTTCCGCACCAACTGCGCGCAGTGCCACAACTTCACCGGCAAGGGCGGTGCGCTGACGCACGGCAAGTTCGCCCCCAGCCTCGAGGGCGTCGCCCCGAAGCACATCTACGAGGCCATGCAGACCGGCCCGCAGAACATGCCGTCGTTCCCCGACACCACGATGTCGGAGCAGAACAAGAAGGACATCATCGCGTACCTCCACGCGGTCAACGGAGACGACACCGAGAGCCCCGGCGGCCTTGAGCTGGGCGGACTCGGCCCGGTCTCCGAGGGCCTGTTCGCCTGGATCTTCGGACTCGGCGCGCTGATCGCGGTCGCCGTCTGGGTCGCCGCTCGGACCGCAAAGGCCAAGAAGTCATGAGTAGCCAAGACATTCCAGAAGAGAACCTGCCCGCTGAGCAGGACGCGCACGGCACCGTAAGCCTCGCGGACGAGAAGAACCCGTTCGCGGACCCCGGTCTGCCGCCCCACGAGCACCGGGTGCAGGACATCGACGAGCGGGCCGCCAAGCGGTCCGAGCGTGTGGTGGCCATGCTGTTCACGGTCTCGATGCTGGCCACGGTCGGCTTCATCGCCTCGTATGTGGCGATCCCGCACGACAAGGCGATCTTCGTCTTCCCGATCGGCCACATCAACGCGCTGAACTTCGCGCTGGGCCTGACCCTGGGTCTCGCGCTGTTCGCCATCGGCGCGGGCGCGGTCCACTGGGCCCGCACCCTGATGTCCGACGTGGAGATCGCCGACGAGCGGCACCCGATCGAGGCGTCCCCCGAGGTCAAGGCCAAGGTCATGGCCGACTTCAAGCAGGGCGCCAAGGAGTCCGCGCTCGGCCGCCGCAAGCTCATCCGCAACACGATGTTCGGTGCGCTGGCCCTGTTCCCGCTCTCCGGTGTCATGCTGCTGCGCGACCTCGGACCGCTGCCGGGGACCAAGCTGCGCCACACGCTGTGGTCCAAGGGCAAGCTGCTCGTCAACATGAACACCAACGAGCCGCTGCGTCCCTCCGATGTCGCGGTCGGCTCGCTCACCTTCGTCAAGCCCGAGGGCCTGGAAGAGCACGACGAGAACTTCCAGACCGAGATCGCCAAGGCTGCCCTGATGATCGTCCGGATCCAGCCGGAGAACATCAAGGACAAGCAGGAACTCGACTGGTCCTACCAGGGCATCGTGGCGTACTCGAAGATCTGCACCCACGTCGGTTGCCCGATCTCGCTGTACGAGCAGCAGACGCACCACGTGCTGTGCCCCTGCCACCAGTCCACCTTCGACCTCTCCGACGGTGCCCGGGTGATCTTCGGCCCCGCCGGTCACGCCCTGCCGCAGCTGCGCATCGGCGTGAACGACCAGGGCTACCTCGAGGCGCTCGGCGACTTCGAGGAGCCCGTCGGTCCTGCATTCTGGGAGCGCGGATGAGCACCAACGAGAACAACGAGTCCCGGCGCGGCAAAGCGCCGGCCGGCGAGCGCGTCGCCGACTGGGCCGACGGCCGGCTGGGGATCTACTCCCTGGCCAAGACCAACATGCGCAAGATCTTCCCCGACCACTGGTCGTTCATGTTGGGCGAAGTGTGCATGTACAGCTTCATCATCATCATCCTCACGGGTGTGTATCTGACGCTGTTCTTCCACCCGTCGATGAACGAGGTGGAGTACCACGGCAGCTACATCCCGCTGCAGGGCCAGATGATGTCCGAGGCGTTCAACTCGACCCTGCACATCTCCTTCGATGTGCGCGGTGGTCTGCTGATCCGGCAGATCCACCACTGGGCCGCGCTGATCTTCCTCGCGGGCATGTTCGTGCACATGATGCGTGTGTTCTTCACCGGCGCGTTCCGCAAGCCGCGTGAGGTCAACTGGGTCTTCGGCTTCCTGCTGTTCGTCCTCGGCATGTTCACCGGCTTCACCGGTTACTCGCTCCCGGACGACCTGCTCTCCGGTACCGGTGTCCGCTTCATGGAGGGCGCGATCCTGTCCGTGCCGATCGTCGGCACGTACCTGTCGATGTTCCTCTTCGGCGGCGAGTTCCCGGGCGGCGACTTCGTGGCCCGCTTCTACTCGGTCCACATCCTGCTGCTGCCGGGCATCATGCTCGGCCTGATGGTGGCGCACCTGATCCTGGTCTTCTACCACAAGCACACGCAGTTCGCGGGCCCCGGAAAGACGAACAACAACGTCGTCGGCATGCCCCTGCTGCCCGTGTACATGGCGAAGGCCGGCGGCTTCTTCTTCCTGGTCTTCGGCGTCATCGCGGCCATCGCGGCGATCGCCTCGATCAACCCGATCTGGGCCATGGGCCCCTACCGTCCGGACATGGTGTCCACCGGCGCCCAGCCGGACTGGTACATGGGCTTCTCCGAGGGCCTGATCCGTGTCATGCCGGGCTGGGAGATCAACCTGTGGGGCCACACGCTCGTCCTGGGCGTGTTCATCCCGCTGATCATCTTCCCGCTGGTCCTGGTCACGATCGCGGTCTACCCGTTCATCGAGTCCTGGGTCACCGGCGACAAGCGCGAGCACCACATCCTGGACCGCCCGCGCAACGCCCCGACGCGTACGGGGTTCGGTGCCGCGTGGATCTCCTGGTACTTCGTGCTCCTGGTCGGTGGCGGAAACGACATCTGGGCCACGCACTTCCACCTGTCGATCAACGCGATCACCTGGTTCGTCCGGGTCGCCTTCTTCGTCGTGCCGGTGCTGGTGTTCATCGCCACCAAGCGGATCTGCCTCGGCCTCCAGCGTCGCGACAAGGACAAGGTGCTGCACGGCCGCGAGTCGGGCATCATCAAGCGCCTGCCGCACGGTGAGTTCATCGAGGTCCACGAGCCGCTCAGCCAGGACGCCCTGCACACCCTCACGGCGCACGAGCAGTACAAGCCGGCCGAGATCGGCCCGACGGTCGACGAGAACGGCGTCGAGCGCAAGGTCAAGGGCTCCGAGAAGCTGCGCGCCAAGCTGAGCGAGGCGTACTACGGCGAGGAGTCCCAGATTCCGAAGCCGACCGTCGAGGAGTACAGGGAGATCACGAGCGGCCACGGCCACCACTGATCGCTGCGGCTCGCCACGCCACGGCAGAAGGGCCCCCGTCCGGTTCTCGGACGGGGGCCCTTCTCCATGCCCTGAGCTGGATAGGGTGGCCTCACACTCGTTTTCTTCTTCTACGACGACCAGGAGCGGCCCTATGAGCGCTGTGACCCCCGCTGGAGGCGACACCGCGGCGGGCCGATCCTGGCCCGAGGTACTGAACGCCCTGCTGTACGGCCGTGACCAGAGCGCCGAGGCGACCTTCTGGGCGATGGACCAGATCATGCGGGGCGAGGCGACCGACGCGCAGATCGCCGGGTTCGTGGTGGCGCTCAGGGCCAAGGGCGAGACCGTCGAGGAGATCAACGGGCTGGTCCGGGCGATGTACGAGCACGCCAACGTGATCGAGGTGCCCGGCCGGACCGTCGACATCGTCGGCACCGGCGGTGACGGCGCGAAGACCGTGAACATCTCCACCATGTCCGCGATCGTCATCGCCGGCACGGGCGCGAAGGTCGTCAAGCACGGCAACCGGGCCGCCTCCTCGGCGTCCGGTGCCTCGGACGTCCTGGAGAAGCTCGGCGTCAATCTGGAGCTGACGCCGAAGCGGGTCGCGGAGGTCGCCGAGGAAGCCGGGATCACCTTCTGCTTCGCCATCAAGTTCCACCCGGCACTGCGTCACGTGGGCGCCGCGCGCGGCCAGTTGGGCATCCGTACGGTGTTCAACGCGCTCGGCCCGCTGACCAACCCGGCGCGGGTGAGGGCGCAGGCCGTCGGCGTCGCCGATCCGCGCATGGCGCCGATCATCGCCGGTGTCTTCGCCGAACGCGGCAACTCCTCCCTGGTGTTCCGCGGCGACGACGGCTTCGACGAGCTGACGACGACGGCCACCTCGCGCGTCTGGGTCGTCCGCGACGGCAAGGTCACCGAGGAGGCCTTCGACCCCCGTGACGTCGGCCTCGAACTGGTCCCGGTGGAGGCCCTGCGGGGCGGCGACCCGTCGTACAACGCGGAGGTCGCCCGCAGGCTCCTCGACGGCGAGAAGGGCCCCGTACGGGACGCCGTACTGCTGAACTCGGCGGCGGCCCTCGTGGCCCTCGACCCGGGCCCCGGGACGCTGGCCGAGCAGCTCCGGGCCGGCATGGACAAGGCGGCGGAGTCGATCGACTCCGGCGCGGCCAAGCGGGCGCTGGAGCGCTGGGTGGCGGCCAGCAACGCATAGCAGGAGAGCGCGGTCCCGTAATGCGGACACGGGTTGCGGGACCGCGATCACTTCACGTACGTTCCTGTCCAGGTCATGAGTGACAGTCATGAGGCCCCGGCCGACTGTCCGGCAACCCTCCGTCCGTGGCGGGGTGCCCCGGGTGAAGACCAGGCCGTAGGCAGCGAGGTCTACGGCAAGCGCGGACCCCTCGAGCAACCAGGGGTCCTGGTCGTCGAGGAGCCTTCCGTGAGCAAGCGAATGCGATAGGGCCGCAGAGCCCCGCCTCCGCATCCCCTTTCCTTTTCACGCCCCTGCTTGAGCCGTGCCGCTCGCGGGGCGAATTCCGCCTGCTTCCACGGGAGTTCCGCCATGTCTGTCTCCACCGCTGCCGTCGCCACCTCCATTTGTGCCCCTCTGCCCGTTCTAGGCAGGGATGTCACCGTCCCGCTCGTCACGGGCGGCGAAGTCACCTATGCGGCACTCGACTACGCGGCCAGCGCGCCGGCCCTCCAGCGGGTGTGGGACGACGTCGCGGCGTACGCGCCCTACTACGGCAGCGTCCACCGCGGCGCCGGCTACCTCTCGCAGCTCTCCACCGACCTGTTCGAGAACGCCCGCAGGACGGTCGCCGAGTTCCTCGACTGCCGCCCCGACGACCAGCTGATCTTCACCCGCTCGACCACGGACTCCCTCAACCTGCTGGCGCAGGCCCTTCCGGCCGACTGCCAGGTCTTCGTCTTCGAGACCGAGCACCACGCCAGCCTGCTGCCCTGGAAGGACGCCCGGGTCACCTACCTCAACGCCCCGCGCACCCCGCAGCAGGCCGTCGAGTCCCTGGAGCGCGCCCTCGCCGGCCGGGACCCCTACGGTCCCGCCCTGGTCTGCGTCACCGGCGCCTCCAACGTCACCGGCGAGCTGTGGCCGGTGCGCGAGCTCGCGGCCGCGGCCCACGCGCACGGCGCCCGTATCGTCCTGGACGCCGCCCAGCTCGCCCCGCACCACCCCGTCTCCGTGCAGGACCTCGACGTCGACTGGGTCGCCTTCTCCGGCCACAAGCTGTACGCGCCCTTCGGCTCCGGCGTGCTGGCCGGCCGCGCGGACTGGCTGCAGGCCGCCGACCCCTACCTCGCGGGCGGCGGCGCCAGCCGCAAGGTCACCCGGCGCGAGGACGGCGGCGTCGACGTGGAATGGCACGACAGCGCCGCCCGCCACGAGGCCGGCTCCCCGAACGTGATCGGCGCCTACTCCATCGCCTCCGCCTGCAAGGCGCTCACCGAGGCCGGCTTCGACACCCTGGTCGCCCGCGAGCAGCACCTGATCGAGAAGGTCCGCGCGGGCCTGGCGGAGGTCCCGCAGGTCAAGGTGCTGTCCCTCTTCGGCGACGACGCGCCCCGGGTCGGCGTCCTCTCCTTCGTCGTCGAGGGCTGGAACAGCTCGCACTTCGCCGCCGCGCTCTCCGCCGAGTACGGCATCGGCGTCCGCGACGGCCTCTTCTGCGCCCACCCGCTGGTGCGCACCCTCCTGGGCAGCGACCCCCAGACGCAGGGCGAGTGCGGCGCCCCCGAGGCCGCCCCCGGCGAAAAGTCCCTCAACGCCATCCGCGTCAGCTTCGGCGCCGGCACCCCCGACGAGCACGTCGAGCGCTTCGTCACCGCCGTCAAGGAACTGGTGACGGACGGCGCGAAGTGGCAGTACCGCACGGAGGACGGCCGCTGCGTCCCCGCGGTCTGAGCAGCGGCACCTTTAGGGGCGCGAGGACCTGCGCGACCAGCCCCGACGGGCCGGGAGTCGCACACGAACCGCGCCCCGCAAAGGCCTAGGCGCCCCTCACGAGTCCAGCCCGATGGCAAACGCGGCCTCAAGGTCATGCTGCGAGTACGTCCGAAACGCAACATGCGTGTCCGTGGCCTCGACACCGGGGATCTTGCTGATGCTGCCAGGGATCACATCAGCAAGATCCTCATGCTGCTTCACCCGAACCATCGCGATCAGGTCATACGTCCCGGTCACGGAAAAAACCTCACTCACGCTCTCCAGCGAAGCGATCCGCTCTGCGATCTCGGGGATCCGGTCCACGCTGGTCTTGATGAGGACGATCGCGGTGATCACGGCTGGTTCTCTCCCTTGGGGGCCATTGTTGGGCCTCTCACCCTACTCGCGGTCCAGCCGGCCTGGTCTTTCTGCCGGGGGTCCGGGGGTTGTCCCCCGGGAAGACACAGCAGTGGTACGGCCGAACCGGACCCAGGCGTAGACGAAGCCCAGGCCGAAGCCCACCAGGTGGGCCAGATAGGCCACCCCCGGTCCCGTCGCCGCATGCCTGGCCGCCAGCCACTGCAGGGCCGCCCAGAAGGGCAGCACGATCCAGGCAGGGAAGCGCAGGGGCAGGAAGAACAGGAACGGCAGAAGACTGGTCACCCGTGCCCCGGGGAACAGGTACAGAAACGCGCCCAGGACCGCTGAGATCGCCCCGGACGCGCCGACCAGGGACTGCTGGGACGTGGAGTTCGCCGCCGCGTACCCCAGCAGGGCGAGGTAGCCGCAGCCGACGTAGAAGAGCGTGAACTGGACGCGGCCCATCCGTTCCTCGGTCATCGCCCCGAAGACGTAGAGGAAGAGCATGTTGCCGAGCAGGTGCACCCAGCTGCCGTGCACGAACAGAGCCGTGGCGGGGGTCAGGGCGGCCCTGGGGGAGCCCTGGAACAGCTCGGCCGGGACGACACCCCAGCGGTGGAAATAGGTGCGCTGGGCGGCGAGCAGCGCGTCGCCGGAGCCGTGGGCCGGATCGAGGCCGGCCGCCGGGCCGGTCACGAAGAGCAGACAGCACAGGGTGATCAGCGTGTACGTCATGGGCGCCGAGGGGCGCCGGATCGCTCTGCCGACGGTCGCGCTCCACTTGCCGATCATGAACACAGAGCATGACGTAACGGGACGCAGTCGCACAGACCGCCTCGCCGCCGTGGACGGACGGGCGGCGAGTCCGTGCCAGGCCGTAGGGTACGAGCCACACGCCCGGGGAAGCTCGGGCGTCGTTGACAATAGAAGACCTAGAAGGAAAGAGCACAGGCACGATGACGGTTCCCCTCCCGACCGCCACGACGCGGTGGCGCTGCACCCTCTGCGGCAACCTCACGCGTTTCGACGTGACCCGCTCGTCGAAGGTGGTCGAGTACGTCCACCTCGATCTGGCCGGCGAGCCGAAGGTCGAGGAGCGCGAGGTGGTCAGTGAGACCATCGAGTCGGTGCGCTGTCGCTGGTGCAACGCGGTGGATCAGGTGGAACTCGTGGACAGGCCGGGCGCCGACTCCTGAGCGGAGCGGCCCCACAGGTAATGGGGTGTGACGGATGGTGGAGACCACAGGCGGGGGGCCGGGCGACGGCACCGCTGAGGTGCTTGACCGTCCGCTGCCCGACGGAGTGCGCCGCAGGGTCGTCCAGATCGTCTCGGACGGCTTCGGCGGGCTGACCGTCGGCGAACTGCCCGCACAGCTGAGGCAGTACGCCCGTTTCGCGCCGAACCGGCGGGCCAAGTTCGCCGGCAACGCGATGGCGGCCGCGCTGGAGACCGATCCGCTGTTCCGGCAGCGCATCGGGGAGAAGCTGAGAGAGGCCCAGCCGGAACTCACCGGCGCTCTCGACTCCGGCTCGCCGCCCCCGGCCGCGGATCCGCTCGACGTGGCGGCCGCGGCCTATGTTCTGCGGCCCACCGGCTGGGTGAAGCTGGTGACCGCGGCCGGCGAGGAGGCCCAGCGGGCCGATGCCGAGCGCGCCGACGAGGAGAGCCGGGCCGAGCTGGAGCGGCTGCGTGCGGAGCTCGACCGGGCCCGGGAGCAGACCCGGGTCGACACCGAGCGGCTCCGTGCCGAGCTGGACGCCGCCAAGAAGGAGGCCGACTCGCTGCACCGCAAGCTGCGGGCGGCCCACAGCGACGTCAAGCGGGGCGAGGCCGCCCTGCGCAAGATCCAGGGCGAGGTCGAGACCGTACGCGCCGAGGCGCAGGCCCAGGTGTCCGCCGCCGAGAGCGAGTCCCGGCGGCTGAAGTCGCGGCTCGGGGAGGCGGAGGCCGCCCTGGAGGCCACGCGCAAAGCAGCGCGCGAGGGGCGCAGTGTCGAGGACATGCGCGTGCGCCTGCTTCTGGACACCGTCCTGGACGCGGCCCAGGGACTGCGCAGGGAGCTGGCGCTGCCGCCGGTGTCCGTACGGCCGGCGGAGACCGTCGATGCGGTCGAACCGGGACGAATGACCCCGAAGGACATCGCTGCGCGCGCTTTGTCCGAGAACGACCCCGCGATCCTGGACCAGTTGCTCGCACTGCCGCAGGCGCACCTGGTCGTCGACGGTTACAACGTCACCAAAACGGGTTATCCCCAAATGCCTCTGGAGAAGCAGCGGTTGAGGCTCCTCGGGCAGCTTTCGCAACTCGCTGCACAGACCGGCGCCGAGGTCACCTGTGTCTTCGACGGGGCCGAGCTGGCCGCTCCGGTGCTGCTCGCGCCGCCGCGCGGAGTGCGGGTGCTGTTCTCCAAACCGGGCGTCACGGCGGACGAGTTGATCCGCCAGCTGGTGCGCGCGGAGCCCCCCGGGAGGCCCGTGATCGTGGCTTCCACGGACCGCGAGGTGGCCGACGGAGTGGCCCGCGCGGGGGCGCGGCCCATCGCCTCGGCGATGCTCCTGAAGCGGCTGTCCTGAAGCCGCTTCCCGGGCCGCTGTCCCGTAGGTCGAACTTCTAGGTTTAATGACCGAATTGGCGCAATCGTCACGCAACGTAGCGTCAACCTGGCGTCACCGCATGTGGGTTATGTGCAAAGAATGCATTGCGTCACTAAGATTTTTCACGCGAGGATTTGAAGTGATCACAAGAAGGTCACTAAGGTCGGGCCTCGAACCTCCGAGCGGGTGATCACTCACAAGAAGGAGCCCTCTTCCGTGGCGTCCCATCGTCGACCGAAGCAGCCGAGCCGGGCTCGCGTGACTGTGCTCACCACCGCAGCTGCTGCCGCTGTTGCCATCAGCGCCCAGGCCGCGAACGCAGCGCCGAGCGAGAAGCCCTCCAAGGACGAGGTCAAGGCCAAGGTCGACAAGCTGTACGAGGAGGCCGAGCAGGCCACCGAGAAGTTCAACGGCGCCAAGGAGAAGCAGGAGAAGCTCCAGAAGGAGATCTCCACCATCCAGGACAACGTCGCCCGCGGCCAGGAGGAGCTCAACCAGCTGCGTGACTCCATCGGTCTGGCGGCGGCCGCGCAGTACCGCACCGGCACCATCGACTCGTCCCTCCAGCTCTTCCTGTCGTCGAACCCGAACGACTACCTGGACAAGGCGTCCACCGCCGACCAGCTCAGCGCCCAGCAGGTCGAGGCGCTGAAGAAGATCCAGGAGAAGCAGCGCGAACTCGCCCAGGAGCGCGCCGAGGCCTCCGACAAGCTCAAGGACCTCGCGGCCACCCGCACCGAGCTGGGCAACAAGAAGAAGGACATCCAGGGCAAGCTGGCCGAGGCGCAGAAGCTGCTCAACTCGCTGACGGCCGCGGAGCGGGCCGCGCTCGCCGCCGCCGACGCCCGCGCCAGCCGCTCGGCCAGCGAGCGGGTCGACCTCGGCGACGCGACCGCCGCCTCCGCCCGGGCCCAGGCGGCCTTCGACGCCGCCAAGACCCAGATCGGCAAGCCGTACGTCTACGGCGCCACCGGCACCGCCTCCTACGACTGCTCGGGCCTGACCTCCTGGGCCTACGCCCAGGCCGGCGTCTCGATACCGCGCACCTCGCAGGCGCAGGCCAACGCCGGCACGCGGATCTACTCCGAGGGCCAGCTCCAGGTCGGCGACCTCGTGCTCTTCTACGGCGACCTGCACCACGTCGCCCTCTACGCGGGCAACGGCATGGTGCTGCACGCCCCGCGCACCGGCACGACCGTGCGCTACGAGTCGATCAACAACATGCCGTTCCAGTTCGGTGTCCGCATCTGACACGCGCCCCTGAGGATCCGTTCCAAGATCAGGACACCGGTCCGCCCGAACGGGCGAATTACGTGAACCCGCACTGACCCCACGCCCCGCCCATGACCTGCGTCAGAGGCGGGGCGTCGCGTTTTGTGTGCCCGCAGAGGTCGCTGGCCGCCGCGCACTCACGTGGCTAGCATCACCGCGTCCCTCGACGGAAGTCGTCGGACCTACCGCCGGACGGGCGGGAAGTCACGCCTGCGGAGGCCGCGCAAGACCTGCCCACCTGGGCCGGCGGAGGCCTGTGAAACAGGAACCCGTGGTGGCATCGCGAAGCGGTGCGGACCGGAATCTCCTGCCCTCCGGGGTCGGAGAGGGCGTCAATGTCCGCCGTCTTTCCCCCGGCGTCCGGGGGAGGCCGGTGGCGTCCGGCAATGGAAGGAGCGTCGCTACTCGTGAGGTCCCACCGCCGCCCTGCACCGTCCGGGTTCAACCGGGGCGCCGGCACCGCCCTGTGCGTGCTGTCCGCCGCGGCCTCCGCCCTCGGGGCCGTCCCGGCCGACGCCGCTCCGTACGACCACACCCGGGCCGAGGTGGACCGCCTCTACGCGGAGGCCGAGAAGGCGACCGAGGCCTACAACAAGGCCGACGAAACCGCAGGCAGGCTGCAGAAGCAGGTGCACGACGCGCAGGACCTGATCGCCCGGCAGCAGGAGCGCATCAACTCCGTGCGGGAGTCGCTCGGTTCGCTGGCCGTCGCCCAGTACCGCTCCGGCGGCATCGACCCGACCCTCGCCCTGCTCTTCTCCGACAACCCGTCCGACTACCTCGACAAGGCCTCCGTCCTGGACCGGATCAACGCCCATCAGGCGGGCGAGCTCAGAGACCTCCAGTCCTCGATGCGGGACGTGGCCCAGGAGCGTGCCGAAGCGGTCGGCAAGCTGGCCGAGCTGGAGAAGAGCCGCAAGGCCGTCGCCTTCCACAAGAGGATCGTGGAGAAGAAGCTCGCCGAGGCCCGTCGGCTGCTCAACTCCCTGCCGTACGGGGAGCGTGCCGCCTACAGCCGCGCCTCCCGGGGCGACCGCGGCGAGCTCTTCCCCGACTTGGGCGGCGCCGTGCCGGCCTCGGCCCGCGCGGCCGCCGCCATGGCCGCCGCCCGCTCCGCCCTCGGCATGCCGTACGTCTGGGGCGCCACCGGTCCCTACGGCTTCGACTGTTCGGGGTTGATGCAGTGGTCGTACGCGCAGGCCGGGGTCCAGCTGCCGCGCACCTCGCAGGAGCAGGCGTACGCCGGCCGGCAGATCCCGCTCTCCGAGGCACGCCCCGGGGACCTGGTCGTCTACCGTTCCGACGCCAGCCATGTCGGGATGTACATGGGCAACGGCCAGGTGATCCACGCGCCCTATCCCGGCGCGCCCGTGCGCTACGACCCGGTGGACATGCTGCCGGTGTCCTCGGTCACCAGGGTCTGACCAACCGGCCCTGTCGGCCTTACGATCGGAAAGTGGCTGGTCGTGGGCGGGCGTCGAAGTTCTCGGTGGTGGCGCTCGTGCTGCTGCTCGTCTCTTTGGTGGCGTGCGGCGGGCAGCCCGCCGGCGGCGGTGCCGGGGCCGATCTGCAGCGGGTCCTCGACCGGCGCTCCACCGCCGTCCTCGACCGCGACCGGGCGGCCTTCCTGAAGACGGGCGCCCCGGGCTGGTTCGAGAACCTGCGCGGAGTGCCGCTGGCGTCCTGGTCGTACCGCGTGACCGCCCTGCACCGCACCGGCGACGAGGCGACCGCCGACGCCGAACTGCGCTACCGCATCGAGGGATACGACAACGCGCCCGTGACCGTCGGCCGCACCCTGAGCCTCTCCCGAGGGAGCGACGGGCAGTGGTACGTGGACGCGGACAGGCCCGCCAGGAAGTCCGCCCAGCAGCTGTGGGACCAGGGCGCGGTGACCGTCGTACGCGGCAGCCACAGCATCGTTCTGGGCACGGGGCAGTCCAGCGAGGCGCTGCACTCCTACGCGGACCTCGCGGACCGTGCGGTGCCCGCCGTGTCCGGGGCCTGGGGCGGCGACTGGGCGGGACACGTGGTGGTGCTCGTGCCGGGGTCGGTGCAGGGCATGGCGGGGCTGCTCGGTTCGCCCGCCTCCCAGTACCGCGGGATCGCGGCGGTCACCACGGGCGAGGTGGGCGGCCCGCCGACCGCGCCCGCGGACCGCATCATCGTCAACCCGGACGCGTACGCCCTCCTCGGCCCGCTGGGCAAGCAGGTCGTCCTCACCCACGAGACGACCCATGTCGCGACCCGTGCCCACACCAATGCGGCCACCCCGCTGTGGCTGTCCGAGGGGTACGCCGACTGGATCGGCTACCTGGGCACCGGCCGCACTTCGCCCGAGGCCGCGCCCGAGCTGGCGCGGGCGGTGAGCGAGGGGCGGGTGCCGGAACATCTGCCCACCGACAAGGACTTCGGCTTCAGCGGCGACGCGACGAAGCTGGCGCAGGCCTACGAGGGCGGCTGGATGGCCTGCCGGCTGATCGCCCAGCAGTGGGGTCCTGAGCGGCTCGGGCGGTTCTACCGCGCGGTCGGCGACCACCGGCAGCGGGCGGGCTCGGTGGCGGGCGCGATGCAGAAGGTGCTGGGGACGACACCGGAGAAGTTCACCCGGCAGTGGCGGGCCTACCTCCGGGCCCGACTCGGCTGATCAAGCCGGGTACCGGCGTCGCGGGGTGGGTCAGGGGGAGGTCGAGGTCTCCCTGGTGCGCGTCGCCTGAGTGGGCAGGGGCGGTACGGGCTCGCGGGAGACCGTCGACTGCCACAGTTCCACGGCCCCGAGCACGGCGGCGACGACCAGCAGGCCGTTGCGGACGACGAGCAGGGCGACGCCGAGGGTGTCGCTCATGACGACGTGCTGGAACCAGAGGGGGAACTCCAGCACCGTCACGAACGAGGCCGCGAGGACCAGAGCAACCGGCACCTTCATCCGGCTGCTGCGGAAGCACAGGCAGACGGCCGCGAGACCGACCAGCCACACCAGGTACTGCGGGCTGATCACCCGGCTGGTGACCGTGAACATCAGCACCGCCACGAAGGCCGCGTCCGCGAGCGTGTTCGGCAGGAACCGGGTCGCCATCAGCCGCCACAGCAGCAGCCAGCCGAAGACGACGCCGGTCAGGCACAGGGCCGCGGAGCTGACGAGGCCGACGTACGGGCCGAGGAACTCGATCGAGCCGTAGTTCAGCAGCACCTGGCCGTTCCAGCCGAACTGCCGGGCGATGTGGAAGACGAGGGAGCCCAGCGACTCCACCTCGGTGCCCCTGCTGCGCTGAAAGGTCAGAAAGGCGAACGCGCCGGGCATGGTCACCGCGAACAGCGCCGCCAGCGCGGCCACGGTCGCCGCCGCCCAGGCCCAGGTGCCGCGTTTGCGGGCGCCGACCAGCAGCAGCGCCGGCCACACCTTCAGCATCGCCCCGAAGCCCACGAGGAGGCCCATCACGCGCGGATGCCGGGCGCCCGCGAGCAGCCCGGCCACGGCCACCGCGGTGACCATCACGTCGTAGCGTGCGTACACCGTCGGACCGAGCAGCGGTACCCCCAGCACCCACACCCAGGCGCCGCGCACGGTCTTGCCGGGCCGCAGCCCCGCGTACAGCAGCAGCGACAGCACGACCAGGTCCGCCAGGAAGGCGAGGACGAAGAAGGCCGTCGCGTAGTCGAGGAAGCCCAGCAGCGCGGGGGAGAGGATCGGGAGGGCGGCGGCGGGCGGGTACTGCCAGGTGACGTCGTCCAGCGGGAAGGTGCCGTGGCGCAGGGTCTCGTACCAGCCCTGGTAGATCACGGACACGTCGGTCGTGACGTCCGGGCCGGGGAAGACGAACACCTTGAGGACGAACAGCAGCAGCACCAGCCTGGTCAGGCCCCAGGTCACCAGCAGTCCCGCGAGGGACCGCCTTCCGCCCGCAATGTCCACCGGAGCCCCGTTTCCGTCTGCTTTCCCGTTCCGGTCTTGAGGGGAACATGATGTCCTGTGCAGGTGTGTGCTTGCCATAAACGTGGCCGTGCCGAGCTGTGCGCGACCGTTGGATGCCCGTTGGATAGGGTCGGCGGCGATGCACAAGACCCTGATCGTGACGAACGACTTCCCGCCCCGCCCGGGCGGTATCCAGGCGTTCCTGCACAACATGGCGCTACGGCTCGACCCGGACCGCCTCGTCGTCTACGCGTCCACCTGGAAGCGCAGCCGGGAGGGGATCGAGGCCACGGCCGCCTTCGACGCCGAGCAGCCCTTCACCGTCGTACGCGACCCCACGACGATGCTGCTGCCCACGCCGGGCGCCACCCGGCGGGCGGTCGGGCTGCTGCGGGAGCACGGCTGTACGTCGGTGTGGTTCGGGGCGGCGGCGCCGCTCGGGCTGATGGCGCCGGCGCTGCGCAAGGCGGGTGCCGAGCGGCTGGTGGCCACGACCCACGGTCATGAGGCGGGGTGGGCACAGCTCCCCGCCGCCCGGCAGCTGCTGCGCCGGATCGGGGAGTCGACGGACACGATCACCTACCTCGGCGAGTACACGCGCTCGCGGATCGCCACTGCCCTGACCCCTGCGGCGGCCGGGCGGATGGTGCAGCTGCCGCCGGGCGTCGACGAGAAGATCTTCCACCCGGAGTCGGGCGGCGCCGCGATCCGGGCGCGGCTCGGCCTCACCGACCGGCCGGTGGTCGTGTGTGTGTCCCGCCTGGTGCCGCGCAAGGGCCAGGACACCCTCATCCTCGCCATGCCGCAGATCCTGGCCGCCGAGCCGGATGCGGTGCTGCTGATCGTCGGCGGCGGCCCGTACGAGAAGGACCTGCGGCGGCTGGCCCACGAGACCGGCGTGGCCGACTCGGTGCGCTTCACGGGCCCGGTCCCCTGGTCCGACCTCCCGGCCCACTACGGCGCCGGCGACGTCTTCGCGATGCCGTGCCGGACGCGGCGGGGCGGGCTGGACGTGGAGGGGCTGGGGATCGTGTACCTGGAGGCATCGGCGACAGGCCTGCCGGTCGTGGCGGGTGACTCGGGCGGCGCCCCCGACGCGGTACTCGACGGCGAGACGGGCTGGGTGGTGCGGGGCGGCTCCGCCGAGGAGGCAGCCGAGCGCATCGTCGTACTCCTGGGCGATGCCGAGCTGCGGCGGCGCATGGGGGAGCGGGGCCGGGAGTGGGTCGAGGAAAAGTGGCGGTGGGACTTGCTCGCCGAGCAGCTGAAGCGGCTTTTCTAGGGGCGCGGGGAACTGCGCGACAAGCCACATACAGCCCGCGGTCGCCAGATTGAGCACGAGGCACCCCGGATGGCGTCCCAAAACCCGCACCACCTCTAGGCGGAACCGGAAAATCCGCACATGCTGCGCGCATGACAGCAAAACTGATGCAACGTCAGCTGACGAGACGTCAAATCCTGGGCATGATAGCCCTACAGACGGCCGCGGCAGCGGGCCTCACCCGCATAGGCCTCGAATCCGCCCACGCCGCCGAGCCCGACGCAGTCGATTCCGCCCCGGCGATAGTGGTCGGCTCCGGCTACGGCGGCGCCGTCGCCGCCCTCCGCCTGGGCCAGGCCGGCATCCGCACCCTCGTCCTGGAGATGGGCCGCCTCTGGAACACCCCCGGCCCCGACGGCAAGGTCTTCTGCAACACCGCCAACCCGGACCAGCGCTCCATGTGGTTCCGCAGCCGCACCGAAGCCCCGCTGGCCAGCTTCCTGTGGCTGGACGTCGTCAACAAGGACATCACCCCGTACCCCGGCGCCCTGGACCGCGTGCACTACGACAACATGTCCGTGTACGTCGGCCGCGGCGTCGGCGGAGGCTCCCTGGTCAACGGCGGCATGGCGGTCACCCCGCTCCAGTCGTACTTCACGGAGCAGTTCCCGACCGTGGACGCGGGCGAGATGTACAACACGTACTTCCCGCGGGCCCGTTCCATGCTCGGAGTCAACACCGTCGACCCCGCGTGGTTCGAGTCCACCGAGTGGTACCAGTTCACCCGGACCTCCCGTAAGGCCGCGGCGAAGACCGGTCTGAGGACCACCTTCGTCCCGAACGTCTACGACTTCGACTACATGCAGCGCGAGGCGGCCGGCACGGCCACCAGGTCCGCGCTCGGGCAGGAGGTCATCTACGGCAACAACCACGGCAAGCGCAGCCTCGACAAGACGTACCTGGCCTCGGCGCTCGGCACCGGGAACGTCACCATCAACACCCTGGAGAAGGTGAAGGCCATCGGCCGGGCGAGCGACGGGAGCTGGACCCTGACCGCGGACCGGATCGACAACACCGGCGCCGTCGTCGAGACCAAGCAGTACAGCTGCACGTACCTCTTCCTGGGCGGCGGCAGCCTCGGCACCACCGAACTCCTCGTCCGGGCCCGGGACACGGGCGCCCTGCCCGCGCTGAACTCCAGCGTCGGCGCCGGCTGGGGCACCAACGGCAACACCATGCTCGGCCGCGCCAACCACATCTGGGACACCACCGGCGCCAACCAGTCGACCATGCCGGTCATGGGCATCGACGACTGGGCCAACACCGCCAACCCGGTCTTCGCGGAGATCGCCCCGCTGCCCATCGGGTTCGAGACCTGGGTCAGCCTCTATCTGGCGATCACCAAGAACCCGGAGCGGGCGAGCTTCACGTACGACTCCTCGACCGGTGGGGTCAAGCTCGGCTGGAGTGCCGCGCAGAGCGCCGTCTCGGTCGCCATGGCCAAGAAGCTGTTCGACCGGATCAACTCGGCCAACGCGACCATCTACCGCTACGACCTCTTCGGCTCGTCCAACAAGGTCTTCGCCGACGACTTCTGCTACCACCCGCTGGGCGGCTGCGTCCTCGGCAAGGCGACCGACAACTACGGCCGGGTGAAGGGGTATTCGAAGCTGTACGTCACCGACGGCTCGCTGGTGCCGGGGTCGATCGGCGTGAACCCGTTCGTGACGATCACCGCGCTCGCCGAACGGACGATGGCGCGGGTCCTCGTGGAGGACACCGCGCCATGAGCCGTCGTCGGACCGGGGTGAGCTACTTCGCGTAGATCGCCTCGATCTCGTCCGCGTAGTCCTTCGCCACCACATTGCGCTTGAGCTTCAGCGACGGCGTCAGGTGGCCGGACTCCTCGGTGAACTGGGAGGACAGAATGCGGAACTTCCGCACCGATTCCGCCTTCGACACCGCGGCGTTGCCGTCGTCGATTGCCGACTGGATCGCGGCCTGCAGGTCCGCGTCCTCGCGCAGCGACGCCGCGGTGGAACCCGCCGGCTTGCCGTGCTCGTCGGCCCAGCGGCCCAGGAACTCCTCGTCGACGGTGACCAGCGCGCCCACGAACGGCCGCCCGTCGCCGACCACCATGCACTCCGCGACCAGGGCGTGCGCCCGGATGCGGTCCTCGATCACGGCCGGGGCGACGTTCTTGCCGCCCGCGGTGACGATGATCTCCTTCTTGCGGCCGGTGATCCTGAGGTAGCCGTCCTCGTCCAGGGTGCCGATGTCACCGGTGTGGAACCAGCCGTCGGCCAGCGCCTCCGCGGTCGCCGCCTCGTTGTTCCAGTACCCCTTGAACAGGTGCTCGCCGTGCAGCAGCACCTCGCCGTCGTCCGCGATACGGATCACCGAACCCGGCAGCGGCTGCCCGACCGTGCCGATCTTCTGGCGGTCCCAGGGGTTGAAGGCGGTGGCGGCACAGGACTCGGTCAGGCCGTAGCCCTCCAGGACCGAGAAGCCGATACCGCGGAAGAAGTGACCCAGGCGCTCGCCCAGCGGGGCGCCGCCGGAGATCGCGTACTCGCCGCGGCCGCCGAGCACCGCGCGCAGCTTGCTGTAGACCAGCTTGTCGAACGTCTTGTACTTGATCTTCAGGCCGAGCGACGGGCCGGACGGCGTGTCCAGCGCGCGGCTGTACGCGATCGCGGTGTCCGCCGCCTTGTCGAAGATCTTGCCCTTGCCGTCCGCCTGCGCCTTGGCGCGCGCCGAGTTGTAGACCTTCTCGAAGACGCGCGGGACACCGAGGATCAACGTCGGCCGGAACGAGGCCAGTTCGTCGGTGAGGTTCTTGATGTCCGGGACCAGGCCCAGCTTGATCGGCGCCATCATCGGCGCGATCTGCACCAGCCGGCCGAAGACGTGCGCGAGCGGCAGGAACAGCAGGACGGAACACTCACCGGTACGGAACAGCGGGCGCAGCCGTTCCACGATGTTGCCGCACTCGGCGAAGAAGCTGCGGTGGGTGAGCACACAGCCCTTGGGGCGGCCGGTGGTGCCGGAGGTGTAGACGATCGTCGCCGGGTCGTCGGCCCGCGCCAGCGAGCTGCGGTCCTCGACCATCGCGTCGGTGACGTCCTTGCCGGCGTTGCCGAGCTCCGAGAGCGCGCCGGCCTCGATCTGCCAGACGTGCTTGAGGGCGGGCAGCGACTCGCGCACCGACTCGACGGCGGCCGCGTGGTTGTCCAGCTCGACGATCATGG
The DNA here is from genome assembly GCF_053597275.1 of Streptomyces sp. NPDC001492. Classification (NCBI taxonomy): domain Bacteria; kingdom Bacillati; phylum Actinomycetota; class Actinomycetes; order Kitasatosporales; family Streptomycetaceae; genus Streptomyces; species Streptomyces sp. NPDC001492. Next base: position 84,671 of record NZ_JBSFHW010000038.1, on the reverse strand, counting down.
CGGTCGCGCCCGAGTCGGACAGGATCCACTGCACCTGCTCCGGCGAGCTGGTCTCGTACACCGGCACGGTGACCGCGCCCGCGCTCCAGATCGCGAAGTCCAGCAGCGTCCACTCGTAGCGGGTGCGGGACATCAGGCCGACCCTGTCGCCGGGCTGCACGCCGGAGGCGATGAGGCCCTTGGCGGCCGCGTGCACCTCGGCCAGGAAGGCCGTCGCCGTCACGTCCTGCCACTGACCGCCGACCTTGCGGGCGATCACGGCCACGTCGGGATGCTGCGCGGCGTTTCTGCGGACGATGTCGGTGAGATTGCCGTCCGCAGGGACCTCGTACAAAGCCGGAAGGCTGAACTCGCGCAAGACTGCTGCTCCTAATAAGGCGCCGGCGCCACGACGTTGTGTGATGCGACGGTGGGTCCAAGGCTCGGGCAGGTGCTCAGAGATCCAGTGGTTGAAATGCTGAGCACGACTGGACTGCCCGGACGTTACCCGCCGGTATGGCTTCTTCGACAGGGGGTCCCGGCGAGATGTTCGCTGCGTCACACAGGTTGGTGTTCCTTTGCGTACGGTAGTCCACCCGTTAACTGACTGGCCAGTAACGGCAGGACCGGCCGCCACTGTTCACGTACACCGCACACGCTTACCCTTGATCGTCATGGCATCCACACCGCCCGGCAACCGCAGGACACGCGTCCACGTGGTCAGCGACGTGCACGGCAACGCCCGTGACCTGGCCCGAGCCGGCGAGGGTGCCGATGCCCTGATCTGTCTGGGCGACCTGGTCCTCTTCCTCGACTACGCCGACCACTCGCGCGGGATCTTCCCCGACCTGTTCGGCGAGGAGAACGCCGACCGCATCGTCGAGCTGCGCACCGCCCGGCGCTTCCAGGAGGCGCGGGAGTTCGGCGCCCGGCTGTGGGGCGGCATCGGCACGGACCGGGCCGCCGCGATCGAGCAGGCGGTGCGCAAGCAATACGCCGAGATGTTCGCGGCCTTCCCGACACCGACGTACGCCACCTACGGCAATGTCGACATGCCGCCCCTGTGGCCCGAGTACGCCGGCCCCGGCACGACCGTGCTCGACGGCGAGCGCGTGGAGATCGGCGGCCGCACCTTCGGCTTCGTCGGCGGCGGCCTCAAGTCCCCCATGCGCACCCCGTACGAGATCAGCGACGAGGAGTACGCCGCGAAGATCGAGGCCGTCGGCGAGGTGGACGTGCTGTGCACCCACATCCCGCCGGAGGTTCCCGAGCTGGTCTACGACACGGTGGCGCGCCGCTTCGAGCGGGGCAGCCGGGCGCTCCTGGACGCGATCCGCCGCACCCGCCCCCGGTACGCGCTGTTCGGTCACGTCCACCAGCCCCTGGCACGGCGCATGCGGATCGGGGCCACGGAGTGCGTGAACGTGGGGCACTTCGCGGGGACCGGGAAGCCCTGGGCTCTTGAATGGTGAAGGAACGCAGGTGGGGGTGAAGGCGGCCGCCGACGTGCGCGGTAGCCTTCACGCTGCGCGCACCGTGCGCACGACGACCTCTTTACCGGCCCGCATCTGGAGGAGCCACAGCGATGGCGGAACACACCAGCTCGAGCATCACGATCGAGGCGGCACCGGCCGATGTCATGGGGGTGATCGCAGACTTCGCCCGCTACCCGGACTGGACCGGTGAGGTGAAGGAGGCGGAGGTCCTCGAGACGGACGCCCAGGGCCGGGCCGAGCAGGTCCGCCTCGTCATGGACGCCGGCGCGATCAAGGACGACCAGGTGCTGGCCTACACCTGGACCGGTGAGAACTCGGTTTCCTGGACCCTGGTCAAGTCGCAGATGCTGCGGGCGCTCGACGGGTCGTACATCTTGAAGGCGGTGGGGGCCGGGGCGACCGAGGTCACCTATCAGCTGACGGTGGACGTCAAGATCCCGATGCTCGGGATGATCAAGCGGAAGGCTGAGAAGGTCATCATTGACCGGGCCCTGGCCGGGCTCAAGAAGCGGGTGGAGTCGGGGGAGAAGTAGGGGTCCCGCCGTAGGGGTGCGTCCGGCTTGCGGGGTCTCGGTTACCGTTCAGCCTCATGCGCACCATCCTGATCACTGGCCCTGGCGGTTCCGGGCGTACGACCGTTGCCGCCGCGACCGCCCTGCGGGCCGCCGGCAACGGCACCCGCACCCTCGTCCTCAGTGCCGACCGCACTGACACCCTGGGTGCCGTGCTCGGTGCGGCGACGGGACCGGCCCCGGTCACCGTCGCCCCGAACCTCACCGCCTGGCGCCCCGACGCCGCTGCCGGCTTTCGGGATGATCTCAGCGCTTTTCAGGAACGCGCGGCCAACGTCCTCGATCTGCTCGGGGCCTCTCGGCTGGATGCCGAGGAGGTCACGCCCCTTCCCGGCGCCGAGGAGCTGAACCTGCTGCGGGCGCTGCGGGACGCGGCTCTCGCGGAGGCCCATGACCTGCTGGTCGTCGATCTGCCTCCGACCCCCCAGGCGCTCGCCCTGCTCGCCCTGCCCGAAGAGCTGCGCCGCTATCTGCGCCGGCTGCTGCCGCCCGAGCGGCAGGCGGCGCGGGCCCTGCGGCCCGTCCTCGGGCGGCTGGCCGGGGTCCCGATGCCCTCCGAGTGGCTGTACGAGACGGCCGCCCGCTGGGACACGGAGCTCGGCGCCGTCGAGGCGGTCCTCGCCGACCGGGACACCGTCGTACGGCTGGTCGCCGAACCCGGGCCGGCCGGCGCCGACGCCGTACACTCCGCCGGCCTCGCCCTCGCCCTGCGCGGACTGCGCACCGACGTCCTGGTCGCCAACCGGGTGCTGCCCGAGGCGAACGGCTGGCTCGCCGGGCTCGTCGCCCAGCAGCGCAAGGTCCTGGACGAGTGGCAGGAGCCGTACGACGTCCGGACGGTCGCCCACCTCGGCCGGGACCCGCGCGGCACGGACGACCTCGCCGCGCTCGCCGTCACCGGCACCCTGGACGTCAACGGCACGACCTCCACCGTCGAGTGGCCCGTCGCCGACCGGCTCGCCGACGACGGCGTGCTCGTGTGGCACCTCCCGCTGCCCGGCGCCATACGCGACGACCTGGACCTCATCAGGCGCGGCGACGAACTCGTCGTCGCGGCAGGCCCGTTCCGCCGTATCGTGCCGCTGCCGTCCGTCCTGCGCCGCTGCACCGTGGACGGGGCCGCGCTGCGGGAGGGCGAACTGCGCATCCGGTTCGCGCCCGACCCGGATCTGTGGCCGGAGAGGCCGTGAACCGGCTACGCCCATTCGGGTAACGTCGTAGAGACGAACCGTAGTCAGGAGGTCGTCATGAGCGAAGAGCTCCCCCCGTCAGACTCCGGCAACGACGTGGTCGACGATGGGGCTCCCCCCGCGCGAGCGAATTCGAGCGTGGGGGAGCGGGCGACCGACGCCGACGCCTGGGCGAAGGCGTGCGCCGAGGACCTCGCGGCGGAGAAGGCCCGCCGCCGCGCCGAGCACGGCCAGCCGCCGATCTCGGCCGGCGAGGAACTGCGCAAACTGGTCGACGCCGTCTCGGAGAAGCTGTCGTCGATCCAGTCGCCGCTGCTCGGAGCCGTCGCCGGACCGGCCGCCCAGCAGGTGGTGAAGCAGGTCGTCCAGCAGGCGAAGGCCGCGGTCGAACCCGTCATCGAACGCAATCCGGACGTCTTCGACCACCTCGCCGCCGCGGGCAACGAACTGCTTGCCGCCTACCGCTCCGCGGTCCAGGCCCAGGAACAGCGCTGGACGACCCGTACGACGGACCTGCACAAGGATCTGGACGAGCGCCGGGACGGCGACGAGGGCGGCACCGGCCCCGGGCAACGCATCGACCTGGACTGACTCCCTCGACCCCTCCCTCAGGCCTTGTCGTTCGGTCCCCGCCTTCCCAGCGATTGGACGTCGAGGCCTTGGCGGCAGGGCCTCGGGTACGGTTGGCCGTAGCGGGGCTCGACCGAAACTGAGGGATTCATGGGACTCACCATCGGCGTCGACATCGGCGGCACCAAGATCGCGGCCGGCGTGGTCGATGAGGAAGGCAACATCCTCTCCACGTTCAAGGTGCCGACCCCGGGCACGCCCGAGGCGATCGTGGACGCCATCGCCTCCGCCGTGGAGGGCGCGCACGCCGGGCACGAGATCGTGGGCGTGGGCATCGGTGCGGCCGGTTACGTCAACCGCCAGCGCTCGGAGGTCTACTTCGCGCCCAACATCGACTGGCGCAACGAGCCGCTGAAGGCCAAGGTCGAGGCCCGCGTGGGCCTCCCGGTCGTCGTGGAGAACGACGCCAACGCGGCCGCATGGGGCGAGTACAAGTTCGGCGCGGGCAAGGGCCACCGCAACGTCATCTGCATCACCCTCGGCACCGGCCTCGGCGGCGGCATCATCATCGGCAACAAGCTGCGCCGCGGGCACTACGGCGTGGCCGCCGAGTTCGGCCACATCCGCATGGTGCCCGACGGCCTGCTGTGCGGCTGCGGCAGCCAGGGCTGCTGGGAGCAGTACGCCTCCGGACGCGCCCTCGTCAGATACGCCAAGCAGCGCGCCAACGCCACCCCCGAGAGCGCCGAGATCCTGCTCGGCCTCGGTGACGGCAGCCCCGACGGCATCGAGGGCAAGCACATCTCCATGGCCGCCCGCCAGGGCGACCCGGTCGCCGTCGACTCCTACCGCGAACTCGCCCGCTGGGCCGGCGCGGGCCTCGCGGACCTCGCCTCCCTCTTCGACCCCTCCGCCTTCATCGTCGGCGGCGGCCTCTCGGACGAGGGCGAACTGGTCCTCGACCCGATCCGCAAGTCCTACAAGCGCTGGCTGGTGGGCGGCAACTGGCGCCCGGTGGCCGAGGTCATCGCCGCCCAACTGGGCAACAAGGCGGGGCTGGTCGGAGCAGCGGACCTGGCCCGCGAGCCCGACCCCATCATGTGACGTTCACTTTTCCGGCTGCGGCGCCTGGATGTTTGAGGGGCGCGAGGAACTGCGCGACAAGCCACATACGACCGGTAGTCGCCCATGAACCTCGCGCCTCGGGCCATTGGGCGTAGATTGATCCACATGGAGCTGCTGCCCAACTCCCACACGGAACCGGACGGTTCAGCCGTCATCAGGGTCCTGAGCTACAACATCCGCTCGATGCGCGACGACACAGCGGCCCTGGCCCGCATCATCAGTGCCTGCGCCCCCGACCTGGTCCTCATCCAGGAAGCCCCCCGCTTCTTCCGCTGGCGCAAGAAACTGGCCCGTCTGGCATCGGCCGCAGGCCAGGTCGTCCTCACCGGAGGCGCCACCGCCTCCGGCCCGGCGATCCTCTGCACGCTCCGCGCCACCGTCGAGCGCACCGAGGACGTCCTCCTCCCGCTCACCCCCGGCCTGCACCGCCGCGGCTTCGCCACCGCAGTGGTCCGCTTCGGTGGCGCACGCCTCGGTGTGGTCAGCTACCACCTCTCCCTGCAGGCGGACGAGCGGTACGAGCAGGGCGGCATGCTCCTCGACCGTCTGGCCGGCCTCGGAGTGGAGCACGCGATCGCGGGGGGCGACCTCAACGACCGTCCCACCGGCCGCACCTTCCGCCGCCTCGCCGACGGTCTGCAGGACTGCTGGGCCACCTCCCCCTGGGGCAGCGAGTACACCTCGACGCCCGCGACCCCGTACCAGCGCATCGACGCGATCTTCGCCACCAAGGGCATCGAGGTGCTCGGCTGCGGTGTCCCCGTCGGCCACCCCGGAGTGACGGAGACAGACCTGAGGGCGGCCACGGACCACCTTCCGGTCCTGGCCGCCCTCAAGATCCCTGCCCGCGATGTCCCTGCTGGTTAGACGACGGCTCCGCGCCCCGGATCGTCGTCGTCCTCGTCGTCCGTCTTCATCCGCATCACCAGCGTGGCGAAGCCGCCCAGGAAGCCGCCGATGCCGAGCGTGGCCAGCCACCAGGTCATGTCCCAGCTGAGCAGCACCGCCAGCAGGAGCAGGATCGGACCGCCGATCACGCCCAGCCAGGCGAACTTCGCGGTCGTGTCGGCGGTCGGCAGCGGCGGCGGCTCCGGCGGGACGAAGTGGCCCTCGTCGTCCTCGTCGAAGTCGTCCTCGGACGGCTCGGCGGCCGTGTAGTCGCGCGGGCCGACGCCGGGCGCGAAGGACACCGAGCCGCCCAGGGGCTTCTTCGGCTTCTCCTGCCTCGGCGCCTCACCCTCGGAGTCGTCGTTGGTCTCCGGCTCCAGCAGCGCCAGGTCCTCGATCGACTTGAACGGCTTGGTGCCCGGTGGGTCCTTCGGCTCCTCGCCGTACCCGGCGACGATCGCGGCCCATGCGGCGTCCTCGTCGAAGGGGACGCCCTGCTCCTCCGGCTCGCGGTCCTCGCGGTCCGAGTCGTGCTCAGCCACCTGCGGCCGTCCCTTCCTTGCCGACACTGGGTGCGAGCCGGCCGATGAACGCGAGGCTCTCTTCGAAAATCCGGTCCGCATCGTGGTCCAACGTCGCCACGTGGTAGCTCTGTTCCAGGAGTATCTCCGTCACATCCCTCGACGAGACCCGGCCGAGGATCCGCGCCGAGTCGGCCGGCGGTACGACATGGTCCTGCGGGCTGCGCAGCACCAGCAGCGGCTGTGTGACCTGCGGCAGGTCGCCGTCGACCAGCCGGAAGAAGTTCCGCAGGGAGTGCGCCGCGTGCAGCGGAATCCGGTCGTACCCCAGCTCGGCGCTGCCCTCCTTCGCGATGTCGCTGACGATCCCCTTCGAGGTGCGCACGAGATGGCGGGCCACGGGAAGGGCGTACGGGGAAAAGCCGTGCATGCGGTTCGCCGGGTTGACGACCATCACGCCGGCGACCGCCTCCCCGTGCTTCGCCGCCAGACGCAGCGCCAGGGTGGCGCCCATGGACAGGCCGGCCAGGAACACCTCGCTGCAGCGCTCGCGCAGGGACCGCAGCTCGCGGTCCACCTCGGCGTACCAGTCCTGCCAGCCGGTGAGCTGCATGTCCTCCCAGCGGGTGCCGTGCCCGGGCAGCAGCGGCAGCGAGACCGTGAGGCCGTGCTCGGCGAGATACTCGGCCCAGGGGCGCAGCGACTGGGGGGAACCGGTGAAGCCGTGGCAGAGCAGGACGCCGACCTCCCCGCCCTCGTGGCGGTACGGCTCGGCTCCAGGAAGGACCGGCACCATCGGTCTCCTGTTCATGAGAGTGACGTGAAGTCCAGGTGCTTCACCGTACGCGACCGCACTGACACCGACCAGGGTCGTCGGATCCTTCGACAGTGCTCCGGGTTAAGGTCTGACCGACGGAAACAGGAGGCACACGGGTGTTGTACGGCACGATGAAGGTTGCCATCGGGGGACCGCTGAAGGTCGCCTTCAGGCCCTGGGTGGAAGGCCTGGAGAACATTCCGGCGGAGGGCGCCGCCATCCTGGCGAGCAACCATCTCTCCTTCTCCGACTCGTTCTTCCTGCCCGCGGTCCTCGACCGCAAGGTCACCTTCATCGCGAAGGCCGAGTACTTCACCACGCCGGGCGTCAAGGGCCGGCTGACGGCCGCCTTCTTCAAGGGCGTCGGCCAGCTCCCGGTGGACCGCTCCGGCGCGCGCGGCGCGGGCGAGGCGGCCATCAAGAGCGGCCTGGAGGTCCTGGAGCGCGGCGAGCTGTTCGGCATCTACCCCGAGGGCACGCGCTCGCCCGACGGCCGCCTCTACCGGGGCAAGCCCGGCGGCCTCGCGCGCGTGGCGCTCGCCTCCGGCGCGCCGGTCATCCCGGTCGCGATGATCGACACGGAGAAGATCCAGCCGCCGGGGAAGGTCATGCCCAAGCTGATGCGCCCCGGCATCCGCATCGGCAAGCCCCTCGACTTCAGCCGTTACCAGGGCATGGAGCACGACCGCTTCGTGCTGCGCGCGGTCACCGACGAGGTCATGTACGAGATCATGAAGCTCTCCGGCCAGGAGTACGTCGACATGTACGCGACCGCGGCGAAGAGGCAGATCGCGGAGGCGGCGAAGGCCGAGAAGGAGCAGGCCAAGGAGCAGGCCAAGGAACAGGCCAAGGAACAGGCCAAGAAGGAGAAGTCCGGGGCCTAGGCTCTCGGTCGAGGGGGGTGGGGGACATGCCCAAGCGCGAGCGTGTCATGAGGATGTCGGTCGAGCAGCCGCTGTGGCGTGCGCTCACCGCCTACCGGGTGCTCACGATGCTCTACGCGGTCGGCCTGTTCGCCACCGCCTACGACGAGTACGACCACGCGGGCGTCGCCATCGCCTACTACGTCGTCCTGTTCCTGTGGACGCTCGCCACCCTGCCCCGCGTCCAGAGCGCGGCCGCCTGCACCAAGCGCTTCCTCGCGGTCGACCTCGCCGTCGCGCTCACCGGCATCCTCCTCACCCCGCTCGCCGCCAACGGCCAGCACATCCACAACGGCGGCCCCACCCTGCCGTCGATATGGACCGCCGGCTCGGTCCTCGCGTACGCCATCAAGGGCGGCTGGCGCTGGGCCGCGTTCGCGTCGACGCCGGTCGCCGCAGCCAATCTGATCGAGCGCGGCGCCCCCGCCCGCGACACCGTCCACAACGTGATCCTGGTCTGGGTCGCCTCCATCGCCATCGGCTACGTCGTCGAGGTCGCCCGCGCCTCCGAGCGCACCCTCGCCCGGGCCCTGGAGATCGAGGCCGCGACCCGGGAGCGGGAGCGGCTCGCCCGGGACATCCACGACGGCGTACTGCAGGTGCTGGCCATGGTGCAGCGCAGGGGCACGGTCCTCGGCGGCGAGGCGGCCGAGCTGGGCCGGATGGCGGGCGAGCAGGAGGTCGCGCTGCGCACCCTGGTCTCCGGCGGGCTGGTCCCCGTCTCCCGGGTGTCGGAGGACGCCGCCGAGGGAGCGGTCGTACGGGCCGTGGAGGAGCCCTCGTACGACGAGGACGGCCCGGTCGATCTGCGGGCGCTGCTCGCCCCGTACGCCGCCGCGAAGGTCAGCTTCGCCGAACCGGGAGCGGCTGTTCTGCTGCCCAGGGCCGCGGCGAGGGAACTGGCCGCGGCCGTCGGCGCCGCCCTGGACAACGTGCGCAGGCATGCCGGCGAGGACGCGCGCGCGTGGATCCTCGTCGAGGACGAGCCCGGTGAGGTCGTGGTGACCGTACGGGACGACGGACCCGGCATCCCCGAGGGCCGGCTCGCGCAGGCCGAGGGGGAGGGGCGGCTCGGCGTCGCCCTGTCGATCCGCGGCCGGCTGCGCGACCTCGGCGGCAGCGCCGAACTGATCTCGGTGCCCGGGCAGGGCACGGAGGTCGAACTGAAAGTACCGAAGGACGCGAAGGACCCACGGGGGAAGGCAGAGCGGCGATGACGGACTCGACCGACGAGCGGCAGGGCGCGATCAAGGTCATGGTGGTCGACGACCACCCCATGTGGCGCGACGCCGTCGCCCGCGACCTGACCGAGTCCGGCTTCGACGTGGTCGCCACCGCGGGCGACGGCGACCAGGCCGTGCGCCGCGCCAAGGCCGCCGGCCCCGATGTGCTCGTGCTCGACCTGAACCTGCCCGCCAAGCCCGGCGTCCAGGTCTGCAAGGAGCTCGTCGGCCACAACCCCGCGCTGCGCGTCCTCGTGCTGTCGGCGAGCGGTGAGCACGCCGACGTCCTGGAGGCGGTGAAGTCCGGCGCCACCGGCTATCTGCTGAAGTCGGCGTCCACGGACGAGCTGCTGGACGCGGTGCGCCGCACGGCCGTCGGCGACCCGGTGTTCACTCCGGGCCTGGCCGGGCTGGTCCTCGGCGAGTACCGCCGGCTCGCCTCCGAGCCCGCGCCCGCCGCGGACACCGACCAGCCGGGCGCCCCGCAGCTCACCGACCGTGAGACCGAGGTGCTGCGCCTGGTCGCCAAGGGCCTGAGCTACAAGCAGATCGCCGAACGCCTGGTCATCTCCCACCGCACGGTCCAGAACCACGTCCAGAACACCCTCGGCAAGCTCCAGCTGCACAACAGGGTGGAGCTCGTCCGGTACGCCATAGAGCGCGGACTCGACGACGAGTGACAGTGCCACGGGAGCTTGACGGCGGGTAAACCAACCGCCCGCCGATTCACCGGAATTGCCCTTCCCGCCCATCCCTCTGTGACCTGGATCACCATTAGCGTGGCTGTCACCAGGCAACTGCGGCGAAGGGACATTTCCATGCGGGTCGGAGTACTGACCGGAGGCGGCGACTGCCCCGGACTCAACGCCGTCATCCGGGGCATCGTCCGCAAGGGCGTGCAGGAGTACGGCTACGACTTCGTCGGCTACCGGGACGGCTGGCGCGGACCCCTCGAAGGCGACACCGTCCGCCTCGACATCCCCGCCGTGCGCGGCATCCTGCCGCGCGGCGGCACCATCCTCGGCTCCTCGCGCACGAATCCGCTGAAGCAGGAGAACGGCATCCGCCGGATCAAGGAGAACCTCGCCAAGCAGGAGGTCGAGGCGCTCATCGCGATCGGCGGCGAGGACACCCTGGGCGTCGCGGCGCGCCTCACCGACGAGTACGGCGTCCCCGTCGTCGGCGTACCGAAGACCATCGACAACGACCTGTCCGCCACCGACTACACCTTCGGCTTCGACACCGCGGTCGGCATCGCCACCGAGGCCATCGACCGTCTGCACACCACCGCCGAGTCCCACATGCGCGTCCTGGTCTGCGAGGTGATGGGCCGGCACGCCGGCTGGATCGCCCTGCACTCCGGCCTCGCCGGCGGCGCCAACGTGATCCTCATCCCCGAGCAGCGCTTCGACCTCGAACAGGTCTGCGCCTGGATCACCTCCCGCTTCAAGGCCTCGTACGCCCCGATCGTGGTCGTCGCCGAGGGCGCCATGCCCAAGGACGGCGACGTGGTCCTCAAGGACGAGTCGCTGGACTCCTTCGGGCATGTCCGCCTGTCCGGGGTCGGCGAATGGCTCGCCAAGGAGATCGAGAAGCGCACCGGCAAGGAAGCCCGCACGACCGTCCTCGGTCACATCCAGCGCGGCGGCACCCCCAGCGCCTTCGACCGCTGGCTCGCCACCCGCTTCGGCCTGCACGCCATCGAAGCCGTCCACGAGGGCGACTTCGGCAAGATGGTCGCCCTGCGCGGCACCGACATCGTCCGCGTCCCGATCGCGGAGGCGACGGCGAAGCTGAAGACGGTGGACCCCGAGCTGTACGAGGAGGTCGGGGTCTTCTTCGGCTGACGGCAGTCCCCGGACGGCTACACGGTCGTGCGGTGCAGCTGGCCGATCAGCTCCCGCACGATCGCCGTCCCGTTCAGTGTCAGCACCGACTCCGGGTGGAACTGGACGCCCGCGAACCGCGGACCGCGCAGCGCGTGCACCTCCCCGTTCGCCGCCCGGCTCACCTCGACCCCGTGCGCCGCCAGCTCCTGCGCCCCCTCGTCGTCGCAGCGCGCCACGAAGCTGTTGTAGAAGCCGACGGTCTCCGTCCGCCCGAACAGCTCGATCGTCGTCTGCGCCCCCTGGTACGGCACTTCCTTCCGTACGATCTCAAGACCCAGCTCGGCCGCGATCAGCTCGTGCCCGAGGCAGACCCCGAGCACACCGTGCCGGTGCTCACGGATGACCCGCGCGGTGAGGTCGCCCAGGAACCGCATCTTGGGGTCGTCCAGGTCGGACGGGTCACCCGGGCCGGGACCCAGCACGAGTGGGCCCTCGTGCGCGAGCACCGCCTCCCGCAGCCCCGGCTCGTCGTAGCGCCGGACGGTCACCTCCAGCCCGGCCGAGCGCAGCACATGCGCGAGCATCGAGGTGAAGGTGTCCTCGCCGTCGACCACGAAGGCATGCCCTCCGAGCTCGTGGGACCGCTCCTGCATCCGCAGCCAGAACGGCGCCAGCGAGGCCCGGCGCCCGTCGAGCGCGGCACGCACGCGTGGGTCGTCGGCGAGCCGCACGCGCGCGTGCTCCTCGCCCGGCCGTGACGGACGTACGCCCAGGGCCGCCAGCACGCCCGCCGCCTTCGCATGCGTCTCGGCGACCTCGCTCGCCGGGTCCGAGCCGCGGACGAGGGTGGCGCCGACCGGCACCCGCAGATGCCCCTGGGAGGAGATGTCGGCCGTACGGATCAGGATGGGGGAGTCGAGGGTCTGGGCGCCGCCGGCGTCCCGGCCCAGCAGCGCCAGCGCGCCCGCGTAGTACCCGCGCCCGCCGACCTCGTGCCGCTCGATGACCCGGCAGGCGTTCTGCACCGGCGAGCCGGTGACGGTCGCCGCGAACATGGTCTCCTTCAGCACCTCGCGCACGTCCAGCGAGGACTTCCCGCGCAACTCGTACTCGGTGTGCGCGAGGTGGGCCATCTCCTTCAGCCGCGGGCCGACGACGACCCCGCCCATGTCGCCGACGGTGCACATCATCTTGAGCTCCTCGTCGACGACCATCGACAGCTCCTCGATCTCCTTGCCGTCGGCGAGGAAGTCCAGCAGGTGCTCGGGCGTCGGGCCCTCGGCGGGATATCGGTACGTCCCGCTGATCGGGTTCATCACGACCGTGCCGCCGGACATCCGCACATGCACCTCGGGACTGGCCCCGACCAGCGTGCGCTCCCCGGTGTGCACGACGAACGTCCAGTACGCGCCCCGCTCGCCCTCCAGCAGCCGCCGGAACAGCGCGAGGGCGTCCGTGCGGGAGAACCCCGGGATCCCGCCCTCGTACGTCCGCCGGATCACGAAGTTGGCGCCCTCGCCCTGTCCGATCTCCTCCCGCAGCACCCGGCCGACGATCTCGCCGTACTCCTCGTCGTCGACGTCGAAGCCGCCGCCCGTCACGCGCACGTCGTGCGCCGGGAGCTGTGCGAGGGCATCGGTGAGCGGGATCTCGTACGACTCCTCGGGAGCGAGGAAGGTCAGCGGTGTCCCGTCGTCGCGGACGTCGAAGCCGCGTTCGCGGATCTGGCGGAAGGGGACGAGTGCGAGGCCCTGGTCGGGGAGGTCGGCCAGCCGGTCGTACGTGGTGACCGGGCCCAGGAACAGCTCGACCGTCTGCTCGTCGTGGCCGGGGGCGCGGCGGCGAAGCAGGGCGAAAGGGCGGGGGTCCTGCAGGAGCCGTACGAGATCCATGGTTCCTCTTCCGTCGATGTCGAGCGATGTCGAGTCGATGCGATGTCGGTGAGGAACGACCCCGGAAAACGCCGAAGGCCGCCCCTCGGGCGGCCTTCGCGAAGTCTTGCGTACGCGCAGTCAGTGGGCCGCCGGATGAGCGGTCCACCACCAGTTCTGGGTCGAAAGCGCGAACATGCGGTGCACCCTACCGCACCACCGCGCCGTCCGTACGGTGATCCCTCCGTCTCACCAGTCGAGCGGGAGGAAAAGCACTCGACACGACCCCGTAATGTTTACGGGGTGACCGTGAACGCTAAGACCAGCGCGAGCGCTGGCAACACCTGGCGAGATCTGCCCGCGGCGCAGCAGCCCGAGTACCCCGACACCGAGGCTCTGCGCGCAGTCGTTGCGGACCTCGAGTCGTATCCGCCGCTCGTCTTCGCGGGCGAGTGCGACCAGCTGCGCGCCCGGATGGCGGCCGTCGCCAAGGGAGAGGCGTTCCTCCTCCAGGGCGGCGACTGTGCCGAGGCCTTCGACGGGGTGTCCGCCGACCACATCCGCAACAAGCTCAAGACGCTGCTGCAGATGGGCGCCGTGCTGACGTACGCCGCCTCGGTGCCGGTCGTGAAGGTCGGCCGTATCGCCGGCCAGTACTCCAAGCCGCGCTCCAAGCCGACCGAGACCCGCGACGGGGTGACGTTGCCGACCTACCGCGGCGACTCCGTCAACGGCTTCGACTTCACCGAGGCCGCCCGGATCCCGGATCCGGAGCGGCTGAAGCGGATGTACCACGCGTCCGCCTCCACGCTGAACCTGGTGCGCGCCTTCACCACGGGCGGTTACGCGGACCTGCGCCAGGTGCACGCCTGGAACCAGGACTTCGTGAAGTCGTCCCCCTCCGGCCAGCGCTACGAGCAGCTGGCCCGGGAGATCGACAACGCGCTGAACTTCATGCGGGCCTGCGGCACCGACCCGGAGGAGTTCAAGACCGTCGAGTTCTACTCCTCGCACGAGGCGCTGCTGCTGGACTACGAGTCCGCGCTCACCCGCGTCGACTCGCGCACCGGGCAGCTGTACGACGTCTCCGGGCACATGGTGTGGATCGGTGAGCGCACCCGGCAGCTGGACGGTGCGCACATCGAGTTCGCCTCGAAGATCCGCAACCCGATCGGCATCAAGCTCGGCCCGACCACCACGGCCGAGGAGGCGCTGCAGTACATCGACCGCCTCGACCCGGACCGCGAGCCGGGCCGGCTGACCTTCATCGTCCGCATGGGCGCGGACAAGATCCGCGACAAGCTCCCCGAGCTGGTCGAGAAGGTCACCGCCTCCGGTGCCACCGTGGCCTGGGTGACCGACCCGATGCACGGCAACACCTTCGAGGCGGCCTCCGGCCACAAGACCCGCCGCTTCGACGACGTGCTGGACGAGGTCAAGGGCTTCTTCGAGGTCCACAAGGGCCTCGGCACCCACCCGGGCGGCATCCACGTCGAGCTCACCGGTGACGATGTCACCGAGTGCGTGGGCGGCGGCGACGAGATCTTCGTCGACGATCTGCACCAGCGCTACGAGACGGCCTGCGACCCGCGTCTGAACCGCAGCCAGTCCCTCGACCTGGCGTTCCTCGTCGCGGAGATGTACCGGGACCAGTAACGGCTGGTCACAGCGATGGGGCGCGGATCACATGCGATCCGCGCCCCTCTGCACTTTTGCGGGAACAGAGCGCCGGGTAAGGTTAGGTTAGCCTCACCGATCAATCGGGACGGCACCACTTCGATCCCGGCGGGAGGTGAACCGCGTGTTCGTCTGCAGTTGCTTCGGCATCACGGAACAGCAGGTCAAGAAGCACGCGGAGGACGGTGCCTGCACCCCACGTCAGATAGCGTCGGCCTGCAAGGCGGGCACGGACTGCGGTTCGTGCGTACGGCGCATCCAGGTGCTGCTGGGCCGGGGTGAGTGGCCCCGCCGTGAACTCGCGGACCAGGGCAAGCCGGCCCTGAGCGCGCTGGACGAGGCGGCCTAGCTCTCCGGCTGCTCGATCAGCTGCGCGATGTACAGCGCCTCACCGAGCTTCTCCACCAGTTCCAGCTGGGTGTCGAGGTAGTCGATGTGGTGCTCCTCGTCCTCGAGGATCGACTCGAAGATGTTCGCGGACGTGATGTCGCCCTTGTTCCGCATCACCTCGATGCCCCGCTTGAGGCGGTCGATCGCCTCGACCTCGATCTGCCGGTCCGCCTCGAACATCTCCCTGACGGTCTGTCCCACGCGCACATGGAAGAGGCGCTGGTAGTTCGGCAGCCCCTCCAGGAAGAGGATCCGGTCGGTGAGCACCTCCGCGTGCTTCATCTCGTCGAACGACTCGTGCCGCGTGTACTTGGCCAGCTTCGTCCAGCCGAAGTTCTCCTGCATCTTCGCGTGCAGAAAGTACTGGTTGATCGCGGTCAGCTCGCCGGTGAGCTGCTCATTGAGGAATTCGATGACCTCGGGGTCGCCCTGCATCGCTAAGGCTCCTTCCAAGCGGGGGGAACTGGCAGGTTGCGCCGCATGATTGCACCGGCAACGAAGATCGTCCAGTAAGTGTTCGCTTAGTAAGTAAGTGCATGCTTAGTGCTAATTGCCCCGGTTTGGCGGGGGCGGTCAAGTGCACCGTCCGCGGTCTGTCAGGATGGAGTCATGGGTCAGCCGGTGGAGCGTGAATCGGGAGAACGCGATTCAGGAGGAGCAGCACAGTCCGAGCTTCCCCCGGGCCAGCGTCTGCAGCGCGGCTGGCCGGTCACGCATTACGGGCCCGTTCCCAAGTTCCGCCCGGAGCGCTGGGAGTTCAGGGTCTTCGGCGCCACCGCGGACGGCGAGAAGCACTGCTGGACCCACGAGGAGTTCACGGCTCTGCCGTACACCACCGTCGTGGCCGACCTGCACTGCGTCACGAAGTTCAGCATGCTCGGCGCCGAATGGGGCGGCATTCCGGCTCGTACGATCCTTGAGATCGCACCGCCCGCACCCACGGTCACCCATGTGATGGTGTGGGCCGAGTACGGGTTCAGTGCGAACCTACGCCTGGCGGATTTCGCCTCCGAGCGGACCATCTTCGCCACCCACAAGGACGGCGAACTGCTGACCGCGGAACACGGCTTCCCGCTGCGCCTCGTCGTGCCCCATCTGTATGCCTGGAAGGGCCCCAAGTGGGTGCGCGGCGTGGAGTACATGACCGCCGACCGCCGGGGCTTCTGGGAGGAGCGCGGCTACCACAACGTCGGCGACCCGTGGAAGGAGCAGCGCTACTCCTACCAGGAGGAGCCCGGGGAGGGCCCCGAGCTCTGATCCCGGTCCTCGGCGGTCAGTGGTGGTACCCGTGCACCACGGCATGGCCCTTGCCGCGGCCGATCATCCACTTGTTGACGGGCGTCGTCACGAAGAAGGCGAGCGCCAGCGAGATCGCGAGCGACCCCCAGAAGAGCAGGTCGGCCAGTTCCGCGTCCATGGCGTCCGGCCACAGCACGATCACGCCGTTGTCGATCAGCTCCATCACGGCGATGGACAGGGTGTCCGCGGCCAGCGCCACCCGGAAGGCCGTACGGAAGTCGACGCCGGCCCGCAGCACCCCGCGCAGCGTGAGCGAGTAGCCGAAGAGGAACGCGAGCACGATCGCCAGCACCGTCGTCGCCACGTTGCCCCAGCCGAAGGCCGTGCCGATCACCATGCCCAGCACCTCACCGATGGCGCAGCCGGTGAGGCAGTGGAGGGTGGCCTGCGCGGCCATGCTCCAGGTGGCGGCCGCCGGGTGATGGTGCGCGTCCGCGTGGGCGGGTGTGTGCGCGTGTGCCTCGTGCTGCATGACTGCCCCCAGTGTCAGGTGACGGTTCCTGTACCGAGCAGGAACCGTATACCCCCCAGGGGTATTCCGGAACGGATCAGGAATCGCGCAGTTTCTTCAGCCGCTCCACATCGGCCGCATGCCCTTCCTTGCCACCGGGCGTCTCGATGATCAGCGGTACGCCCTCGGTGGCGGGGTGGGTCATCAGCGCCCGGAACGGGTCCTCGCCGATGTGACCTGCGCCGATGTTCTCGTGCCGGTCCTTGTGCGCGCCGACCACGTCCTTGGAGTCGTTCGCGTGGATCAGCTTCAGCCGGCCCTCGCCGACCGTGTCCACCAGCAGATCGAGGGTCTGGTGCATACCGCTCGGGCCGGTCAGGTCGTGGCCGGCCGCGAAGATGTGGCAGGTGTCGAGGCAGACGCCCAGCCTCGGATGGGCGTCCAGGGCCTCGAAATACGGCCCGAAGTCCCAGGTCCGCGAGCAGAGCGAGGCGCCCTGCCCGGCCGTCGACTCCAGCAGCAGGAACGGATCGTCGTCGTGGGTGAGTTCGTCCAGCAGCGGCAGCAGATGCTCCCGTACCTGCTTCAGGGCCACGGACCGGTCCCGGCGGCCCGTCGCGCTGCCCGTGTGCACGACCACGCCGAGCGCCCCGATCTCCCGCCCGCGCCGCAGCGAGTGCCGAAGCGACTCCACCGACTTCTCCACGGTCGCCTCGGTGTGCGAGCCGAAGTTGATCAGGTACGGGGCGTGGACGTACGCCGGGATCGACTCGGTCGCGCACACCTCGCGGAACGCCTCGTCCTGCCGCGGATTGCCGGCGGGCGTGGCCCAGCCGCGCGGGTTGGCGACGAAGACCTGCACGGTCTCGGCCTTGAGATCGTGGGCGTAGGACAGACCGACGGAGTGGAGGCCGCCGGCCACGGGGACGTGGCCGCCGACGGGGTTGCGGGACTGCTGACTCTTCACCCGTTCAGGGTGTCATGCGCTGCGACCTGCTCCGTCACCGGATCTTGATGGTGATCGTCGACCCCTTGGGTGCCGTGTCCCCGCCCTTCACGGACTGGTTCTTGACGGTGTCGCCGAACAGGCCGAGCAGACCGCGGTCCTCGTCGACCTTGAAGCCGGCGCCCTCCAGGGCCTTGTGCGCGTCGTCCACGCTGTCACCGGTGACGTCCGGAACCTCGACCATCTCGGGGCCCTTGGACAGCGTGAGCGTCACCGTGTCGCCGTCGGCGGCCTTGCTGTCGCCCGCGGGCGTCTGCGCCGCGACCTGGCCCTTGTCGTACTCGGAGTTGATCCGCGCGGAGGCGACCTTCACCGTCAGGCCGGCGTCCTCCAGGTCGGACTTCGCGCTTTCCAGGTCCTCGCCCGTGACGTCCGGGACGTCCACAGGGCTGCCCTTGCTGACGACCAGGGCGATCGCCGCACCCGCGTGCCGCTCGGTGCCCGCCTCGGGGGTCGTGGAGATCACCGAGCCCTTGGGGACGTCCTCGCTGAACTCCCGGGTGACCATGCCCGGCTCGAGCCCGCTCTTCTTCAGCCGGGCCCTCGCCTCGGCCAGCGTCCGCGCCGACACGTCGGGCACCCGCACGGTCTCCGGGCCGTCGGAGATGGTGAGCGCCACCGCCCTGTTGTCGCGGACGCGGGTGCCGGGCGCGGGGTCCGAGCTGATGACCGTGCCCCGCTGCACCGTGTCGCTGTACGCGTGCTTGACCGCGCCGAGATCGAGGCCCGCCTTCTGCAGTTGCTGGGTGGCCTGCGTCTGGGTCTTCGCCAGCACGTACGGGACCTTGGTGAACTGGCCCGAGTTGATGTACCACACGCCCGTGCCGACTCCGAGGACCAGCAGTACGGCGACGAGGATCGCGAGCGGACCGCGCCGGGAGCGAGCAGTGCGGCGCCGCGTAGGCAGGGGCGGGGGACTCTCCAGCAGGCTGGTGCGGTGGATCCCGCCGTCGTCCTCGTTCACCGGCAGCGGGCGCGGCACCGTCAGCGAGCGCGGGATCACGCTCGTACGGTCCTCGGAGATGTTCCGGTGGTCCGCGCCGACGGCCTGCGGCGGCACCGCGTCCAGCTGGTCCTGGCCGAGCGCGGCGCGCACCTCGCGAGCCTGCGCGAGCAGCGACACCGCGTCCTGCGGACGCATGTCCGGGACGCGCGCGGTCGCCGACGCGACCAGCTGGTCCAGGGGGTACGCCAACCCCGGCACGGCGGCCGACGGGGGCGGCACGTCCTCGTGGATGTGCTTGTAGAGGACGGTGGCCGGGGAGTCCCCGCCGTGCGGCCGGTCGCCGGTCAGCATCTCGTACAGGACGACACCGCACGCGTACACGTCGACCCGGGGGTCGGCCGTGCCGTGTTCTATCTGCTCGGGAGCGAGGTAGGAGACCGTGCCGAGGACGCTGCCGGTGGTGTTGGTGACCGTGTCCACGGACCGCACGAGCCCGAAGTCGGCGACCTTGACCCGGCCGTCGTCCCCTATCAGCACGTTCTCCGGCTTCATGTCCCGGTGCACGAACCCGGCGCGGTGCGCGGCGCCGAGCGCGGCGAGCACCGGCTCCAGGATGTCCAGGGCGGCGCGCGGCTGCAGCGCCCCGCGCTCGCGCAGCACGTCACGCAGGGTGCAGCCGGCGATGTACTCCATGGCGAGGTAGACGTACGACCCGTCGGTGCCCTGGTCGAAGACCTGCACCACGTTCGGGTGCGCGAGCCTTGCGACCGACTTCGCCTCGCGGATGAACCGGTCGACGAAGGTGCCGTCGGCCGCGAGCGTCGGGTGCATCACCTTGAGCGCGAGCACGCGGTCGAGGCGGGTGTCCAGGGCCCGGTAGACCGTGGCCATCCCGCCGACCGCGATGCGCGCGTCCACGCGATAGCGCCCGTCGAGCACCTGCCCGACCAGAGGGTCCTGAAGGGTCGTATCCACGCAGGTGAGTGTACGAGCCGCGACTGACAGGGCTGCCGGTTCGGGTGAGATCGGAGCGGGACTGCAGCCGAGCTGTGACGGACGTCGCACCGACTTCCGGATCCTGTCGAACGCGCGTTCAGAACGCGGGGCGCTCGGGATCCAGGTGCGCACGCCCCTCGTGCGGCGAGGACGCCTCCGCGAAGTGGCGGCGCGGGATACGGCCCGCCCGGTACGCAAGGCGGCCCGCCTCCACCGCGTGCTTCATGGCCTCGGCCATCAGCTGCGGCTCCTGCGCCCGCGTCACCGCCGAGGCGAGCATCACACCGGCGCACCCCAGCTCCATGGCGAGCGCCGCGTCCGAGGCCGTACCGGCGCCCGCGTCCAGGATCACCGGCACGCGCGCGTGCTCGGTGATCAGCTGGAAGTTGTGCGGGTTGCGGATGCCGAGCCCGGAGCCGATCGGCGAGCCCAGCGGCATGATCGCCGCGCAGCCGACGTCCTCCAGCCTGCGGGCGAGGACCGGGTCGTCGTTGGTGTACGGCAGCACGGTGAAGCCGTCGTCGACCAGGGTCTCGGCCGCGTCCAGCAGCTCGATCGGGTCCGGCAGCAGGGTGCGCTCGTCGGCGATCACTTCAAGTTTGATCAGTTCGGTGCCGAGCGCCTCGCGCGCGAGGCGGGCGGTCAGCACGGCCTCCCCGGCGGTGAAGCAGCCCGCCGTGTTCGGCAGCACGCGGATCCCGAGCTTCTCCAGGACGGACAGCACCGAGCCGTGCACCGAGGGGTCCACGCGCCGCATCGCGACCGTCGTCAGCTCCGTGCCGGACGCCACCAGCGCCCGCTCCAGCACATCGAGGCTCGGGGCACCGCCGGTGCCCATGATCAGGCGGGACGTGAAGGACGTACCGCCGATGACAAAGGGGTCGTCGGCCATGGGTCAGCCTCCTTGGACGGCGGTGAGGACCTCGACGCGGTCCCCTTCGGACAGGGACGTCGACGGCCACTGCGCGCGCGGGACGACGGTTTCGTTCAGGGCGGCTGCCACTCCTGAGGGAGCCGGGGTCAGCGCGCGGACGACGGTGTCGAGAGCCGTGCCGGAAGCGAACTGGCGGGGCTCCCCGTTGACGGAGATGATCATGCGGGCTGCTCCAGGAGCGCGAAACGCTTGGGAGTGAACGGGCGTGCCTCGTCCGGGAGTTCACCGGTGGCCAGGGCGTGCGCCATCGCGTCGCCGGTGACCGGGGTGAGCAGCACGCCGTTGCGGTAGTGGCCGGTGGCCAGCAGCAGACCGGGCAGCTGTGTCGGGCCGAGCAAGGGCGCGTTGTCCGGGGAGCCGGGGCGCAGACCGGCCCGGGTCTCCGTCAGCGGCAGCTCGGTGATGCCGGGGACCAGCTCGTGCGCGTCGCGCAGCAGCTCGTACACGCCGCCCGCGGTCACCGTCGTGTCCCAGCCCAGCTCCTCGCTGGTCGCGCCGATCACCAGCTCGCCGTTCTCGCGCGGCACCAGGTAGACGTGACTGCCGCGGACCACCGCGCGCACCGTGCGGCTCAGGAACGGCGCGTACCGCTTCGGCACGGTCAGCCGCAGCACCTGCCCCTTCACCGGCCGCACGGGCGGCAGGACGTCGTCCGGGACGCCCGGCAGCCGCCCGCTGAGGCTGCCCGCGGCCAGCACCACCTGGCCCGCGCCCAGCTCGGTGCCGTCGGTCGTGGTGATGCCGGCGGCCCGGTCCCGTACGACATGGAACCGCTCGGCCCACGCCCGGTGGAACACCACTCCGGCCCGCTCGCACGCGACGACCAGCGCGCGTGCCAGCCTTCGAGGGTCGATCTGGTGGTCGCCGTCCACCCGGAGGCCACCGCGCACGCCAGGGGCGAGCATCGGCTCCAGGCGTCGGCACTCGCGCCCCGACAGCCACTCCGACTCCAGACCCGACTCCCGCTGCAGCGCGTGCAGTTCGCGCAGATGGGCGCGGTCGTCGGCGTCCAGGGCGACCGCGAGCGTGCCGCACTGGCGGTAGCCGAGGTCCTGGCCGGTGAGGTCGGTGAGCTCGGCCGCGAAGTCCGGGTAGCGGCGGGCCGACTCCAGATTCAGGCCGAGCAGGGTCTGCTCGCCGTAGTGCAGCTCCGTGACCGCGGCCAGCATCCCCGCGGCCACCTGGGCGGCCCCGCCACCCGGCTCGGGGTCCACGACGGCCGTGGCGAAACCGCGCTGCGCGGCCCGCCAGGCCGTGACCAGGCCGATGATTCCGCCCCCGATGACGAGGACGTCTGACGTACGTGACGACATGGGCGTCCAGCCCCTCCCTTCGCCGGCATGACCCGGATCAGGTTCGTACGGTCGGAGGCCGCCAGCCTCCCTCTCAGCCCGGTGCGTCCGGGCTCCCGCGAGTGCTTGTACGTTGGCCACCCTAGCCCGACCCGCCGCGCCTCTGTAAGGGAGCCTTCCGTCATGCCGCGTTCGCTGGACGGCCTCGTCCTCGCCCCCGTCGCCGACCAGGCCCCAGGTCAGGTGGGTACGCGGACCCGGTTCAGGTACCACGAGCAGGGCGGCGAGATCTGGGCCGAGTACGCGGGCGGCGACGTCGTGCGCGGGCATCTGGTGGGTACTCGGTCAGGTGACCGGCTGGACTTCCGGTACGTCCAGCTGAAGAACGACGGGACGACCTCCTCGGGGCACTGCGTCTCGGCTGTCGTGGAGCTGCCGGACGGCCGGGTGCGGCTGGAGGAGACCTGGCAGTGGGAGTCGCAGTCCGGCAGCGGAACGAGTGTTGTGGAGCAGGTCACTGAGCACGACTCCTGACTGACGAATAGTCAGTTGTCTATGGTGATCAGGTGAGCGAGCAGACGCGGGAAGAGAGCACGTCACCGGGGCGGCGCGTGGTCGTCGTCGGTGCGGGCATGGCCGGTGTCCAGACCGCGGTCGCCCTGCGCGAACAGGGCTTCACCGGGACCGTGACGGTGCTCGGCGCCGAGCCCCATCAGCCCTACGACCGGCCGCCGCTGTCCAAGGCCGTCCTGCTCGGCAAGTCCGAGGGGTCCGCCTTCGACGTCGACTTCGAGGCGCTCGGCATCGAACTGCGGCTGGGGTGCGAAGTGCTCGGCGTTCGTCCCGGCGAGCACGAACTGGACACCGAGACCGGGACCGTGCCGTACGACGTCCTGGTCCTCGCGACCGGTGCCGAACCGATCACGCTGCCCGGCACCGAGGGTGTGCCCGGCGTGCATCTGCTGCGCACCCTGGACGACGCCGAGCGGCTGCGGCCCGTGCTGGCCAGGCAGCACGACATCGTGGTCGTCGGGGCGGGCTGGATCGGCGCGGAGTTCGCCACGGCCGCGCGCGAGGCGGGCTGTGCGGTGACCGTCGTCGAGGCCGCGGACCGGCCGCTCGCCGGCGCGCTGCCGGCCGAGGTGGCCGCCCCTATGGCCGCCTGGTACGCCGACGCGGGCGCCGAACTGCGTACGCACGCGCGCGTGGAGCACATCGAGCCCGGCGCGGTCGTCCTCGACGACGGCTCCCGGCTGCCCGCCGGTGCCGTCGTGGTCGGCATCGGCGCACGCCCCGCCACGGCCTGGCTGGCAGGCGCCGGCATCGAGCTCGGCGCGCACCACGAGGTCCTCGCCGACGCCCGCCTGCGCACCTCGGCACCGGACGTCTACGCCGTCGGCGACTGCGCCTCCTTCCCTTCGGGGCGGTACGGCGAACGGCTGCTGGTCCACCACTGGGACAACGCCCTCCAGGGCCCGCGCACGGTGGCCGCGAACATCATCGGCGAGGCCACCGCGGAGCCGCCCGCCGTCTACGACCCGGTCCCCTACTTCTGGTCCGAGCAGTTCGGCCGCTTCGTCCAGTACGCCGGCCACCACGCCGCCGCCGACACGACCCTGTGGCGCGGCGACCCCTCGGGCCCCGCCTGGTCCGTCTGCTGGCTGCGCGAGAGCCGCCTGATCGCCCTGCTGGCGGTCGGCAGGCCGAGGGATCTCGCGCAGGGCAGACGGCTGATCGAGGCGGGCACCCCGATGGACCCGGAGCTGCTCGCGGACCCGGCGCGGCCCATGAAGACGGCCACGGCGTAGTACGCAGGACGGCGGCCACGAGGGCCGGCGAAACCCCAGGTCGGGCGGTTCTGGCTTCCGACTGTCAGTGCGGGATGGCAGGCTTGAGTGCGTGACCGAGATTGACGCAAAGATCGATGCTCTCGTCCCCGCCTGGCTCACCCTGCCCGACATCGCAGAGATGCTCGATGTCGAGGTGACGCGTGTGCGACAGCTGGTCAAGGAGGGCCAGCTCATCGCCGTACGCCGAGGTGAGAACCGCGCACTGCACGTCCCCGCCGCATTCATCGACGAGGCCGAGCAGAAGGTCGTCAAGGGCCTGACCGGCACCCTGACGCTCTTGAGGGACGACGGCTTCACCGACGAAGAGATGATCGAGTGGCTCTTCACCCCCGACGACAGCCTGCCCGGCACCCCCGCGCAGGCGCTGAGCGAGAATCGCGGTACGGAGGTGAAGCGCCGGGCCCAGGCGCTCGCCGTCTGATCCGAACAGACTGAACCGAACACCGTCCGGCGTACGGGCCGCGGTCCGCGCAGGCAAGGCCGCGGCCGTGGTCCACTGCGGCCCGCAGAACCCACGGCCACGGCCGGCCCGTAGCCCGTACGCCGCCGACCAGGAACGACACCCACGGGGGACGCTCGTATGCCCGACACCGCCACCGCCGCACGCGCCGAGCTCGCCGACGCCCGCGTCTACCTCTGCACGGACGCTCGCAGGCGCCAGGGCGACCTGCCGGAGTTCCTGGACGCCGTCCTTGCGGGCGGGGTCGACATCGTGCAGTTGCGCGACAAGGGCATGGAGGCCGCCGAGGAGCTGGAGCACCTGAAGGTCTTCGCCGACGCCTGCGCCCGCCACGGCAAGCTGCTCGCCGTCAACGACCGCGCGGACGTCGCGCATGCCGCCGGCGCCGACGTGCTCCACCTCGGCCAGGGCGACCTCCCGGTCCCCGCGGCCCGCGCGATCCTCGGTGAGGCCGTCCTCATCGGCCGCTCCACCCACGCCGAGTCCGAGGCCGCCGCGGCCGCCGTCCAGGAGGGCGTCGACTACTTCTGCACCGGCCCCTGCTGGCCGACCCCCACCAAGCCCGGCCGCCACGCCCCCGGTCTCGACCTGGTCCGGTACACCGCCTCCCTGGGCACCGAGCGCCCCTGGTTCGCCATCGGCGGCATCGACCTCGGCAACCTCGATGAGGTGCTCGAAGCGGGCGCCCGCCGCGTCGTGGTCGTCCGCGCGATCACGGAGGCCGACGATCCGGGCGCGGCGGCGCAGGAGTTCGCGAAGCGACTGCGAAGCGCGTAGCGCGGCCCGATCCGGGACCGTCGTGGCGCAGGTCCGGTCGAGGCCCGCCGTCCGCCGTATTGTCCGATGGGCGTCAGACGGATTGTCGGATGAGAATCCGGCAGGTTGTCCGACGGAATGCGTGGCAGCTTGTCGGACGGAATGTCCGGCTGCTTGTCCGAAAAATGTCCGCCAGGTTGTCCGATAGGTGGACAACAAATAGACAAATCCGGCAAATGTCCCCCATCCGGTTGGGGAGCCGCCGCCCCCTGACTAACCTGCGGGTATGGCCCTCGGAACCTCATCCACCAGGACTGACCACGCGCGCACGGTGCGCGACATGCTCGCGACCGGCAAGACGACGTTCTCGTTCGAGTTCTGGGCTCCCAAGACGGAGAAGGGCGAACGCAACCTCTGGAACGCGCTGCGCAGGGTCGAGGCCGTGGCCCCCAGCTTCGTCTCCGTGACGTACGGGGCGGGCGGCTCCACGCGCGCGGGCACGGTGAGGGCGACCGAGCAGATCGCCGCCGACACCACGCTCACCCCGGTCGCCCACCTCACCGCGGTCAACCATTCCATCGCCGAGCTGCGCAACATCATCGGCCAGTACGCCGACGCCGGGATCCGCAACATGCTCGCCGTGCGTGGCGACCCGCCCGGTGACCCCATGGGCGACTGGGTGCCGCACCCGACGGGACTGACCTACGCCGCCGAACTCGTCCAGCTCATCAAGGAGTCGGGTGACTTCTGCGTCGGCGTCGCGGCCTTCCCGGAGATGCACCCGCGTTCCGAGGACTGGGACACGGACGTCGCCCACTTCGTCGACAAGTGCCGGGCCGGCGCCGACTACGCCATCACACAGATGTTCTTCCAGCCGGAGTCCTATCTGCGGCTGCGTGACCGGGTCGACGCGGCCGGCTGCGACACCCCTGTCATCCCCGAGGTCATGCCGGTGACCAGCGTGAAGATGCTGGAGCGGTTGCCGCAACTCAGCAACGCCGTCATCCCCTCCGCCCTGAAAGAGCGGATCCTCACAGCAAAAGACGATCCGACCGCTGTACGCTCCATTGGCATCGAATTCGCCACGGAGTTCTGCGCACGGCTGCTGGCCGAGGGAGTGCCCGGACTGCACTTCATCACGCTCAACAACTCCACGGCGACTCTGGAAATCTACGAAAACCTGGGCCTGCACCACCCCCCGCAGGCCTAGACCGGCCGCACGGGTATACGACACACTGCGTAGCGGCGACTCGGAGAGGGGCGTACATGGGCTGGACGGTCCTCTACATCGCGTTCGGCATCGTCGCGCTGTGGCTGCTGGGCGAGGTGCTGCTGCAGTACAAGGCGCGCTTGCGCTGGCGGCTGCTCGCCTTCGCCGGGTTCCTCGGCGTGGTGCTCGGGGTGCTGATCCCCTCGGTGATCGTCATCGGTCTGGGCGCTGCCGCGTTCGCGGTCGGCCAGACCTACGTCACGCTGTCCTTCCGCCGCGGTTTCGCGTCGGGCTGGGCGGTCAGCCGGACCGGCATCCCCGGAGTCGGCAAGCGCGGCCACGGCGAACCGGACCACCAGGACCCGACCCTGGAGGTCTCCGACCTCGAGCCGGGCGACGGCGGCCACGACGACCAGGACGTCTACCACCGCGACAGCGTGTCCTACGGCAACGAGGACGACTACGACCGCGACGACGTCTTCACGCCCGCCCGCCCCGCCCCCGCCGAGGCCACCGCGGTCTACGAGCCGCAGCCCCTGCCCGAGGACACCGGCTCCTACGGCATATACAGCGACTCCGCGTACGCCGCCGCCGACGCGTCCTACGCGAACACGGGGCAGGCCCAGGACCAGTACGCGACGGCCGCCCAGGGCGCCGACCAGTCCTACGGGTACGACTACTCCGGCTACAACCAGCAGCAGTACGGCTACGACACCACAGGCCAGCAGCAGTACGCCGCCTACTCCGACCCGTACATCGGCACCCAGACCTACGGCGGCGGCTACGACGCCTACGGGCAGTACGGCCAGCAGGGCTACGGCCAGGACCAGTACGCCACCGGCAGCTACGACGGCCAGACCCCCTCCGGCGGGGTGTGGGTCCCGCAGCAGCGCACCGACGAGGCCTACGGCGGCGAGCTCCCGCAGGAGCAGCCCTACCCCTACCAGGACAACGGCCAGGGGCAGGGGCAGGGGCAAGGACAGGCTCAGGGCAACGGATACGACGAGCAGTACCGTTTCTGACCGCGCAGTACCGTTTCTGAGGGTCCACTACCGCTTCTGAAGGCCCGGCCCCCTCCGGCCGGGGCGGTCACTGAGAGCCCCGGAACTCCGGCCCCTCCACGATCAGACCGGCCACCAGCGCCCCCGACATGCCGGCGTGCGGCAGCCCCCCGCCGGGGTGCGACCAGCCTCCGGCGGTGAACAGGCCCGGTATCGCCGTGCTGTTGGACGGGTGCAGGGCGCCCTTCGCGGACGCCAGTGACGGCGGCGGTACGGCGCCGCCCTCGGCCCCCGTCTCCCGCTCGGTGTGCACGGGTGTGCGGACCTCGCGCCACAGCGTCCGCTCGCGCAGCCCCGGTACCGCACGCTCGGCGGCGGCGACCATCCGGTCCGCGAAGGCGTCGGCGGCCCCCGGCGCGGACCAGTCGTACCCCGTCCCGGACGGCACCGTCGCCGTCAGCACCACCGCCTCGTGCTCCTCCGTGGGGCGCAGGGCCGGGTCGTCCGGGCGGTCGATCCGCACGGTGGGCCGCTCGGGCGTTGTCCCGGGCCCGAACAAGGACAGCTCGTCCGCCGCATCCGGTGCGTGCACGACCGTGCGGTGCACGGCATCCGGCTCCCGCGCGCCGCGCAGCGCGAGGCATACCACCACCCGGCCCGGGTGCGGGCCTTCGGCGCGGGGCACGACGTCCTCAGCCCCGTAGAGCCTCCGGCCCGGTACGAGGGCGGCCAGCCGCCAGGGGCCACCACCGACGACCGTGTCCGCGTCCGCCACCGTGCCGTCGGACAGGTCCACGCCCGCCGCGCGACCGTCCTTCTCCAGGACCCCGGTGACCTCCGCGCCGAAGACGAACTCGACCTTCCGCGCCAGGCACCGCTCGTACACCGCCCGCGCCAACTCCCGTATGCCGCCCCGCACATACCAAGTACCGAAGGCATGCTCCATGTACGGCAACACGGCCGCGGCGGCCGGAGCGGTGCCGGGGGCGACGCCGTGTGCGAGGGCGTAGCCGTCCAGCAGCGCCGCGAGGCGCGGGTCGCGCAGTTCCCAGGCGCCGACCTCGGCGAGAGTGGTGGCGCGGCGGGTGCGCAGCAGCCGCTTGTGCGGGACCGCCGGGTAGGGATCGCGGTCGGCCAGCACCGGCCAGTTGGGCCACAGGGGCTCCTCCAGCAGCGGTCGGCGGGTTCGGTCCCAGGCCTCGCGGGCCCGCACCAGGAAGTCGCCCCAGCGGCCGCCCGCGCCCGCCCCGAGCGCCTCGTCCAGAGCGGCGACCACCCCCGCGCGCGAGGCGTTCGGCAGCGCGACCGTGGTGCCGTCCGCGAAGACGTGCCGCGAGGACGGGTCGACCTGGACCAGTTCGACGCACTCCTCCAGCGGCTCCTTGCCGGTCTTGATGAACAGATCGCGCCAGACCGCAGGCAGGGTCAGCAGCCCGGGGCCGGTGTCGAAGCCGAACCCGTCCCGCTCGAAGCGGCGCACCGCTCCGCCGTACGTCTCCGCACGCTCGTACACCGTCACCCGGTGGCCCGCGACGGCCAGCCGGGCGGCAGCCGCCATCGCGCCCATCCCGGCGCCGATCACCGCAATCCGTCCCATGCCTGCGACTTTATCGACCGCCACTGACAGTCACGGCACGGGCGGCCCGCCGGGCGAAGCCGCAGACCGGCGGCCGCAGGGGAGTACGGATGCGGAGGCGCAGGTAACCAGTCGGCAACGGGGCGCTCTGCGCATGAGTGCGCAGGTCTGAGTATCCGTACCTAGTCAGTGAGATGAGTACGCGCGCGGATGGGGGCCGACCTGCGCGAACGAGAGAGTGGAGACACGGAAAGGGGCACGGCTCCGGCACCGGCGACACGGGGCGCCGGAACGGAGCCGCCCCGGATCCGCTCCTTCCGCCGGCCGAGGTCGGCGGGAGCGAGACACGGGGGAGCCCGGGGGAACGACCGGAACGGGGGCCCAACGGGGAAAACCCGGGGGAGCACAACGGGGGAGCACGAGAGAGCGCCGGTTCGAGGTGGCCCGCGGGGGACGCGGCCACAGCGGACCGGCGCTTTCGTGTGCGACCAGCTACCTGCGGCCGCTGACGCGCCCCTGGAGCAGCCGGGACAGCGCCGCGTGGACGTCGTCCAGGGAGCGCTCCGGCTGGAACGACTGCCAGTCCAGCGCGGCCACCAGGACCATGCCGACCAGCGCCGACGCGGTCAGCGGCACATCGATCTCGTCGCTGAACTCGCCGCCCGCCACGCCCGCGCGCAGGACGTCCTCGACGACCGTGACCGCCTGCTGCCTGACCACCATCAGGGTCGACTGCCAGGCCCGGTTGGTGCGCCACAGTTCAGCCACGTACAGCTGGGTGAAGGCCGGATAGCGCTCGATGAAGACGAGACCGGCGCGGATCATCGCGTCCAGGGCGTCCACCTTGGTGCCGCCGTCCCTGGCCGTACGCTCGGCCGCCTCCCGGAGGGACGCGGCGAGAAGGCCGACCCCGTGCCGCAGCAGCTCCTCGAAGAGGACCGACTTGCTCGCGAAGTTGTAGTAGACCGTGCCCTTCGCGACCCCGGCCCGCTCGGCGATCTCGTCCACCGTGGTGGCGGAGAAACCCTGCTCGGCGATGAGCGTGACGGCGGCCTCGTAGAGCTTCTGCCGGGTGGCCTCGCGGCGGCTGCTGCCGCCCGGCGTGGCGGTGCTGCTTTCCATGGGCCTGATTGTCACAGGAGCCGCGCCCCGGGATGTCACGTCCGCGCTCACAGGCTCAGCTCCGGGTGCAGCCGGTCCAGGGTCCACACCTGCCGGCGGCGGGCCGACACCGCGGTCAGCGCCAGGGCGCCGGCGGTGAAGGCGACGAGCACCACGCACGCGTGCCACACCGGTCCCAGACCGCCGCCCGTGATGAGCCTCCTGAGGGACTCCACGATGTAGCTCATCGGCAGGAAGGGGTGGATCGCGTTGAAGAAGCCGGGGCTGGTCTGCACCGGATACGTGCCGCCCGCGGAGGTCAGCTGGAGCATCAGCAGGGCGAGGACGAGGATCCGGCCCGCCGCTCCGAAGCGGGCGTTCAGCCACTGCACGATCGCCCCGAAGCACGCCGTCACCAGGAACAGGAAGCCGATCGTGCCGGCCGCCCGGGTCATCTGCAGGCCGATCGCCCAGTGCAGGACCGCCATCAGGGACACCGTCTGCAGGACGCCGATCGCCACCACCGGAAGCCAGCCGGCCAGCGCGATGCGCCACGCGGGGGCGCCCGTGGCGAGCGCGCGCCGGTTCATCGGCGGGATCAGCATGTACGCCACCATCGCGCCCACCCACAGGGACAGCGGGATGAAGTACGGGGCGAACCCGGTGCCGTAGTTGGGCGCCTTGTGCAGGTCCCTGGAGACCAGCTTGACCGGGTCGGACATCACCTCGGTGCGCTGGTCGCGATCCTTCTTGTCGTAGTCGGGGATCTTCCCGGCGCCGTCGTGCAGTCCGCCCGCCAGCTTTCCGGAGCCGTCGACCAGCTTGAACATGCCGCCGTTGAGGGTCTCGGCGCCGGTCTTCAGCTGCCCGACACCCTCGTCGAGGTCTCCCGCGCCGCTTTTCGCCGTGCCGAGCCCCTGGTGCAGCTTCTGCGCGCCGGCGGCGACCTTCCCGGCCCCCGCGTTCAGCTTGTTGATCTTGGCGACGGCGTCGGAGAGGTCCTCGGACAGGTGCGGTGCCCGGTCGGCGAGGGCCTGGGCCTGCGTCTGGAGCGTGGCCAGGTTGCCGTCGAGCTTCTTCAGGTCGCCGTGCTGGTCACCGATCAGTGTGTTCAGGTCGTCGGCGATCTTCGCCACGTCGGCGGCCGCGTCCTTCGCCTTCTTCAGGTCGGAGCAGGCCGGATCCGGCAGTACGGCGTCCTCGCAGCGTGCCCGGTAGACGTCGTTCAGCGCGTCGGAGGCCGTGTGGGCGCCCCTGGCGGCGGCGGGGGCCGTCTTCACCAGGGTGTCGAGGTTGTCGCGGATCGCCTTCGAGGAGTCGGCGACGAGCCGAGCCGTGTCCCCGATGGTCTTCTCGTTGCCCTTGAGGAACGGGCCCACCTTCTTGTCGATCCCGTTGACCTTGTCGGCGAGCGTCTGCGTGCCCGCCGCGACCTGCTTCGAACCGTCCGCCAGGTCGCCCGCGCCCGTGTGGAGCTTCGTCAGGCCCTGGGACAGGCGGCCGCTGCCGTCCTTGGCGTCCTTCAGGCCACCGGCGAGTTCCTTGGAGCCCTTCTCCGCCTTCCCGATGCCGCCGTTGAGCTGGTCGGCGCCGTTCGCGGCCTTCACCGTCGCGCCGTGGATGTCGGAGAACGAGATGAAGATCTTGTCCAGGAAGGACCGCGAGGCCTTCATGGACGCGGCCTGGCGCACCTCGCTGAACACCGTCCGGGAGATCTGCCCGACGATGTAGTTGTTCGCGTCGTTCGTACGCACCTGGAGCGCGCCCGTCTCCGGGGAGGCGCCCGCACTCGACGCGATCCGCTTGCTGAAGTCGGCCGGCATGGTCAGCGACAGGTAGTACGTGCCGTCCTCCACGCCCGCGCGTGCGTCGGCGGCACTCACCTCGTGCCAGTCGAAGGTGTCGCTGTCGCGCAGCCCCTCGGTGATGGCGTCGCCCGCGGCGATCTTCTTCCCGTCGGCCGTGGCCCCCTTGTCGTCGTTGACGAGCGCCACGGGGATGCGGTCCAGACGGCCGTACGGGTCCCAGAACGACCACAGGTACAGGGCGCCGTACAGCAGCGGCAGCACCAGCAGCGCCACCAGGGCGGCACGCGGCAGCCTGCCCCGGCGGAAGCGCCTGAGCTCAAGAGCGGCCAGTTTCGGCGAGCGCATCGGCCTTCTCCTTCTCCGTGGTGGCCTTCTGAGTGGTCGCTACGACGACGGTGTCCTGGGGGGCTTCGCTGCACACCGCCACGACGGTCGTCCCGGCCGCGGCGATCGACCTCAACAGCGCCCAGACCTCGGCCCGTTCGGCGTGCGAGAGCTTCAGGTCGGTGTCGTCGACGCCGAGCAGCCGCGGGCGTCCGAGCAGCGCGAGCGCGATGGACAGCCGCAGCGCCTCCAGCCGCTCCAGATCGCGTACGGCCGTCCGGGAGCCCTTGGGCAGGGCCTCCCGGTCCAGGCCGGCGGCGGCCAGCGCGACGTCGATCCGCTGCCTGGCCTCGGCCGTGCGCTCCTTGCGCGGCCGCAGCAGCCCGCGCAGCGAGTCGCCGAAACGCCGTTGCAGCAGCGCCCGTTCGAGCAGATGCTCGCCCACGGTCAGGGCCGGCTCGAGGTCGGTGACCCCGGCGACATGCGCGAGCCCGCTGACCCGGCGCACCGCCGCCATCTGCTTGGGCAGCTTCCACTCGCCCACCTCGGCCGCTCCCGCGGTGGGCTTCATCCGTCCCGCGAGCGCGAGCAGCAGGCAGGTGCGGCCGGACCCGGACGGTCCCTCGATCGCGATCAGCGAGCCGGGCTCCGCGTCGAACGTGACGTCGCGGAACGCCCAGCCGCGAGGGCCCCTGACTCCGAGGCCGCGGGCCGTGACACCGATTCCGGGCACGGTTCCCCCCATCCCCTGAAATTTGAACTGACTGGTCAGTGCAAAAACTACTCCGAACTCTCGATCGAAGCAAAAGCGCAGGTCAGAACGGATTGTCAGTGGCATACCGCACGATGGGCACATACGGCATCCCGTATCAGGGCATGCCGTCACGCAGACGACAGGAGGTTCGTCATGGCCAGCTATCACGCAGCAGCCGCCCGCCGGCGCCGCGCCACCGGCCCTGCCCCCTCACTGACCGGACCGGCGAGCGACGTCCACCCGGTGCTCCGCCGGACCACGGCCCCGCCCGCCGCCCTCGACCTGCTCGCCCAGGCCCGCGCCGGACTGGACGAGGCAGCCGTCCTCGAAACGCCCAACGAGCGCTATGCCACCGCGCACCTCGCCGCCCTGCGCACGGCCGCCGCCGTGCTCGCCGCGCGTGGCCGACCCGAGCCCACCTCCCGACGCCGCGCCCGCATCAGGAGCGCCTGGGAAGTGCTCCCCGAGATCGCGCCCGAACTGACCGAGTGGAGCGCGCTGTTCGCCTCCGGGGCCCGGCGCCGCGCCCGGGCCGAGGCGGGCATCCAGGGCGCGGCCAGCCGCCGGGACGCCGACGACCTGATACGCGACGTGGCGATGTTCCTGCGCCTCGTCGAGCGGATGCTCGTCCTCCAGCCGGTCCTGCCGCAGCCCCGGCAGGACGCCGACCATCCGCAGGCGGACGCGGACGGCGACCGGGACTTCCCGGACACGGGCTGAGCGAGTCCGCCGTACGAGACGATCGGCGGGCAGGCCCGCACGGTGACCAGGTGGGGCGGTGGAGGCAATAGGGTGGAAGGCGCCTGAAGCCTTCCCTCCGCGCCCGGCCGGGGAGGCAGCCCGTTCGCTCCGCCGTGCCATGGGCGGTGCCGCGCCGAGGAGTCAACTGCCGTGTCGGACCCGAGCCGCCCCCGCGCCTCCCTCCGTACCGCCGTGGTCTGGGAGGTCCTCCAGGACGCCCTCGAACGCCGGGTGAAGGCCACCGGGCGGGAGTCCCTCGACGTCCTCGACACCGGGGGCGGCAGCGGCAAGTTCGCGGTGCCCGTCGCCCGCCTCGGCCACCGGGTCACCGTGGTCGACCCCAGCCCCAACGCGCTGTTCGCGCTGGAGCGCCGCACCGCCGAGGCCGGCGTCGCCGACCGTGTGCAGGGCGTCCAGGGCGACGCCCACGGCCTCTTCGACGTCGTCGAGCGCGGCGGCTACGACGTGGTGCTGTGCCACGGCGTCCTGGAGTACGTCGACGATCCGGCCGAGGGCGTGCGCAACGCCGTGGCCGCCCTGCGCTCCGAGGGCGTACTCAGCCTGCTCGCCGCCGGCCTCGGCGGCGCCGTGCTCGCTCGCGCCCTCGCCGGCCACTTCAAGGAGGCGAGGCAGGCCCTCGCGGATCCCAACGGCCGCTGGGGCGCGGGCGACCCCGTGCCGCGCCGCTTCACCGCCGAGCAGCTCACCGAGCTGGTCGAGGGCGCGGGCCTCAGGGTCGGTGCCGTGCACGGCGTACGGGTCTTCGCCGACCTCGTCCCCGGCGTCCTCGTGGACACCGAGCCCGGCGCCCTGGAGGCGCTGTTCAAGCTGGAGGAGGCGGCGGCCGAACTCCCCGCCTTCCACTCCGTGGCGACCCAGCTCCATGTGCTCGGCGAGACGCGGGGGGCCACCGAGTCCTGAGCGCCTCCTGCGGTGCGGCGCTGATCAGGGACTTGGCCGCACATGGAGTACGCCACAGGCCCCCCGATCGGGCGTTCAGCGCCGTATGATCGAGGGAGACCGCCCGGCATGACGGGTCGGCCGCTGGGGAATGCAAGATTCAGCGAGCCGGTACGTCCATGGCGGATTCCGGTTGGCCAATTGGCGCAGAGGGGCGGGTTTCACGGGGGCGATTCCCTGCCTATCCTGAAGGGACCCCCCGGGTCGCCCCGGCGACTGCACGATGAGGAGGACTCCGTGCCGCTCTCGGAGCACGAGCAGCGCATGCTCGAGCAGATGGAGCGAGCGCTGTACGCCGAAGATCCCAAGTTCGCGTCGGCGCTCGAGGGAAGCGGGCTGCGTACGTACACCCGGCGGCGGGTCTACCAGGCGGTCGCGGGCTTCCTCGTGGGTATCGCGCTCCTCATGGCTGGAATGGTGGCCAAGCAGGTCTGGCTCAGCGTGGTGGGCTTCCTGGTCATGCTGGGGTGTGCCGTGCTCGCCGTGACCGGCTGGCGCAAGGCCCCCAAGCCGGGCGAACAGCCCGCGGCCGGTGCCCCGCACGCGCGCCGTCAGGGACGGCAGAAGCGCTCCGTGATGGACCGTATCGAGCAGCGCTGGCAGCGCCGCCGCGACGAGCAGGGCCACTAGCTCCTCTTGCGCCGTCCCTCCCGGACGGTTCTCGCAGACACAGGTGAGGGGGTGACCACCCCGGCGGGTGGTCACCCCCTCACGTATGCCCGGAAGAGCGGGTGCGGTGCGGCCCGGCCGCACCGCACCTGCGTCGTCAGCCGCTCTGCTGCTCGGAGGGCCGCCGCACCAGCGTCGACCAGCGCTCGGCACAGCGAGCCTTGAACGCCGTCCAGCGGTCCGTGAGGTCCCACAGCGCACGGACGGCCGACCGGGGCGCCATGACCGCCCGCACCCGGGTGGTCCAGCTCGCCCGGGACCGCAGCGCCGCCCGCAGTGTGCGGACATGGTCCGCCAGCCCCGGCACGTCCCGCGGCTGAGGTGCGAACAGCACCTGCTCCACCGCACTCGCCACCCGGTGCACCGACTCGGCGGTCGCCGCGTCCAGCTGCCCGAGGCGCACGATGCGTGCAACCGCCTTGCGCGGGGTCAGCGCGTCGTCCGGCAGGATGCCGTAGTCCCAGGCCGTGTCGGTGAGTTCGCGCCAGACGGCCAGGACATGGCCCGCGGCCACCTCCGCGGCGAACCGCGCGTCCGCCTCCACCGGCAGGGCCGTCACATCGACATCGTCCCGGCCCCCCGCGTCCGCGCCCCGCGCCTTGCGGCCCTCCCGGGCCGGCGCCGGGGCGGAGACGGAGTGCTGGGCCGAGGCCAGCCGCACCGAGCGCCGCCGCAGCCGCCACAGCATGGGCAGCAGCGGCACGGCGACCGCCAGGAGCCCCAGCAGGGACCATCCGGCGATCTTGTACCAGGGCAGACCGTCACCGCCCGGCTTGGCCGTCTCCAGCGGGAGAGCGGCGGAGCAGTCCTCCAGCCTCTGCTGCCGCGCCGAGCAGCTGGTGCTCGCAGAGGGCGCCGCCGAGGCGGACGAACCCGCCGACTGCGAGGGCCGCGATGCCGGCGGGAGATTGTTCTCCGGCGTGTCCGACTGCGTGTACGAGGGGGTCACGCCCCGGCTCGGGGTCGGCTCGAAACGGGTCCAGCCCACCCCCTCGAAGTACAGCTCGGGCCAGGCGTGCGCGTCCTTCAGCCCCACCGACACCGAGCCGTCCGCCTGGGGCGTGCCCGGGGCGAAGCCCACCGCGACCCGGGCGGGTATGCCCAGGCTGCGGGCCATCGCCGCCATCGCGAAGGAGAAGTGGACGCAGAAGCCCTGCTTGTCCTTGAGGAACTTGGCGATCGCGTCGGGACCGCTGCCCACCTGCACCTGGGTGCTGTACTCGAAGCCGCCGCTGAACGAGAAGTAGTCCTGGAGCTTGACCGCCTGCTCGTAGTGGCTGGTCGCGCCGTCGGTGACCTTGCGGGCGGTCCTGGCCACCACCGCGGGCAGGGAGTCCGGCAGTCTGGTGTAGTCGCGCTTCAGGGACGCCGGCGGCTCCGGAGCGTCGGCGAGCTGCTCCGCCGTCGGCTGCACATCGAGACTCTTGACCAGGTAGGTCTTCCCGCGGGTGGTCTCGCCGTGGTCGCCGACCAGCGTCATGCCCACCGGTTCGTAACGCCATTTGCCGTTGACGTCCACGCCGCTGGGCGGGTACGGCATCGGCAGCCAGTCCTGGGCGTACCAGTCGGCGGCCGAGATCCGGGTCTGTATCTCCGCCCGCTTCACGTCCCCGCCGAGGCCGGCCGGGATCGGGAAGCTGCCCGGTACGCCGGTGACGTGCCGCTTGGACGGTTTCCAGGTGCTGCCGTCGAAGTCGTCCAGGGACACGATCCGCAGGTACAGGTCCGAGATGTCGTTGCTGTTCGTCTTCAGGGACATGACCTCGCGGTCCTGGTCCACGTTCAGACTGTCGCGCAGGGACACCAGCGGGTTCACCGCGGAGATCGTGCCGCCGCTGCCGTTGCCGCCGCCCACGCCCGTCCCGGCCGCGTCCAGCAGGCCGCCGTTCATCGCGGGCAGGGCGATCGGCACCATCAGGGCGACACCCAGCGCGACCACTCCGATACGGCGCCCGGTGCGCACCGGCGCCAACGCGCCGGGCTCCCCGCCCGGGCCGTGCGCCGCCCCGCCGAAGACCCGGCCCCACTGCGAGAGCCGCTCGCGCCCCTCGGCCAGCAGCAGCATCAGATAGCCGCCCGCCG
This sequence comes from Streptomyces sp. NPDC001492, assembly GCF_053597275.1. NCBI lineage: Bacteria > Bacillati > Actinomycetota > Actinomycetes > Kitasatosporales > Streptomycetaceae > Streptomyces > Streptomyces sp. NPDC001492. Next base: position 47,384 of record NZ_JBSFHW010000038.1, on the reverse strand, counting down.
CGACCAGGAACCACAGCCAGTCGGCGCCGCCGTGGGACAGCCCTCCGGCGACGGAATACAGCGCCAGCAGCGGCAGACCGGCCGGGGCTGCGCTGCGGAAGGTCACCGCGAGGGTGTCCACCGCGAGGCCGATCACCAGCACCCCGCCGAGGACCATCAGCCTGATGCCGTCGGACTCCAGGGGCGCCGGGATCGCATACCGCGCGATGTCGTCGCTGCCCTGCTGCAGCAGGTCCGCGAAGTGACGGAACGCCGCGGGTCCGGGGACGATGCCTATGAGGGCCTGCTGCCGGGCGAAGGCCAGGGTCAGCATCATCAGCGTGACCAACGCCTGCGCCGCCACCGTCAGCGGCCGTGCCAGCGGCACCCGCCGGGTCGCCGCGCCCACCCCCGTCTGCACCGCGAGCATGACCGCCACCTGGAGGATCCAGGAGGCCGGCGAGACCAGTGGCAGCAGGGCGCAGGACGCCATCAGCGTGGCCGCCCAGGCGCACAGCGCCAGTCGTGCCCGCCCGCTCATGAGCCCGTCCCCCCGCTGCTCGTCCCGCTCGTCGCGGCGAGACCCGTGCGCTCGCGGTCCGCCAGACGCCACAACTCCGCGAGCGAAGCGGCCCGCGGCACCTTCAGGGCCGTCCAGCCCGCCTCCCGCAGCATCCGCAGCCGTTCCCCGCTCCTGTCCAACGGGCCGGGCACATCGCTCGGTTCCCGCACCCACGCGTCACTGTCCAGCAGGAAGGCGACCGCGCCCCCGCTGCGCTGGCGCATCTTGGCGACGACCGCGGCCTGCTCCTCGTCGAGGTCGCCGAAGAAGGCCACCAGCAGCCCCTCGTTCCCGCCGCGCAGCACGTCGTACGCCCGCGACAGGCCCGCCCCGTCGGAGTGGTCGACCACCGCGAGGGTGTCCATCATCAGCCCGGCCGCGTCCGCCGTCTCCTGGCTGGCGCCCGCGAACCCGTCGGCGCCCTCGCCGGGCACCGAGTTGCCGGTGTCGGTCAGCAGCCGGACGGAAAAGCCCCGTTCGAGCATGTGCACCAGGACGGACGCCGCGCCCGAGACCGCCCACTCGAAGGCCGAGTCGGGGCCCGCGCCCTGGAAGGCGAGGCCCCGGGTGTCGAGCAGCACCGTGCAGCGGGCGCGCTGGGGCTGCTCCTCGCGGCGCACCATCAGCTCGCCGTAGCGGGCGGTGGAGCGCCAGTGGACGCGGCGCAGATCGTCGCCGTAGCGGTAGCCGCGCGGGATCACGTCGTCCTCGCCGGCCAGCGCGAGCGAGCGCTGCCGCCCGTCGCCGTACCCCTTCGACTCGCCGCTCAGGCGCACCGGTGGCAGCGCCTCCACACGCGGGATCACCGTCAGGGTGTCGTACGAGGAGAAGGACCGGGTCAGCTCGCACATCCCGAACGGGTCGGTCAGGCGCAGTTGCAGCGGGCCCAGCGGATAGCGGCCGCGCAGGTCGGAGCGGACCCGGTAGGACACCTCGCGGCGGCCGCCCGGCTCCACCCGGTCCAGGACGAAGCGGGGGCGCGGGCCGAGCACGTAGGGCACCCGGTCCTGGAGCATCAGCAGGCCCGTGGGCAGCCGCGAGACGTTGTCCATCCGCAGATGGACCCGGGCCTCACTGCCGGCGGGCACGCGCGCGGGGGCCAGACGGCGGCTGCCGGCGACCCGGTAGCGCGTGCGGTAGAGGAACAGCGCGCAGATCAGGGGCAGTGCGGCGAGCAGCAGACCGACCCGCAGCAGATCGCTCTGCCCCAGCACGTAGGCGCAGATGGCGGCCGCGATCCCGGCGGCCAGGAAGGAGCGTCCGCGGGTGGTCAGGCCCGCCAGGGCGGTTCGGACGCCGCCCTTCTCGCTCTGGCCGCTGTCCGGGTGGCCCGTCCCCCCGGCGGTCATCACAGCCTCCGCGGCGGCTGCTGGGGGTACGCGGGCGCACCGCGGCCGAGGCCGCCGAAGCCGGGCTGCTGCTGGGGCGCGGCAGGCACCGCGGTGCGCTGCAGGATCTCCTGCACGACCTGCTCGGAGGTACGGCGGTTGAGCTGGGCCTGGGCGGTGGGCAGCAGCCGGTGGGCCAGGACGGCGACGGCGAGCGCCTGCACGTCGTCCGGCAGCGCGTACTCCCGGCCGCTCAGGGCTGCGGAGGCCTTCGCCGCGCGCAGCAGGTGCAGCGTCGCGCGCGGGGAGGCGCCGAGTCTGAGGTCGGGGTGGGTGCGGGTGGCGGCGACCAGCTCCACCGCGTACCGCCGGACCGTTTCGGCGACGTGCACGCCGCGCACGGCCTCGATCAGCTTCACGATGTCGTGCGCGTGCGCCACCGGCTGCAGGTCCTCCAGGGGGGACACACCGCCGTGCACGTCGAGCATCTGCAGCTCGGCCTCCACGCTGGGGTAGCCCACGGAGACCCGGGCCATGAAGCGGTCGCGCTGGGCCTCGGGCAGCGGATAGGTGCCCTCCATCTCGACCGGGTTCTGGGTGGCCACCACCATGAAGGGGCTGGGCAGCTCATAGGTCTGCCCGTCGATGGTGACCTGGCGCTCCTCCATCGACTCCAGGAGCGCGGACTGCGTCTTGGGCGAGGCGCGGTTGATCTCGTCGCCGATCACGATCTGCGCGAAGATCGCGCCCGGCTTGAACTCGAAGTCCCGGCGCTGCTGGTCCCAGATGGACACACCCGTGATGTCCGAGGGCAGCAGGTCGGGGGTGAACTGGATGCGCCGCACCGAACAGTCGATGGACTTGGCCAGCGCCTTGGCCAGCATGGTCTTGCCCACGCCGGGGACATCCTCGATCAGAAGATGTCCCTCGGCGAGCAGTACGGTCAGCGAAAGCCGTACGACCTCGGGCTTGCCCTCGATCACTCCTTCCACCGAACTGCGGACCCGCTCCACAGTGGCAGTCAGATCTGTAAGGCTCGCTCGATCGTCATAGGTCGTCACCCGGCCCTCCTCGGCCCGTTCTTTCTCCGGGCCGACGCTTGCTGTGCGGACCGGCCCACCCCGAAACACGGACACCACGCGTGAATAGTTCCGCGTGACGCCACACCCCGCATTCTTGCTGCCGTTACCGTTTCGTGTCACTCGACTGTGGACAACTGGCTGCGGTATGTCGGGTTTTACGACGCTTGGGCTCCAGCATGCGCGGGATTTGCGAAAAACGAGAAGGGCCGAGCGCCGTCACGCGGGGTCGATCTCGCGCAGCAGACCCGTCTTCACGTCGAAGACGAAGCCGCGTACGTCGTCGGTGTGCTGCAGGAACGGCGAGGTGCGCACCCGCTGCATGGACTGCCGTACGTCCTGGTCGACGTCCCGGAAGGACTCCACCGCCCAGGCCGGGCGCTGGCCGACCTCCATCTCCAGCTCGGTGCGGAAGTCCTCCGTGATGGCCTCCAGGCCGCAGCCCGTGTGGTGGATGAGGACGATGCTGCGGGTGCCCAGCTTGCGCTGGCTGATGGTGAGCGAGCGGATCACGTCGTCGGTGACGACGCCGCCCGCGTTGCGGATGGTGTGGCAGTCGCCGAGCTCCAGGCCGAGCGCGGCGTGCAGGTCGATACGGGCGTCCATGCAGGCCACGACCGCCACGTGCAGAACCGGGCGGGCGTCCATCCCGGGGTCGGTGAATGCCTCGGCGTACCGTCCGTTGGCCTCGACCAGGCGGTCGGTGACGGTGCCGCCGCGTATGGCGCCTTCGGACTCGGTGGGAACAGATGCAGAAGTCGTCATAGCTATGACGGTACTGGTCACAAGCGATTCAGTCGCGGTGTGAGAGCGGGAGAAGAGCGTCATCACAGCCTTCTTGTGAGGTAACCCACACGAGTGGCGGAGGTGAAGCCGTACGGGTGATTTTCGCGGATTTGCGGCTTCACAATCACGCCGGGGCGCGACGCGCAGGCCAGTTGATTGACCGCGAGACACCGTGGACTAAAGTGACGCGAAGCGGGAGGCGAGGCTCTCCCTGCTGGACTGAAATCCCCGGAGGCCCCGGCTCACGCACGGACGGTCTCCCCACGTGCGCGGCGCGTACGTACGGCTCGGCCTCCTCCCGCTCCCGGTCGGCTGACGCTCCTGGCGCCGGCGGACCTCCCCTTCACGAGCGGGCGGGGACCCGGCGGTGCGTATGGCCCGCGGCCGGATCTGAGAGGGCCCAGGATCAAATGGGGCGCGAAGCGCATTCGAACAAGGGCGGTGGTGGGCGACGGGAGGGACAGAGTCGACATGTCCCGGTGATGCTCCAGCGGTGCCTGGACCTGTTGGCCCCCGCCCTGCAGCGGCCGGGAGCGGTGGTCGTCGACTGCACCCTCGGCCTCGGCGGCCACAGCGAGGCCCTGCTGACACAGTTCCCCGAGGCCCGGCTGGTCGCCCTGGACCGCGACAAGGAGGCGCTGCGCCTGTCCGGCGAGAGGCTCAAGCCCTTCGGCGAGCGGGCCACCCTGGTGCACGCCGTCTACGACGAGCTGCCGGACGTACTGGAAAGACTCGGCATCGCGCGCGTGCAGGGCGTCCTGTTCGACCTCGGCGTCTCCTCCATGCAGCTCGACGAGGCCGACCGCGGCTTCGCCTACGCCCAGGACGCCCCCCTCGACATGCGCATGGACCAGACGACCGGCATGAGCGCCGCCGAGGTCCTCAACACCTACCCCGCCGGCGAACTCGTCCGGATCCTGCGGGCGTACGGCGAGGAGAAGCAGGCCAAGCGGATCGTGGCCGCCATCGTGCGCGAGCGCGCGAAGGAGCCGTTCAGCAACAGCGCGCGGCTCGTCGAGCTGATCCGGGACGCGCTGCCGCAGGCCGCCAAGCGCACCGGCGGCAACCCGGCCAAGCGCACCTTCCAGGCCCTGCGTATCGAGGTCAACGGCGAGCTCTCCGTCCTGGAGCGGGCGATCCCGGCCGCCGTGCAGGCACTCGACGTGGGCGGACGGATCGCCGTCCTGTCGTACCACTCGCTCGAGGACCGCCTGGTCAAACAGGTGTTCGCGGCCGGAGCGGCCACCACCGCGCCCCCCGGACTGCCGGTCGTGCCCGAGCAGTACCAGCCCCGGCTCAAGCTGCTCACCCGCGGTGCCGAACTTCCCACCGAGGAAGAGGTCGCCGAGAACCGGCGGGCGGCGCCGGCGCGACTGCGCGGAGCCCAGCGCATCAGGGAGTCCATCGAATGAGGGGCGTGAACGAGTTGGCGAGCGAGTCGGCCCGGCAACCGGACTCACTGGAGGCCGTGTGAGCAGGAAACCCGAACTGCGGGGGCGGGCCGCTCGTCTCGCACGCCTCTTCCCCGGACCGGGAAGCCGTGCACAGGCGGCCCGTACCCCCTTCGTCCTTCTCGTCGTGCTCCTCCTGGGCGGCGGGCTGATCGCGCTCCTGGTGCTGAACTCCGCGCTCAGCGAAGGCTCGTTCAAGCTCGACGACCTCCAGAAGGACACCAAGAGCCTCACCGACGAGGAACAGGGGCTCCAGCGGGACATCGACTCCTACTCCGCCCCGGAGGCCCTCCAGCAGCGGGCCCGCGAACTGGGCATGATCCCCGGCGGAGATCCCGCGTTCCTGAGTCCCGACGGCACCGTCAGGGGCGTCCCCTCGGTCGCCGGCCAGCAGGCCGTCAGCCGGACCGTCGAGCAGTCCGCGGTGCAGATGCCGCTCGTCCTGCTCCCGCCTCAGCCCGCCGCGGCCCCGCCGGCCGCCGGTGCGCCCCCCACCCCACAGGCCGATCCCGCCCAGACGACCACGACCCCCGGCAGGTGACGGAAGTGCCAGACACTTCTGGAGAAAGGCAACCGCCGCGCCGACGCGTGCCCGGCCCCGCGCGGCCCGACCGCCCCGCCGCCGGCGCCCGGCGCCCGGGCCCCGGCGCCCGCCCCGCCCGCCGCCCGGCACCGGGCCGCCCCGCGGCCTCGGGCGCCCTGCGGCTGGGCAGCCCCCGCCCCCGGCTGCGCATGGTCAGCCTGGCGCTCACCCTGGTGCTGGCCGCCTTCGTCGTACGGCTGCTGCAGGTGCAGGCCGTCGACGCGAGCGCGTACGCCGCCAAGGCCGACCAGAACCGCTACGTGGGCCATGTCCTGACCGCCGAGCGCGGCGGCATCCTCGACCGCAACGGCGTGGCCCTCGCGACCAGCGTGGATGCCTACGACCTCACGGCCGACCCCACGATGTTCACCCGCGAACAGCTGAAGGTCGGCAACGGCCCGGAGCAGGCGGCCGCGCTCCTCGCGCCGATCCTCGGCATGGAGCAGGACACGCTCGTCCACAAGCTCCGCCCCAAGAACAAGAAGCTGCGCTACGTCCTGCTCGCCCGCCGCCAGACCCCGCAGGTCTGGAAGCAGATCAAGGACCTGAAGACCGCCCTCACCGCGAAGGGGGAGAAGGACAAGTCCACGGTCAACGTCCTCGCCGGTGTCTTCGCCGACCCCAGCAGCAAGCGGATCTATCCCAACGGGGACCTGGCCGCCGGGATACTGGGCTGGGTCAACGACCAGGGCAAGGGCGGCGGAGGCATCGAGCAGGAGCTCAACAAGGAGCTGGCCGGCAAGGACGGCAAGATCCGCTACGCCCAGTCCGGCGGCCGCCTGGTGCCCACCGCGGGCTCCACCGAGACGCCCGCCGTGCCCGGCAGCGACGTCGAGCTCACCCTCGACCGCGACATCCAGTGGGCCGCGCAGAACGCGATCAGCCAGCAGGTGAGGAAGTCCGGCGCCGACCGCGGGTACGTGATAGTGCAGGACACCCGCACCGGCGAGATCCTGGCGATGGCCAACGCGCCCGGCTTCGACCCCAACGACCTCTCCAAGGCGAACCCGAACGCGCTGCACAACTGGGCCGTCGAGGACGCCTACGAGCCCGGCTCCACCGCCAAGATCATGTCGATGGCCGCCGTGCTCCAGGAGAACGTCGCCACCCCGCTGACACATGTCGTCGTGCCGAACCGGCTGCACCGCGGCGACCGGCTCTTCAAGGACGACGTCGACCACGACACCTGGAACCTCACGCTCAACGGCGTGCTCGCCAAGTCCAGCAACATCGGCACCATCCTGGCCACCGGCCAGCTGGGCAGGACACAGGCGCAGGCCAACAAGGTCCTCTACTCGTACCTGCGCAAGTTCGGCATCGGCGGCTACACCGGACTGGGCCTGCCCGGCGAGACCAAGGGCATCCTCGCGCCGCCGGAGAAGTGGTCGACGTCGCAGCAGTACACGATTCCTTTCGGCCAGGGTGTGTCCGTCAGCGCGCTGCAGGCGGCGTCCGTGTACTCGACCATCGCCAACGGCGGCGTCCGCATCCAGCCCACGCTGGTGCGCGGCACCAAGGGACCCGACGGGCGCTTCACCGCGGCCGCGAAGCCCGAGAGGACAAGGGTCGTCAGCGCGAAGACGGCGAGGGCCCTCGCCCAGATGCTGGAGTCGGTCGTCGACGACCGGGAGGGAACCGGCAACAAGGCGCGCATCCCCGGCTACCGGGTCGCGGGCAAGACGGGTACGGCCAACCGCGTGGATCCGGCCACCGGCCAGTACCGCGGCTACACCTCCTCGTTCGCCGGATTCGCACCTGCGGACAACCCCCGCATCACCGTGTACTGCGCCATCCAGAACGCCACCAGCGGGAGTTACTTCGGCGGCCAGATCTGCGGACCCATCTACAAGGAGGTGATGGAGTTCGCACTGAAGACCCTTCAGGTCCCGCCCACGGGTGCGCGGGCCGCGAACCTGCCCGTCACCTTCTGATCAGCGCAACCAGCCAGGAACGCTCCGTGACCATGATCACTCCCGACTCCGGCAACCCGGGCGCCCCCGCCCCCTCGCCCGCCCGTCTTCCACCGCCACCCTTGCCGGACCGCGCTGCGCGCGGGCCCCTCTTTGGCTCGCAGGCGGGTGCGCCCGGTACGCTCACCGCCGTGCCACACGCTGATCAGTCCCAAACCACCCAGAAGGGCGCATCCGTGACATACCCGGGGCCGCCCAGGCCGGTGCAGGTCTCCGCCACACCCCTCGCGGAACTCGCCGATCAGCTGGGTGCCACCGCGTCGGAGAGCGCCGCCGAGGTCACGGGCATCACCCATGACTCGCGCGCCGTCCGCCCCGGCGACCTGTACGCCGCCCTGCCGGGCGCCCGTCTGCACGGTGCCGACTTCGTCACCCAGGCCGCCGGCCTCGGCGCGGTCGCCGTGCTGACCGACCCGACCGGCGCCGAGCGCGCCGCCGCGACCGGTCTGCCGGTCCTGGTGGTGGAGGACCCGCGCGGGCGGATGGGCGAGCTGGCGGCCACGATCTATGGCCACCCGGGCCGCGATCTGCTCCAGATCGGCATCACCGGCACCTCCGGCAAGACCACCACCGCCTACCTCGTCGAGGGCGGCCTGAAGACCAAGAGCAACACCGGTCTGATCGGCACGGTCGAGATGCGCATCGGCGACGAGCGCATCAAGTCCGAGCGCACCACCCCCGAAGCCACCGACCTGCAGGCCCTGTTCGCGGTCATGCGCGAACGCGGCGTCGAGGCGGTCGCCATGGAGGTCTCCAGCCACGCCCTGGTCCTCGGCCGGGTCGACGGCTGCGTCTTCGACATCGGCGTCTTCACCAACCTCAGCCCGGAACACATGGAGTTCCACTCCGACATGGAGGACTACTTCCGGGCCAAGGCACAGCTGTTCACCCCGGAACGCAGCAAACTGGGCGTCGTCAACCTCGACGACGAGTACGGCCGCAGGCTGGTCGAGGAGGCCGGCGTCCCGGTCGTGACCTTCTCGGCCGAGGGCCACCCCGACGCCGACTGGCGCGCCGAGGACGTCCAAGTCGGCCCGATGGACTCGACGTTCACCGTGATCGGCCCCGAGGGCGAGCGGATCGAGGCGAAGGCGCCGCTGCCGGGCGGCTTCAACGTGGCCAACACCCTCGCCGCCGTCGTCGCCCTCGCCGCCGCGGGCCTCGACCCGCAGACCGCCGCCGACGGCATCGCCGCCGTCCCGGGCGTGCCGGGCCGCCTGGAGCGCGTGGACGCCGGGCAGCCGTATCTCGCGGTCGTCGACTACGCCCACAAGACCGACGCCGTCGAATCGGTCCTGCGCGCCCTGGGCAAGGTCACCGAGGGCAGGCTGCACGTCGTGCTCGGCTGCGGCGGCGACCGGGACAGGACCAAGCGGGCGCCGATGGGCGCCGCCGCGGCCCGCCTCGCCGACACCGCCGTACTGACCTCCGACAACCCCCGCTCCGAGGACCCCCTCGCGATCCTTGCAACCATGCTCGAGGGCGCGGCGTCCGTACCAGCACACGAACGCGGCGAGGTCCAGGTCTTCGAGGACCGGGCCGCCGCGATCGCCGCAGCCGTCGCCCGAGCACGGCCCGGGGACACCGTGCTCGTCGCGGGCAAGGGCCACGAGCAGGGCCAGGACATCGCCGGGGTGGTCCGTCCCTTCGACGACCGCCAGGTGCTTCGAGAAGCCATCCAGAAGACCCAGGGATGAACTTGTGATCGCCCTCTCTCTCGCCGAGATCGCAGAAGTCGTCGGCGGGCAGACGCACGACATACCGGATCCGTCCGTCCAGGTCACGGCTTCGGTCGTCCGGGACTCCCGCGAGGTGCGGCCCGGCAGCCTCTTCGTCGCCTTCGTCGGCGAACGGGTCGACGGCCACGACTTCGCAGCCCAGGTCGTCGAGGCGGGCGCGGTGGCCGTACTGGCATCGCGCCCCGTCGGCGTGCCCGCGATCGTCGTCGAGGACGTCCAGAGCGCCCTCGGAGCCCTCGCCCGCCATGTCGTACGACGACTCGGCGCGACCCTCGTGGCCCTCACCGGCTCCGCGGGCAAGACCAGCACCAAGGACCTGATCGCCCAGGTCCTGCAGCGCAAGGCACCGACGGTGTTCACGCCCGGCTCGCTCAACAACGAGATCGGGCTGCCCCTCACCGCCCTGTCCGCCACCGAGGAGACCAGGTTCCTCGTCCTGGAGATGGGCGCCCGCGGCATCGGCCACATCCGCTACCTCACCGACCTGACGCCCCCGAAGATCGGCCTCGTTCTCAACGTCGGCACCGCCCACATCGGCGAGTTCGGCGGCCGCGAGCAGATCGCGCAGGCCAAGGGCGAACTGGTGGAGTCCCTTCCGGAGGACGGTGCCGCGATCCTCAACGCGGACGACCCCCTCGTACGGGCCATGGCGTCCCGTACGAAGGCGAAGGTCCTCCTCTTCGGAGAGGCCGACGAAGCGGACGTACGCGCCGAGAACGTGCGACTCACGGACAGCGGACAGCCCGCCTTCACCCTCCACACACCCTCCGGTGCAAGCGATGTGACCATGCGCCTGTACGGTGAGCACCACGTGTCGAACGCGCTCGCCGCGGCCGCCGTCGCCCATGAGCTGGGCATGTCCGCAGCTGAGATCGCCACCGCGCTCTCCGAGGCGGGCTCCCTCTCCCGCTGGCGCATGGAGGTCACCGAGCGACCGGACGGCGTGACCATCGTCAACGACGCCTACAACGCGAACCCCGAGTCCATGCGAGCCGCCCTGCGCGCGCTCGCGGCCATGGGCAAGGGGCGGCGGACCTGGGCGGTGCTCGGCAAGATGGCCGAGCTCGGGGACGAGGCGCTCGCCGAGCACGACGCGGTCGGACGGCTCGCCGTCCGGCTCAATGTCGGCAAGCTCGTCGCGGTCGGGGGCAGGGAAGCGTCCTGGCTGCAACTGGGCGCATATAACGAGGGTTCGTGGGGTGAGGAGTCGGTGCACGTGTCCGACGCACAGGCGGCGGTCGACCTGTTGCGCAGCGAGTTGCGCCCGGGGGACGTCGTGCTCGTGAAGGCGTCCCGGTCGGTGGGGCTCGAAAGCGTGGCGCAGGCGCTGCTCGAGACCGGTGCCGAGGGTGGGGCTGATGCCCGATGATGAAGCAGATCCTGTTCTCGGGCGTCATCGGTCTCTTTCTGACGCTGGTCGGCACCCCGCTGCTGATCAAGCTGCTGGCCCGCAAGGGCTACGGCCAGTACATCCGTGACGACGGCCCGCGCGAGCACGCCAGCAAGCGCGGTACGCCGACCATGGGCGGCATCGCCTTCATCCTCGCGACGGTGGCCGCGTACTTCCTCTCCAAGGTCATCACCGGCTACGCCCCGAGCTACTCGGGTCTGCTGGTGCTCGGCCTGATGTGCGGCATGGGCCTGGTCGGCTTCCTCGACGACTACATCAAGATCGTCAAGAGGCGTTCGCTGGGCCTCAGGGCCAAGGCGAAGATGGCCGGCCAGCTGATCGTCGGCATCAGCTTCGCGGTGCTCGCCCTCCAGTTCCAGGACGCCCGCGGCAACGCCCCGGCCTCCACGAAGCTGTCGTTCATCACGGACTTCGGCTGGTCGATCGGCCCGGTGCTGTTCGTGGTCTGGGCGCTGTTCATGATCCTCGCGATGTCGAACGGCGTGAACCTGACGGACGGTCTGGACGGCCTGGCGACCGGCGCCTCCGTCCTCGTCTTCGGCGCCTACACCTTCATCGGCGTCTGGCAGTTCCAGGAGTCCTGCGCCAACGACCAGACCCTCACCAACCCTGCCGCCTGCTACGAGGTGCGCGACCCGCTCGACCTCGCGGTCATCGCCTCCGCGCTGATGGGCGCCTGCCTCGGCTTCCTGTGGTGGAACACCTCGCCGGCCAAGATCTTCATGGGTGACACCGGTTCGCTCGCGCTCGGCGGTGTCCTCACGGGCCTGGCCATCCTCTCCCGCACGGAGCTGCTGGTGGCCATCATGGGCGGCCTGTTCGTCCTCATCACGATGTCGGTGGTCATCCAGGTCGGCTCCTTCCGCCTGACCGGCAGGCGCGTCTTCCGGATGGCGCCACTCCAGCACCACTTCGAACTCAAGGGCTGGTCCGAAGTCCTTGTGGTGGTCCGCTTCTGGATCATCCAGGGCATCTGTGTGATCGTCGGACTGGGCCTCTTCTACGCGGGATGGGCAGCGGACAAGTGACCGACTGGCAGGGCAAGCACGTCACCGTCGCCGGGCTCGGCGTCTCCGGTATCCCGGCGGCCAAGGTGCTGCACGCGCGCGGGGCGATCGTCACGGTCGTCAACGACGGCGACGACGCACGCGCGCGTGAGCAGGCCGCCGAGCTGGAGGCACTGGGGATCACCGTGCGGCTGGGTGATGGGGCGACCCTGCCGGAGGGCACCGAGCTGATCGTCACCACCCCCGGCTGGAAGCCGGACAAGCCGCTGTTCGTCGCGGCCCGCGAGGCAGGCGTCGACATCTGGGGCGACGTCGAACTCGCCTGGCGGCTGCGGGGCCCCGACGCGGCCCCCTGGCTGGCCGTCACCGGCACCAACGGCAAGACCACCACCGTCCAGATGCTGGCGTCCATCCTGAGGGCCGCGGGCCTGCGCACGGCCGCCGTCGGCAACATCGGCGTCTCGCTCCTCGACGTGGTGCTCGGCGAGGAACAGTACGACGTCCTCGCCGTGGAGCTGTCCAGCTACCAGTTGCACTGGGCGCCCTCCCTGCGTGCGCATTCCGCCGCCGTCCTGAACCTGGCCCCCGACCACCTCGACTGGCACGGCTCCATGGAGGCCTACGCCGCCGACAAGGGCCGTATCTACGAGGGCAATCGCGTCGCCTGCGTCTACAACGCCGCCGACAAGGCCACCGAGGACCTGGTGCGCGAGGCCGATGTCGAGGAGGGCTGCCGGGCCATCGGCTTCACCCTCGGCACCCCCGGTCCCTCCCAACTCGGCGTCGTGGACGGCATCCTGGTAGACCGGGCCTTCGTGGAGAACCGGCAGAAGAACGCGCAGGAGCTCGCCGAGGTCTCCGACGTCAATCCGCCGGCCCCGCACAACATCGCCAACGCCCTTGCGGCGGCGGCCCTCGCGCGCGCCTTCGGGGTGCCCGCCGCGGCCGTACGCGACGGCCTCAGGAACTTCACCCCGGACGCGCACCGCATCGCGCATGTGGCCGACGTGGGCGGCGTCGCGTACATCGACGACTCCAAGGCCACCAACACGCATGCGGCCGAGGCCTCGTTGGCGGCCTACGAGTCCATCGTGTGGATCGCGGGCGGGCTCGCCAAGGGCGCGACCTTCGACGAACTGGTCGCCAAGTCGGCAAAGCGACTTCGCGGAGTCGTCCTCATCGGCAAGGACCGCGCCCTCATCCGTGAAGCCCTGGCGCGACACGCGCCCGAAGTACCCGTCGTCGACCTCGACCGGACCGACACTGGGGCGATGCTCGCGGCTGTCCAGGAGGCCCAGCGGCTCGCGGCCCCCGGCGACACGGTGCTGCTGGCCCCGGCCTGCGCCTCGATGGACATGTTCGCCAACTACAACAAGCGCGGTGACGCGTTCGCAGAAGCGGTCCGCGAACTCGGCGCCTGACCCGGCCGCCTGCCGCCGGGCGACCTTGGGAGGGACGCGTGGGATCGTCGAGGGCCAGGTCCTTTCGTTTGGACCAGGGCGGCTGCAGGGAACTGCGCTGTGCAGCCGCCCCCAGCCGGGGCACGGGGAGCGTGCGGCTCCCGGGCGGCGGAGCCGTGTCGATAAGCCGCGGCCGCGGCGGGCGGCGCGGATCGCCACAGACCGAGTTCGGCACCGGGCCGGTCCATCGCACAGGGCCTACGAAAATCGGAGGCCCCGATGCCCGGTAGCCGGACCGGACGTCCGCCCGTGCAGGGGGCCGTCAGGCGGCCCGCAGCGTCCGGGCCGGTCCGCGAGAACCCGCTGCGCCGCTTCTACCTCAATGCCAAGCGCGCCTGGGACCGGCCGCTGACCGCCTACTACCTGATCATGGGCGGAAGCCTGCTGATCACCGTGCTCGGTCTGGTGATGGTCTACTCGGCCTCCCAGATCACGGCGCTGCAGATGTCCCTGCCGGGCTCGTACTTCTTCCGCAAGCAACTCCTCGCCGCCGTCATCGGCGGTGTCCTGCTGCTGATCGCGTCGCTGATGCCGGTGAAGCTGCACCGGGCGCTGGCCTACCCGATCCTCGCGGGTGCGGTGTTCCTGATGGCACTGGTGCAGGTGCCGGGGATAGGGATGTCGGTCAACGGCAACCAGAACTGGATCTCGCTCGGCGGCTCCTTCCAGATCCAGCCCAGCGAGTTCGGCAAGCTGGCGCTGGTGCTGTGGGGCGCGGACCTGCTGGCCCGCAAGCAGGACAAGAAGCTCCTCAACCAGTGGAAGCACATGCTGGTGCCACTCGTTCCGGTCGCCTTCATGCTGCTCGGGCTGATCATGCTCGGCGGCGACATGGGCACGGCGATCATCCTGACGGCCATCCTCTTCGGCCTGCTGTGGCTGGCCGGGGCGCCCACCCGGCTGTTCGTCGGTGTGCTGTCGGTCGCGGCCGCGATCGGTGTGATCCTCATCAAGACGAGCCCCAACCGCATGGCCCGGCTCGCCTGCATCGGCGCCACCGAGCCGAAGTCCGGGGTCGCCGACTGCTGGCAGGCCGTGCACGGCATCTACGCCCTCGCATCAGGCGGAATCTTCGGATCCGGGCTCGGTGCGAGTGTGGAAAAATGGGGGCAACTCCCGGAAGCCCACACGGACTTCATCTTCGCCGTCACCGGTGAGGAACTGGGCCTGGCGGGGACGCTGTCGGTGCTCGCCCTCTTCGCGGCTCTAGGCTATGCGGGTATCCGCGTGGCCGGACGTACGGAGGACCCCTTCGTCAGGTATGCCGCGGGAGGCGTGACCACCTGGATCACGGCGCAGGCCGTGATCAACATCGGTGCGGTGCTCGGCCTGCTGCCGATCGCCGGAGTCCCCCTCCCGCTGTTCTCCTACGGAGGATCCGCCCTGCTGCCGACCATGTTCGCCATCGGGCTGATGATCGCGTTCGCGCGTGACGAGCCCGCTGCGCGGGCGGCGCTTTCCATGCGGCAACCCCGCTTTGGTAGAAAGCGGGCGGGAGGCGCCGTGCGGGATCGGTGGCCTCGGAGATGGAACACGATGCGACGGCGTGCCTCGGCGGCGCGCTCGTCCGGAGAGCGGTGAATTTCGGTGCATGTCGTACTCGCCGGTGGGGGGACCGCCGGCCACATCGAGCCCGCGCTCGCCCTCGCGGACGCCCTGCGCAGGCAGGACCCGACCGTGGGGATCACGGCCCTGGGCACGGAGCGGGGCCTTGAGACCACGCTCGTCCCACAGCGGGGCTACGAGCTCGCGCTGATCCCGGCGGTACCGCTGCCACGCAAGCCGACCCCCGAGCTGATCACCGTCCCGGGCCGGCTGCGCGGCACGATCAAGGCGACCGAGCAGATCCTGGAGCGCACCAAGGCGGACGCCGTCGTCGGCTTCGGCGGCTATGTCGCGCTGCCCGGCTACCTCGCCGCCAAGCGCCTCGGCGTGCCGATCGTCATCCACGAGGCCAACGCCCGCCCCGGCCTCGCCAACAAGATCGGCTCGCGCTACGCCGCCAGGGTCGCCGTCTCCACCCCGGACAGCAAGCTGCGCGACGCCCGCTACATCGGCATCCCGCTGCGCCGCACCATCGCCACCCTCGACCGGGCCGCCGCCCGCCCCGAGGCCCGCGCGGCCTTCGGCCTCGACCCCAACCTGCCGACGCTGCTGGTCTCCGGCGGCTCGCAGGGCGCCCGCCGCCTCAACGAGGTCGTCCAGCAGGTCGCGCCCTGGCTGCAGCAGGCCGGTATCCAGATCCTGCACGCGGTCGGCCCGAAGAACGAACTGCCGCAGGTACAGCAGATGCCGGGAATGCCCCCCTATATCCCGGTAAGTTACCTGGACCGGATGGACCTCGCGTACGCCGCGGCCGACATGATGCTCTGCCGTGCGGGCGCGATGACCGTCGCCGAACTCTCCGCCGTCGGACTCCCGGCCGCCTATGTCCCGCTGCCCATCGGCAACGGCGAACAGCGGCTGAACGCCCAGCCGGTGGTCAAGGCCGGCGGCGGGCTGCTGGTCGACGACGCGGAACTGACGCCCGACTGGGTACGAGGCAATGTCCTGCCCGTGCTCGCCGACCCGCACCGGCTGTACGAGATGTCCCGCGCCGCCGCCGAGTTCGGCCGCCGGGACGCCGACGACCTGCTCGTCGGCATGGTGTACGAGGCGATCGCCGCCAACCGTGCACACCACTAGGACCGTGTGAACGAAGGGCAGGAAGCGTGGCCGGACCGACCACCGCCGAGCGCGGTGAACGCCAGCAGGAGTCGTCCGGCCCGCCTCCGGCGCGGAGGTTGAGGCTGCGCCGCCTTCGTACGATCATCATCCTTGCCGTGCTGCTCGTCCTGCTCGGGGTGGGCACGGTCTGGCTGTTGTACGGCTCGCAGTGGGTGCGCGTGGAGCGCGTATCGATCTCCGGAACCAGGGTGTTGACGCCCGCGCAGGTACGCGAGGCCGCCCGGGTTCCGGTCGGGTCGCCGATGATTTCCGTCGACACCGATGCGATTGAGGCGCGACTGCGCCGGAAACTGCCCCGAATTGACACGGTTGACGTGGTCCGTTCCTGGCCCCACGGAATCGGACTGAAAGTGAGCGAGCGTACTCCGGTTCTCATTGTGCAAAAGGGTGGAAAGTTCGTCGAAGTGGACCGCAAGGGTGTCCGTTTCGCCACGGTTTCCGAAGCCCCGAAAGGCATTCCCGCACTGGAATTGAGCACCTCCTCCTCGGAGTCCTCCGCCGCGAGCCTGCGGCGCTTCGGGGAGGACCGGTTGGTGGCGGAGGCGGCGCTCATCGCCCGTGCCATTCCGGCCGCCGTCGCGCGCGCCACCGAGGCCGTCAAGGTCCGTTCGTACGACGACATCTCACTGGAGTTGAGCGACGGCCGGAACGTCCTGTGGGGGAGCAGCGAGAAGGGGGCCGCGAAGGCCCGTACGCTCACCGCACTCATGAAAGCGGCGCCGGACGCGCGGCACTTCGACGTCTCGGTCCCCACCGCCCCTGCGTCATCGGGGAGTTGACGCACATCCGCGCAGGCCAGCACCCTGGCTGGGCAGCGCTATGGCTGATCACATAGGGTGAAAAGAAAAACGGGAGGTTCGGCGTGTTCGTTGAACGTGCGCCACTTGTCGACTTAGTGTCCTGTTCGGAAGACTCCAGCGAACAGTCACACTGGTAACCCTAAACTTCAACGTTAGGGTTCGGGTCGGCGTAACGGACCGTCCCATTCGGCATCAGTCGCCGGATCGCATCCACTGCGAAGCGGCGACACGTAACTCGAGGCGAGAGGCCTTCGACGTGGCAGCACCGCAGAACTACCTCGCAGTCATCAAAGTCATCGGTGTCGGCGGCGGTGGTGTCAATGCCATCAACCGGATGATCGAGGTCGGTCTCAAGGGCGTCGAGTTCATCGCCATCAACACCGACGCGCAGGCGCTGTTGATGAGCGACGCCGACGTCAAGCTCGACGTCGGCCGCGAACTCACCCGCGGACTCGGCGCCGGAGCCAACCCGGCCGTCGGCCGCAAGGCCGCCGAGGATCACCGCGAGGAGATCGAGGAGGTCCTCAAGGGGGCCGACATGGTCTTCGTGACGGCCGGTGAAGGCGGCGGCACCGGCACCGGCGGCGCACCCGTCGTGGCCAACATCGCCCGTTCCCTGGGCGCCCTCACCATCGGTGTGGTCACGCGCCCGTTCACCTTCGAGGGACGGCGCCGCGCCAACCAGGCCGAGGACGGCATCGCCGAGCTCCGCGAAGAGGTCGACACCCTCATCGTCATCCCGAACGACCGGTTGCTGTCCATCTCGGACCGCCAGGTCTCGGTGCTCGACGCCTTCAAGTCGGCCGACCAGGTCCTGCTCTCCGGTGTACAGGGCATCACCGACCTGATCACCACCCCCGGTCTGATCAACCTCGACTTCGCCGACGTCAAGTCCGTGATGTCCGAGGCCGGTTCGGCGCTCATGGGCATCGGCTCGGCCCGCGGCGACGACCGCGCGGTGGCCGCGGCCGAGATGGCGATCTCCTCGCCGCTGCTGGAAGCCTCCATCGACGGCGCCCGGGGCGTGCTGCTCTCCATCTCCGGCGGCTCCGACCTCGGTCTGTTCGAGATCAACGAGGCCGCCCAGCTGGTCAGCGAGGCCGCCCACCCCGAGGCCAACATCATCTTCGGCGCGGTCATCGACGACGCCCTCGGTGACGAGGTCCGGGTCACGGTGATCGCGGCCGGCTTCGACGGGGGCCAGCCTCCCGCCCGCCGGGAGACCGTCATGGGCTCGTCCTCGTCCTCGGCACGCCGCGACGAGCCCACTCCGGTACGGCAGCCCGAGAGCCGCCCGTCCTTCGGCTCGCTCGGCAGCGTCACGCCGAAGGAGGACCCGGAGCCCGCGCCGGAGCCGGCAAGCGACCTCCCGGCCGCCCCGCCGGTCCCGCCGTCGCGGACCTACGCGGACAGCGCGGCCGAGGAACTGGACGTGCCGGACTTCCTGAAGTGATAGGACAGCGCTCCGGAACGAGCACAGTGAACGGCGCGCACTTCGCCTTCACCGACCGGTGGGGCGGGGTGAGCGCCGTTCCGTACGAGGAGCTCAACCTCGGCGGAGCCGTCGGCGACGACCCGGGTGCCGTACGGACCAACCGCGAACTGGCGGCCAAGTCCCTCGGCCTGGAACCGGCCCGGGTGGTCTGGATGAACCAGGTGCACGGCGCGGAGGTGGCGGTGGTCGACACTCCGTGGGGTGATCGTCCGGTGCCCGAGGTCGACGCCGTCGTCACGATGCGGCGTGGTCTCGCCCTCGCCGTCCTCACCGCCGACTGCACGCCCGTTCTGCTCGCCGACCCGGTCGCCGGCATCGTCGCCGCGGCGCACGCGGGGCGGCCCGGGATGGTCGCCGGGGTCGTCCCGGCCGCCGTACGGGCCATGACGGAACTCGGCGCCGAGCCGGGCCGGATCGTCGCCCGCACCGGACCCGCCGTCTGCGGCCGCTGCTACGAGGTGCCGGACGCGATGCGCGCCGAGGTGGCCGCCGTCGAACCGGCGGCGTACTCCGAGACGAGTTGGGGCACGCCGGCGGTGGATGTGACCGCCGGAGTGCACGCGCAGCTCGAGCGGCTCGGGGTGCACGACCGGGAGCAGTCGCCGGTGTGCACGATCGAGTCGGGCGACCACTTCTCGTACCGCCGCGATCGAACCACGGGGCGACTCGCGGGATATGTCTGGCTGGACTGAGGGGCATGAGGGACCGTAAGGACGAACTCGCCGAAAACCTGGCGAAGGTGGAGCGTCGCATCGCCGCCGCCTGCACCGCCGCCGGGCGGAAGCGCGAGGAGGTGACCCTGATCGTGGTCACCAAGACGTATCCGGCGAGCGATGTGCGAATTCTGTCGGAGCTCGGCGTGCGGCACGTGGCCGAGAACCGTGACCAGGATGCGGCACCCAAGGCCGCGGCCTGTTCGGATCTGCCCTTGACTTGGCATTTTGTGGGTCAATTGCAGACCAACAAGGTGCGATCCGTAGTCGGTTATGCCGGATTGGTGCAGTCCGTCGACCGCGCCCGGCTTGTCACCGCGCTCTCGAAGGAGGCGGTGCGCCAGGAGCGCGAACTCGGCTGTCTGGTCCAGGTCGCGCTCGACGCGGAGGAGCCTGCGGCGGAAAGGGGCGGACGCGGGGAGCGCGGGGGCGTAGGGCCCGGCGGAATCGAAGAGTTGGGCGAGCTGATCGCCGGAGCGCCGGGTCTGCGGCTGGACGGTCTGATGACCGTCGCGCCGCTCACCGGCCCCTACGCAGGGCGCGAACTCGCGGCGTTCGAGCGGTTGATGGATTTGTCGACGGACCTGCGCCGAGCTCATCCGGCTGCGAACATGGTCTCGGCAGGAATGAGTGCGGACCTCGAACAGGCCGTGGCCGCCGGAGCGACACATGTACGCGTCGGCACTGCGGTACTCGGAGTCCGCCCCAGGCTCGGGTAACGTCGCCAAGAAGTCGGACCACAGCAGAAAATATGGTCAGTGCCACCGAAGGCGGGCGCAACGACCTCGTGGATCGCGGGCATTTGGCAGTCGTCAGCCGATCCACCACAGAGCGGAGGACTCAGAGCATGGCCGGCGCGATGCGCAAGATGGCGGTCTACCTCGGCCTCGTGGAGGACGATGGGTACGACGGCCGGGGATTCGACCCCGATGACGACTTCGAGCCCGAACTGGACCCGGAACCCGAACGGGACCACCGGAGGCACGAGCCGTCCCACCAGTCCCACGTAGCACATCAGTCCCAAAGGGATGAAGAGGTGCGAATCGTACAACCGCCCGCCGCGCGCGAGCCGGTCGCACGTTCCGCTTCGCTTCCCGCGGAATCGGGCCGTCCGGCGCGTATCGCGCCCGTGGCGTCCATCACACAAGAACGCGCAAGTCTGGAGAAGAACGCACCGGTGATCATGCCCAAGGTCGTGTCGGAACGAGAGCCTTACCGGATCACCACTCTTCACCCGCGGACCTACAACGAGGCCCGTACCATCGGGGAACACTTCCGTGAGGGCACCCCGGTGATCATGAATCTGACTGAGATGGATGACACAGATGCGAAGCGACTTGTCGACTTTGCGGCCGGTTTGGTGTTTGGTCTTCACGGCAGCATCGAGCGGGTGACCCAGAAGGTGTTCCTGTTGTCTCCTGCTAACGTCGATGTCACGGCGGAGGACAAGGCCCGCATCGCAGAAGGCGGGTTCTTCAACCAGAGCTGAGACGCACGACCGGAAACAGCAGTACAAAGTAGTACCCAGCAGCACGGAAACAGGGGAGAGGGAAGCACCAGCAATGAGCGTGGTCCTGGATGTCATCTACATCGCGCTGATGTGCTTCCTCATCGTGCTCATCTTCCGGTTGGTCATGGACTACGTCTTCCAGTTCGCCCGCTCATGGCAACCCGGCAAGGCGATGGTGGTCGTTCTGGAGGCCACCTACACTGTCACCGATCCACCGCTCAAGCTTCTGCGGCGGTTCATTCCGCCGCTGCGTCTCGGGGGCGTGGCGCTCGACCTGTCCTTCTTCGTACTGATGATCATCGTCTACATCCTGATCTCGATCGTGAGCCGGCTGTGATGAGCGATGTGACCTACCGTCTTGCCGATGCCGACGACTACGTTGAGGTGAAGAGATGCCGTTGACCCCCGAGGACGTGCGGAACAAGCAGTTCACGACCGTCCGCCTCCGAGAAGGCTATGACGAGGACGAGGTCGATGCCTTCCTCGATGAGGTCGAAGCCGAACTGACCCGCCTGCTCCGCGAGAACGAGGACCTGCGGGCCAAACTGGCCGCGGCCACGCGTGCTGCTGCTCAGAACCAGCAGAACATGCGCAAGCCCCCGGAGGGTCCCGGCGGTCCCGGTCCGCAGGATCAGCAGCAGGGCATGCCTCCGCAGGGGATGCGCGGTCCGGGTGCTCCCGTACCCGCCGGCATATCGGGCCCGCCGCAGCAGCAGATGGGTGGCCCCATGGGTGGTCCGCCCCAGCTGCCGAGCGGTGCCCCGCAGCTGCCCGCCGGTCCCGGCGGTCAGGGTGGTCCCCAGGGTCCCGGCCCGATGGGTCAGGGTCCGATGGGCCAGGGCCCCATGGGTCAGGGTCCGATGGGCGGCCAGCCTCCCATGCAGCAGCAGATGGGTGGTCCGATGGGCGGCCCCATGGGCGGTCCGATGGGCGGCCCCGGTCAGGGCCCTGGTGGCGACAGCGC
Source organism: Streptomyces sp. NPDC001492 (assembly GCF_053597275.1). Taxonomy (NCBI): domain Bacteria; kingdom Bacillati; phylum Actinomycetota; class Actinomycetes; order Kitasatosporales; family Streptomycetaceae; genus Streptomyces; species Streptomyces sp. NPDC001492. The sequence continues at coordinate 25,820 of NZ_JBSFHW010000038.1, read as the reverse complement.
CGCCCGTGTCCTCTCGCTGGCCCAGCAGACCGCCGACCAGGCGATCGCCGAGGCCCGCTCCGAAGCCAACAAGATCGTCGGCGAGGCCCGCAGCCGCGCCGAGGGCCTCGAGCGTGACGCCCGTGCCAAGGCCGACGCCCTGGAGCGGGACGCGCAGGAGAAGCACCGCGTCGCGATGGGCTCCCTGGAGTCCGCCCGCGCCACGCTGGAGCGCAAGGTCGAGGACCTGCGCGGCTTCGAGCGCGAGTACCGCACGCGCCTGAAGTCGTACCTCGAGTCCCAGCTGCGTCAGCTGGAGACCCAGTCCGACGACTCGCTGGCTCCGCCGCGCACCCCGGCGACCGCGTCGCTTCCGCCGTCCCCGGCGCCCTCCATGGCACCGGCCGGCGCGAGCGCCCCGTCGTACGGCGGCAACCCGACCATGGGTGGCGCCCCGGCTCCCGCTGCTCCGTCCTACGGCGGCCAGCAGCAGATGTCCCCGGCGATGACCCAGCCGATGGCACCGGTGCGGCCGCAGGGCCCGTCGCCGATGGGTCAGGCTCCCTCGCCGATGCGTGGGTTCCTGATCGACGAGGACGACAACTGACGGCCGCCACGGCCATTAGTACGCCGTAGGCGTCGGCAGCGTTCAACAGGGCGGGGCCCCGGATCTCGATCCGGGGCCCCGCCCTTTTATGCGCGTTGATCAATGTTCGAGCTCCGCTGCCGGACATGCCGCAGGGCCCGGCTTCCCCGTGTGGGGAAGCCGGGCCCTGGTGCGTCCGCCTACGCCTTGTGCAGGCGGAACGTGAGGGACAGGCCCTCGTCGGTGAACGGCTCGCCGTAGGAGTCGTCCGCCTCACCCTGCTCGAAGTCGGTCGACAGCACCTCGTCGGCGATCAGAGCACTGTGCTCGGTGAGGGCCGCGACGACCGCCGGGTCCGTGGACGTCCAGCGCAGGGCGATACGGTCGGCCACGTCGAGGCCGCTGTTCTTGCGGGCCTCCTGGATCAGACGGATCGCGTCACGGGCCAGGCCCGCCTGACGCAGCTCCTCGGTGATCTCCAGGTCGAGGGCGACCGTGGCACCCGAGTCGGAGGCCACCGACCACCCCTCGCGCGGGGTCTCCGTGATGATCACCTCGTCCGGGGCGAGGGTGATCGTCTCACCGTCGACCTGGACCGACGCCGTGCCCTCGCGCAGGGCCAGGGACAGCGCGGCCGCGTCCGCGTTCGCGACGGCCTTGGCCACCTCCTGGACGCGCTTGCCGAAGCGCTTGCCGAGGGCGCGGAAATTGGCCTTCGCGGTCGTGTCGACCAGGCTGCCGCCGACCTCGCTGAGCGAGGCCAGGGATGTGACGTTCAACTCCTCCGTGATCTGCGTGTGCAGCTCCCGGTCGAGGGCGTCGAAGCCCGCTGCGGCGATGAGGGCACGGGACAGCGGCTGGCGGGTCTTGACGCCCGACTCCGCGCGCGTGGCCCGGCCCAGCTCGACGAGCCGGCGCACCAGCACCATCTGCCTCGACAGCTCCGGGTCGATCACGGACAGGTCCGTCTCCGGCCAGGAGGCCAGGTGCACCGACTCCGGGGCGCCCGGGGTGACCGGCACGACCAGGTCCTGCCAGACCCGCTCGGTGATGAACGGGGTCAGCGGGGCCATCAGCTTGGTGACCGTCTCGACGACCTCGTGCAGGGTGCGCAGCGCCGCCTTGTCGCCCTGCCAGAAGCGGCGGCGCGAGCGGCGGACGTACCAGTTGGAGAGGTCGTCGACGAACGCCGACAGGAGCTTGCCGGCGCGCTGGGTGTCGTACGCCTCCAGGGCCTGGGTCACCTGGTCGGTGAGTGCGTGGAGTTCGGACAGCAGCCAGCGGTCCAGGACCGGGCGGTCGGCCGGCGCCGGATCCGCCTCACTGGGCGCCCAGTTGGAGGTGCGGGCGTACAGGGCCTGGAAGGCGACCGTGTTCCAGTAGGTGAGGAGCGTCTTGCGGACGACCTCCTGGATGGTGCCGTGACCCACGCGGCGTGCCGCCCACGGGGAGCCGCCGGCCGCCATGAACCAGCGCACCGCGTCCGCGCCGTGCTGGTCCATCAGCGGGATGGGCTGCAGGATGTTGCCCAGGTGCTTGGACATCTTGCGGCCGTCCTCGGCGAGGATGTGGCCGAGGCAGACCACGTTCTCGTACGACGACTTGTCGAAGACCAGGGTGCCGACCGCCATCAGCGTGTAGAACCAGCCTCGCGTCTGGTCGATGGCCTCGCTGATGAACTGCGCCGGGTAGCGGGACTCGAACAGCTCCTTGTTCTTGTACGGGTAGCCCCACTGCGCGAACGGCATCGAACCCGAGTCGTACCAGGCGTCGATGACCTCCGGCACGCGCGTGGCCGTCTTGGCGCACTGGGGGCAGGCGAAGGTGACGTCGTCGATGTACGGGCGGTGCGGGTCCAGTTCGGACTGGTCGGTGCCCGTCAGCTCGGTGAGCTCCGCGCGGGAGCCGACCACGGTGAGGTGGTCGTCCTCGCAGCGCCAGATCGGCAGCGGGGTGCCCCAGTAGCGGTTGCGGGACAGCGCCCAGTCGATGTTGTTGTTCAGCCAGTCGCCGTACCGGCCGTGCTTGACCGTGTCGGGGAACCAGTTGGTGTTCTCGTTCTCCTGCAGCAGGCGGTCCTTGACGGCCGTGGTGCGGATGTACCAGGACGGCTGCGCGTAGTAGAGGAGCGCGGTGTGGCAGCGCCAGCAGTGCGGGTAGCTGTGCTCGTACGGGATGTGCTTGAAGAGGAGGCCGCGCTGCTGGAGGTCCTCGGTGAGCTGTTCGTCCGCCTTCTTGAAGAAGACGCCGCCGACCAGGGGGACGTCCTCCTCGAAGGTGCCGTCCGGGCGGACCGGGTTGACCACGGGCAGGTCGTAGGCGCGGCAGACCTTGAGGTCGTCCTCACCGAAGGCGGGGGACTGGTGGACCAGGCCCGTACCGTCCTCGGTCGTGACGTACTCGGCGTTCACCACGTAGTGGGCGGGCGCCGGGAACTCCACGAGCTCGAACGGTCGTTGATAGGTCCAGCGCTCCATCTCGGCGCCGGTGAAGGTCTGGCCGGTGGTCTCCCAGCCCTCGCCGAGCGCCTTGCCGACGAGCGGTTCGGCGACGACGAGCTTCTCCTCGCCGTTGCTCGCGACGACGTAGGTGACCTCGGGGTGGGCGGCGACGGCCGTGTTGGACACCAGCGTCCAGGGGGTGGTCGTCCACACCAGGAGCGCGGCCTCGCCGGCGAGCGGACCGGAGGTGAGGGGGAAACGGACGTACACGGACGGGTCGACGACCGTCTCGTAGCCCTGCGCCAGCTCGTGGTCCGACAAACCGGTGCCGCAGCGGGGGCACCAGGGGGCGACGCGGTGGTCCTGGACCAGCAGGCCCTTGTTGAAGATCTCCTTCAGCGACCACCAGACCGACTCGATGTACTCCGGGTCCATCGTGCGGTAGGGGTCGTTGAGGTCGGTCCAGTAACCCATGCGGGTCGTCAGGGCCTCGAAGGCGTCGGTGTGGCGGGTCACGGACTCGCGGCACCTGGCGTTGAACTCGGCGATGCCGTACGCCTCGATGTCCTTCTTGCCGGAGAAGCCGAGCTCCTTCTCGACCGCCAGCTCCACCGGGAGGCCGTGGCAGTCCCAGCCGGCCTTGCGGGCCACGTGGTAGCCGCGCATGGTGCGGAAGCGGGGGAAGACGTCCTTGAAGACGCGCGCCTCGATGTGGTGGGCGCCCGGCATGCCGTTGGCGGTGGGCGGGCCCTCGTAGAAGACCCATTCGGGGCGGCCCTCGGACTGCTCCAGGGTCTTGGCGAAGATCTTCTGCTCGCGCCAGAAGTCGAGCACGGCGTGCTCGAGCGCGGGCAGGTCGACCTGGGCGGGCACCTGGCGGTACGTCGGCGATGTCATCAGCGAGCTTCCTCCGGCGGACTTGCTGCCTTCCGTCCGGAGGGACGAGAGTCACGGCTTTCCGTCTGCCGTCCACGCCGACCTCGGCGTGCTCCCGCGGTACCACCCTCCTTGGCTCCCGGGTGCGGGTTGCGCACCTGTGAGCCCCCTCATTGGGGTCGCGATGCCGGTTCTACCGGCCGCATCCTCTCGGCTGCGGCTTTCTTCCGGCGGCTCCGGGGTGATCTTCACGTCGCGCTCGCCCCCGGGCTTCCACCGTCCCCGGGTCGCTCTGGGCTGCGTACGCCGCTACTCGTCCCCATCCACGCTTTTCGCTCCGCCCAGTGTACGGCGCCGCGCGGACAGCGGCCGACCCGTTTTCGCGACCCCGGGGACGGGGGGCGCCGTACGGACGGAGCAGACCCGAATGGAGCGGTACGCGTGTTCGGATTCTGGGACGGGCGGTCCGGCGGATTACCCCGCGGGGAGCTGGGCACAACGCATGCAGGCTTGCGGAGCGACGTGCGTGAGCCGGGCGAATCGGGCGGTGTGCCCCGTTGCCGCGGGACTGAAGTCGATTTATCGTCCCAGCACGATTCGCGTGCAAGATCACAATATGTGAAGGGGCCGCGGCCATGGTGGCGAAGAAGACCGCCGTACAGCAGTCGGCGTCCGACGGGTCCCCCCAGGCCTCCGGCGGTGCGGCCAAGGATGTGAGCGGCAAGAAGAGCGCGCGGGGAGGGGCCACGGCGCGTGCCGGGAGGACGGCCAGGGCGGCCACCGGGACTGCGGCGGCCGCGGCGGAGAAGGCCGCGAAGCCGGTGAAGACGGTGCGGGGGGTTGCGGCCAAGCCGCCCCCTGGGAAGAAGCCCGACAAGGCGGTGACCGCCTCCGGAACGTCTCGTTCGAAGCAGCCCGTCGAGGAGGAAGCCCCCGAGAGACCTGCGGGCACCGCCAGGTCGGCCGCCGGAAAGAAGACGGCGGGCGGCAAGGGCGCGACAGCTGGAAAGGGCGCTGTCGAAAGGCGCGCGACGGAGACGAGCGCGGCGGGGAAGGCCACGGCGGAGAAGGGTACGGCGGGTAAGGGCGCGGCGGAGAAGAACACGGCGGGGAAAAGCACGGCGGGGAAAAGCACGGCGAAGAAGGCGGCGACGGAGAGGGCTGCGGCGAAGAAGGCCGTTGCGAAAAGGACCGCGGCGAAGAAAGCGGCGGCCAAGAAGGCCGGGGTTTCCGAGGGTACTGCCGAGAAGGGCGGTCCTGAGGGGGCGGGGGTCCCTGAGGCGGATGCGAAGAGGGCGGCTGGTGGAAAGGCGGCGCTCAGGAAGGCCGGCGTTCCTGAGGGGGCCGAGGAAGGTGTTTCCGAGGGGGCGGGAGCCGGTGGGGGAGTTGCGCGGAAGGCGGTTGGTGGCGGGGCGGGGAGCGAGAAGGCGCGCGTTCCTGAGGGTGTTGCCGAGGAGCGCGGTGCGGCGCCTGCGGGGAAGACGGTCGGGGGTAGGGCCGTAGCCGAGGAAAGCGCTGCTCGGGAAGGTGTGGAACGGGGTACTGGGCAGTCGGCAGTGAAGAAGGCGGGGGGCAAGGGCACGGCGGTGAAGGAGTCGGCTGTGAAAAGAGCGGCAGGCAGGAAAGACGCAGCCGGGAGAGCCGTCGGCCAGGACGCGACCGCCGAACCCGGCAGGGACGAGCAGGAAGGCGCCGGCAAGAAGACCGCGGCGAAGAAGAGCGCCAGCAGGAAGGCCGCGACCGGTACGAACGCGGCGGCCAAGAGCACGGCCACGAAACGTGGGAGCGCGGTCGGGGGTGCCGGAGCCCAGCAGGCGGGTAGGGACACCGCTGGCGCGAAGCGCGAGGGCAGGAAGAGCACGGCCAAGAAGGCGGGCGCGGCGAAGGCCGCGGAGCAGACGGGAGCCACGACGGTGGTTGCGAAGAAGACTCCTGGCACGGCCGCGGCGGCCAAGACCGCCGTACCCAAGGCACGGCTCGCCGCGGCGGAGCCGGGCGAGCTTGCGGTGCGCCCCGGTGAGGACCCCTGGACCCCGGAGGAGGTCGAGGAGGCGCGCGCCGAGTTGCTGTCCGAGGTGGAGCGGCTGCGTGAGGAGATCAGCTCGTCCGAGAGCGCCGTCGCCGGTCTGATGAGGGACTCGGGGGACGGCGCGGGCGACGACCAGGCGGACACCGGCACCAAGAACATCACGCGCGAGCACGAGCTGGCCCTCGCGGCCAATGCGCGCGAGATGCTCACGCAGACCGAGCGCGCCCTGGTGCGGCTGGACGCCGGCACCTACGGCCTGTGCGAGAACTGCGGCAATCCCATCGGCAAGGCCCGGATGCAGGCGTTCCCGCGGGCCACCCTGTGCGTGGAGTGCAAGCAGAAGCAGGAACGCCGGTACTGAGGCGGTACACGCGCGTGTCGTACCCTCGTCCTCAGTCAGGTACCTAGGTTGAAGGACTCACGTGGCAGAGGCGGAGCGCATCATCGGTACGCCGGACACCCCAGAGGCGGCGGGGACCGAGCCGGAGCAGGGCGAGACCGCACGCCCCAGGGGCAAGCGCCGTATCGCCGTGCTGTTCGCGGTCGCCGCCTTCGCGTACGCCCTCGACCTGGTCAGCAAGATGATCGTGGTCGCCAAGCTGGAGCACCACGCGCCGATCCGGATCATCGGCGACTGGCTGCAGTTCGAGGCGATCCGCAACGCGGGCGCGGCCTTCGGCTTCGGCGAGGCCTTCACCGTGATCTTCACGGTGATCGCGGCGGCCGTGATCGTGGTGATCGCCCGGCTCGCCCGCAAGCTGTACAGCCTGCCCTGGGCGATCGCGCTCGGCCTGCTGCTCGGCGGTGCGCTCGGCAACCTCACCGACCGGATCTTCCGCTCACCGGGCGTCTTCAAGGGCCGCGTCGTCGACTTCATCTCACCCAAGGACTTCGCCGTCTTCAACCTGGCGGACTCGGCGATCGTGTGCGGCGGCATCCTGATCGTGCTGCTGTCGTTCAAGGGTCTCGACCCGGACGGGACCGTCCACAAGGACTGAGTCCAGGTTTTCCACAGGCTCGTTCGGGGCGGTCGGTGCTGTCCGGCATACTCGACGGGTGAGCACGATTCCCGAGATCCGTACCCTGCCCGTGCCCGACGGCCTGGAGGGCGAGCGCGTCGACGCCGCCATCTCTCGCATGTTCGGCTTCTCCCGGACCAAGGCGGCCGAGCTCGCCGCCGCGGGGAAGGTCACGGTCGACGGGTCGGTGGTCGGCAAGTCCGAGCGGGTGAGCGGGGGCGCCTGGCTCGAGGTCGAGATGCCGCAGGCGCCCGCGCCCGTGCAGATCGTCGCGGAGCCGGTCGAGGGCATGGAGATCGTCCATGACGACGACGACGTGGTCGTGATCGTCAAGCCCGTCGGGGTCGCCGCCCACCCCAGCCCCGGCTGGACCGGGCCGACCGTCATCGGCGGCCTCGCCGCGGCCGGCTACCGCATCTCCACCTCCGGCGCCGCCGAGCGCCAGGGCATCGTGCACCGCCTCGACGTCGGTACCTCGGGCCTGATGGCGGTCGCCAAGTCGGAGCGCGCGTACACCTCGCTCAAGCGCCAGTTCAAGGAGCGCACGGTCGACAAGCGCTACCACACGCTCGTCCAGGGCCACCCGGACCCGACCAGCGGCACCATCGACGCACCCATCGGCCGTCACCCCAACCACGACTACAAGTGGGCGGTCACGGCCGACGGAAAGCCCTCGGTCACCCACTACGACCTCATCGAGGCATTCCGCGCGGCCTCGCTGCTCGACGTCAAGCTGGAGACGGGCCGCACCCACCAGATCCGCGTCCACATGGCCGCCCACCGCCACCCCTGCGTCGGCGACCTCACTTACGGCGCCGACCCGACGCTCGCCAAGCGGCTGCACCTGCCCCGCCAGTGGCTGCACGCCGTGCGGCTCGGCTTCGAGCACCCCGCGGACGGCCAGTGGGTGGAGTTCGCCAGCGACTACCCGGCCGATCTGCAGAAGGCCCTCGACCAGGTCCGCGAGGAGACGTACGGATGAGCACGCACGCGTACGTGGTGCGTGTCGCCGAGGACCCCGCCGACCGGGAGGCGTGCTTCGCGGTGCGCAAGGAGGTCTTCGTCCGCGAGCAGGGGGTCCCGGAGGACCTCGAGTACGACGCGTACGACGCCGTGGCCGTGCACGTGCTCGCCATGCGGGAGGACGGGATGCCGCTCGGCACCGGGCGTCTGCTGTACGGGGAGACGGCCGCGGCCAAGGTCGGCGGTGACCTCACGGTGGGGTCGCTCGGGCGGCTCGCCGTCGCCAAGGAGGCCCGCGGGCTCGGCGTAGGCATCGCCCTCGTGCGGGCCATCGAGGACGCGGCACGCGCGCGTGGGCTCGCGGCGGTGGACCTGCACGCGCAGACCCATGCCCTCGGGTTCTACGAGCGGCTCGGGTACGAGGCGTACGGCCCGGAGTACCCGGAGGCGGGCATCCCGCACCGGGCAATGCGGCGCGCGCTGTAGCAAAGCCCGAAAACGCTCGCGGGGACGGCGGCGTGGCAGGCTGGAAAGCCGCTGCCCGTACGTCGACCTTCCCGGAGTGCTGACCGTGGATCAGTTGGCCCTGCTGTTCGTGCTGTTGCTCGGGGCCCTGGTGAGCGTCCCGTTCGGGGACCGGCTCGGGCTGCCGGCGCCGGTGCTGATGACCCTCCTCGGGATCGTGCTCGCGGTGGCCGACTTCGTGCCGAACGTCGACGTCCCGCCGGATCTGATCCTGCCCCTGCTGCTCCCGCCGCTGCTGTACGCGGCGGCGCGGCGCACGTCCTGGCGGCAGTTCGCGGCGAACCGGCGGCCGATCTTCCTGCTCGCGGTGGCGCTGGTGTTCGTCACCACCGTGTCCGTGGCCGCCGTGGCGCACACGATCGTGCCGGGGCTGCCCGTCGCCGCCGCCGTGGCGCTCGGCGCGCTCGTCGCACCGCCCGACCCGGTCGCCGCGACCGCGGTCGCCGGACAGCTCGGCCTGCCGCGCCGGCTCGTGTCCATCCTGGAGGGCGAGGGCCTGTTCAACGACGTCACGGCGATCGTGCTGTACCACGTGGCGATCGCCGCCGCCGTCAGCGGCAGCTTCACACCGGGGCGGGCCGCGCTCGACCTGGTGCTCTCCGCCGTGGTGGCCGTGGCGGTGGGGCTCGCGCTCGGCTGGGGCGCCAACAAGCTGATGGATCTGCTGGGCGACGCGACCCTGCAGATCGGGATGACGCTGCTGGTGCCGTACGCCTCGTACGTCCTCGCGGAGGAGCTGCACGGCTCCGGTGTGCTCGCGGTGCTCACGACCGCGCTGTTCCTCGCCGAGTACGCCACCGACGCCGACGACGTGCTGACCCGGCTGACCGGGCATGCGTTCTGGGACATCGTCGACACGCTCGTCACGGGCGTCGCCTTCGGGCTGATCGGTCTCGAACTGCACAACGCGATCCGGACGGCGTCCGGGCGGTGGGGCGAGATGCTCGGCTGGGCGGGCGTGATCGTGGCCGTCGTGGTCGTCGTACGACTGGTGTACCTGCTGCCGGCGACCTGGCTCACCAAGCGGCTGCACGCCAAACGGGACCACGACGAGGACATCCCGATGAGTGTGCGGGAGACCGTCGTCATGTGGTGGTCGGGGATGCGGGGGGTGGCCTCGGTGGCGTTGGCACTGGCGATTCCGCTGAAGACCGACGACGGTTCGGCCTTCCCCGACCGGGACGAGATCGTCTTCATCGCCTTCGGGGTGATCATGGGGACGCTGGTGCTGCAGGGGCTGACCCTGCCGTGGCTGGTCAAGCGGCTGGGGGTGCAGGCCGACACGGAGCGGGAGAAGGAGTTCGAGAAGTCCCTCGCCGTCCGGGCGGCCAAGGCGGCCAAGCGGCGGCTGAGGGAGATCGAGCAGGTCGAGGAGCTGTCGGAGGAGCTGTCCGAGCAGATGCTGCGGCGGGCCTTCGACATCGGGGTGCGGATCAGCCCGGACATGGCGGACGAGGAGCGGCGGGAGGCGCATGAGCACCGGATGCGCCGGCTGAAGCGGGTGCGGCGGATCCACGGCGAGATGCTCAGCGCGGCACGGCACGAGGTGCTGGCGGCGCGCAGCGAGCCAGGGGCGGATCCGGAGATCGTCGACCGGGTGCTGCGGCACCTTGATGTGCGGAGTCTGCGGTGACGTCAGGGAAGTCGTTCGCGTTCGGCGACTGACCGTGCGTAGGGTCGAATCATGGCTCGTAATGTCGTAATCAGTGGTGGCGGTACGGGGATTGGACTTGCCGCGGCGCAGGTCTTCGCGGCGGACGGGGATCGCGTCCTGCTGCTCGGGCGGCGGGCGGAGGTGCTGGAGAAGGCCGCGGTGCCGGGCGCTTCGACCTACGCGGCGGACCTGAGCGATCCGGCTGCCGTGCGCGGGGTCGCCGACTTCGTGGAGCGGGAGTTCGGGGCCGTGGACGTACTGATCCACAGCGCCGGGGGCACCGGGCAGCTGGAACCCGCCGCCGAGAGCGACGACCCGCTCGACCGGGTCGCGCACAACTGGACCCTCAACTTCCGGATCAACACCCTCACCGCGGCCCTGCTCACGGAGGCCCTGAAGGACCGGCTGGCCACGCCGGGCGGACGGGTGCTGTTCGTCAGCTCCATCGCCGCCTACCGGGGATCCGGCAGCGGGGCGTACGGCGGCGCCAAGGCCGCCTTGCACCCGTACGCCCATGACCTGGCCCGGGAGCTGGGGCCGCGCGGGATCACCGCAAACGTGGTCGCGCCCGGATACATCGAGGACACCGAGTTCTTCGGCCCGCAGATCGACCCGGCGCGGCGGGCACGGCTCGTCGAGGACACCCTGGACAAGCGCGCCGGCACCCCCGGCGACGTGGCCGCGACCCTGCACTGGCTCGCCTCCCCGGGCGCCGGGCACGTCACCTCGCAGGTCATCCAGGTCAACGGGGGTGCGGAGCGCGGCCACTGAGGCTGTTCAGCCGCGGCCGGTCCTCTGCGCGGGTGTGCGGCGGGCCGCGCCGTCCGGGGAGCCGTCGAAGGAGCGCCGGCTCGACGGCAGGGGCGCGTCCGCGGTGTTGACGCGGGGCAGCGCGTATGGGTGCTGCTCGCACAGCCAGCGGACCATCTGCTCGCGGACGGTGACCCGGACCGTCCATATGTCGTCCGCGTCCTTGGCCGTCACCAGGGCCCGCACCTGCATGGTGTTCGGGGTGGTGTCCGTGACCGCAAGGCCGTAGTCGCGGCCGTCCCAGGCCGAGCACTCGCGCAGGATGTCGCGGAGCTTCTCGCGCATCAGCTCCACCGGTGCCGAGTGGTCGAGGTGCCAGTAGACGATGCCGGTCATCTGGCTGCTGCCGCGGGACCAGTTCTCGAAGGGCTTCGAGGTGAAGTACGAGACCGGCATGGTGATCCGGCGCTCGTCCCAGGTCCGCACGGTCAGGAACGTCAGCGTGATCTCCTCGACCGTGCCCCACTCGCCGTCCACCACGACCGTGTCGCCGAGCCGCACCATGTCGCCGAAGGCGATCTGCAGGCCCGCGAACAGGTTGCTGAGCGTCGACTGGGCGGCGACACCGGCGACGATGCCGAGGATGCCGGCCGAGGCCAGCAGCGAGGCGCCCGCGGCACGCATCGCCGGGAACGTCAGCAGCATCGCGGCCGCGGCCACCACGCCGACGATCGCCGCGACCACCCGCATGATCAGCGACACCTGGGTGCGTACGCGGCGCACCCGGGCCGGATCGCGGTGGAGGCGGGCGTAACGGGAGTAGGAGGTCTCCACGACGGCCGCCGCGATACGGATCACCAGCCAGGCCGTCGACCCGATCAGCACCAGCGTCAGCGTCCGGCCGACGCCGACCTGGTGCTCCTGCAGCAGCCGCGCCTCGTCGTAGGAGCCTCTGAGCAGGGCAGAGCACAGCACCAGCTGGTAGGGGATGCGGCCGCGGCGCAGCAGCCCCCACAGCGGGGTGTCGCCGTGCCGCTCGTCGGCCTTGCGCAGCAGTAGATCGGTGGCCCAGCCGATGAGCAGCGTGAGCACGACCGAGCCACCGATCACGATCAGTGGGCGGAGTACGTTCTCCATGCCTGCGAACCTAACCGGCTCCGGGGGGTCATGAACATGTGAGTTCGGGCTCGTACGGGGTACGGCCGCGAGACGGCGCTGTCAGTCCCGGCTGGCACGATGGCCTCATGAACATCATGCTCTTTCACTCGACCTACGGTCTGCGGCCCGCGGTGCGCGAGGCCGCGGACCGGCTGCGCGGCGCCGGGCACGAGGTGTGGACCCCGGACCTCTTCGACGGGCGTACGTTCGAGACGGTCGAGGAGGGCATGGCCTTCAAGGACGAGATCGGCAAGGACGAGCTGCTGAAGAGAGCCGTCCTGGCCGCCGCGCCCTACTCGGAGCGGGGCCTCGTCTATGCCGGTTTCTCGCTCGGCGCCTCCATCGCCCAGACCCTGGCGCTCGGCGACGAGAAGGCCCGCGGGCTGCTGCTGGTGCACGGCACGTCGGACATCGCGCCCAGTGCGTCCGTGGACGACCTGCCGGTCCAGCTGCATGTCGCCGAGCCGGACCCGTTCGAGACGGACGACTGGCTGAGCGCCTGGTATCTGCAGATGGGCAGGGCGGGCGCGGACGTCGAGGTCTACCGATACGCGGGGGCGGGCCACCTCTACACCGACCCCGGACTGCCGGACTACGACCAGGAGGCCGCCGAGGCCACCTGGCGGGTGGCGCTCGGCTTCCTCGAGACCCTTTAGAAGCTCTCCGGACCTCCAGCCCCCTATACGGGGTCGTACGTCCGCTCGACCTTCTGGGTGCCGGTGCGCGTGCGGTACGAACGTACCCAGGCCGAGGTCGCGTCGGCCTTCGTGCGGTCGGACAGGACGTAGTAGTCCATCTGCGCGCGCTCGGCGGTGATGTCCAGGACGCCGTAGCCATGGCGGTCGGTGTCGACCCAGTGGACGTGCCGGTTGGCGGCGCGGATGATCGGCGAGGCGATCGCGGAGACGCTGCCCTCGGGGACCTTGACGATGTCGTCGAGGTTGTCGGAGGTCACCGAGGTGACGACGAACTCCGTGGCGGCCGAGGCCGACAGCGGGTACGTACCGGCGTCCACCGGCACGTCGTTGGCCCACGCCATGTGGATGTCGCCGGTCAGGAAGACGGTGTTGCCGATCGCGTTCGAGCGCAGATGGGCCAGCAGCTCGCGCCGGTCGTCGGTGTAGCCGTCCCACTGGTCGGTGTTGGCGGCGATCCCCTCCTGCGGCAGCCCGAGCAGCTTGGCGAGCGGCTTGAGCAGGTCGGCGGAGAGCGAGCCGAAGGAGAACGGCGAGATCATCACCGAGTTGCCGACCAGCCGCCAGGTGGTGTCGGAGGCCTTCAACCCGGCCTTCAGCCAGTCGAGTTGGGCGCGCCCGGTGATCGTACGGTCCGGGTCGTCGACCGAACCGCTGGCCGTGGAGGCCTGCTGGGAGCGGAAGGAGCGCAGGTCGAGGAGGGAGAGGTCGGCCAGCTTGCCGAAGCGCAGCCGGCGGTAGGTGGTGCCCGCGATGGCCGGGCGGACCGGCATCCACTCGAAGTAGGCCTGCTTGGCGGCCGCCTTGCGGTCGGTCCAGGCGCCCTCGGCGCCTTCGGTGTGGTTGACCGCGCCGCCGGACCACGCGTTGTCGGCGAACTCGTGGTCGTCCCAGATCGCGACGACCGGCGCCTTGTGGTGCAGGGCCTGCAGATCCGGGTCGGTCTTGTACTTGCCGTGCCGGGTGCGGTAGTCGGCGAGCGTGAGGATCTCGTTGGTGGGCGCGTGCGGGCGGACGACGGTGCCGCGGGCCGCGTACTCGCCGGACTTGTACTCGTAGATGTAGTCCCCGAGATGCAGCCAGGCGTCCAGGTCGCCGCGGGCCGCGAGATGACGGTACGCCGAGAAGTAGCCGCCCTCCCAGTTGGCGCAGGAGACCACGCCGAAGCGCAGGCCCGGCACGGCCGCGTCGGCGGCAGGAGCCGTGCGGGTGCGGGCCACCGGTGAGTCGGTCGGGCCGGCGGAGAACCGGAACCAGTAGTCGGTGGCCGGCTTCAGGCCCCGGATGTCCGCCTTGACGGTGTGGTCGGAGGCGGCGCTCGCGGTGGTCGAGCCCTTGGCGACGATGTTCGTCAGCGCCTTGTCCTTGGCGACGACCCAGCTGACCTCGGTGTCCGGGCCGAGACCCGAGCCGGGTATGGCCTCGGCGGTGGGCGTCACACGGGTCCACAGCAGGATGCCGTCGGGCAGCGGGTCGCCGGAGGCGACACCGTGCAGGAAGGCGGGAACGTCCGCGGCCGCGCGGGCCGGAAGCGCGGCGGCGAGCGGTCCGGCCAGGACAGCGGTCGCCGCCGCGGCCTTGACGACCGTACGGCGGCGTGGGGAGAGCGAGTTGAGGGCCCGCGAGGCCTCGGATGATCTGTATCGACTGGTCACGACCGAACAGGTTACTGATCGGTACGCGCGAGAGCGGGCGAACCCGGAATGTTCGCCCGCTCTTCATGCGGAGGCCGGACTTCCCCTCGGCGTCGGCCCTTTGCGGCGTCAGCCCTTGAGGGCCGCGCCCACCACCCGGTCGAAGTCGGCCACCGTCAGCAGCGGCGTGCTCTTGCCGTCGGCGAAGAGCTGCTTGCCGTCGATCACGAAGCCCGGAGTGCCGGTCACCCCGTCCTTGTTGTCGTCGAAGGTCTTCGACATGGCCAGCGCCCAGGCGTCGTAGGTGCCCTTCTTGACCGCGTCCTGGAACTTCGTGTTGTCCTTCAGCGCGGGGACGGTCTGGGCGATCTTGATGAGGTAGGCGTCGTCCTTGAACTTGTCCTGCGTCTCGTCCGGGTGCCACTTCGCGGAGTACATCGCGGTCTTGTAGTCGAGGAAGGCCTGGTCGCTGACGTTCAGCGCGGCGCCCAGAGCGCTCAGCGCGTTCTTGGAGCCCTGGCCGTTGTCCTTCCTGTCGATGAAGGTGGCGCCGACGTACTGGAACTTGAACTTGCCGTCGTCGAGGTCCTTCTTGAAGGTCGGGCCCACGACCTGCTCGAACTGGGCGCACACGGGGCAGCGCGGGTCCTCGTAGACCTTGAGGGTCTTCTTGGCGGTGCTCTTGCCGATGATGACCGTGGTGCCCTTGGCTCCCGTGGTGTTGGCGGGAGCCGTGACCTTGGCGTCCTTCAGGCCCTCCCAGTAGCTGGGCTTGTTGGCCTGGACGACGGCGTAACCTATGCCGCCGGCCGCCGCCAGTACGGCCACGACCGAACCGGCCACGATGGCCTGCCGCTTGGCCTTGGCCCTCTTGGCCTGGCGCTCGCGCTCCTGCCGCAGCCGCTCTCGGGCCGCCGTCTTCGAGGCCTGGCTGTTCCGCTTGCTCATGTCGGTGTTCTCCATGTGGGACCCGCATACGTCGTACGCGGGATACGTGTGGGGGACTGGTCGTGCTCAGCGCTCTTCGGGAGCAACATGTGCTGTTCAGGCGAAGACGACCGAGCACGGCGGTCCACGCCGTCCCAGGGAGTGCACGAGGATCCGCTCGCGGGCGCCGGCCGCGGGGCGGCGGGTGTGCCGTACGCGCCGCACCGGCGCGGTCGGCCGGACGGTCACCACGGCGACCGCCAGCAGCAGCGGCCGGAAGGTGGTCGCTGCCACCGCGCTGACCAGCTGGGCCAGCGCCCGCTCGCCGCGGCGCAGCCAGGCCGCGGCCAGCAGACCGACGCCGACATGAGCGGCCAGCAGCAGCCAGGCGGTGGCCGGGTCGGCGTGGGCGAGCAGCGCGGCGAGCCGGTCGGTGCCGGTGCCGGCCACGCGGGCCAGCGGGGCGCTTGCTCCGGAGCCGAGGCCTGCGCCGTTGCCGCACAGTACGTCGAAGCCGACCGAGCGCAGGGGGCCGGCGACGGGGCCGCCCGCGCGGCCGTAGCAGACGTGCTGGCCGGTGGTGAAGACCGTGTCGGCGGCCAGCTCCAGCGGGATCAGCAGGGCGGCGATCCGCGCGAAACCGCGCTCGCGGCCTGCCAGGGCGTAGGCGACCGCGAACACGGCGGCGGCGACCACGGCCACCGTGTTGAGCGGCAGCGGGACCCGCGACAGCAGCACGTGCGACGCGGTGCTGAGCGTCACGACGAGTGCCGTGAACAGCGCCGCGCGAAGCGCTCTGATGCGGGTCCCGGATATGTCCATAGCGTGGAGAGTGTGTCACGAGGTCCTGTAAGGGACCCCTAAAAGTGCGCTGTGAGACAGCGGACCGACAGCAGACCGTCAGAGACCCGGGATCCGGCCGTTGCGGAACAGGTCCACGAAGATCTGGTGGTCGGCACGCGCGCGTGCGCCGTAGCCGTGCGCGAAGTCGGTCAGGACGCCCGCGAAACCGTCCTCGTCGGCGGCGATCGCCGCGTCGATGGCGCGCTCGGTGGAGAACGGCACCAGGGACTCGCCGGACTGGTCGTCGGCCGCCGCGTGCATGGTGGCCGTGGCCCGGCCCAGGTCGGCGACGACGGCCGCGATCTCCTCAGGGTCGTCGATGTCGCCCCAGTCCAGGTCGACGGCGTACGGCGACACCTCGGCGACCAGCTGGCCCGCGCCGTCCAGCTCGGTCCAGCCCAGCCACGGGTCGGCGTGCGCCTGCAGGGCGCGCTGCGAGATCACCGTGCGGTGGCCCTCGTGCTGGAAGTAGTCGCGGATCGCCGGGTCGGTGATGTGCCGGGAGACGGCCGGGGTCTGGGCCTGCTTGATGTAGATCACCACATCGTTCTCCAGGGCGTCGCTGTGGCCCTCCAGCAGGATGTTGTACGACGGCAGACCGGCCGATCCGATGCCGATGCCCCGGCGTCCCACCACGTCCTTCACCCGGTAGGAGTCCGGGCGGGCCAGGGAGGCGTCCGGCAGCGTCTCCAGATAGCCGTCGAAGGCGGCGAGGACCTTGTAGCGGGTGGCAGCGTCCAGCTCGATGGAGCCGCCGCCGGGCGCGAAGCGGCGCTCGAAGTCGCGGATCTCCGTCATCGAGTCCAGCAGCCCGAAGCGGGTCAGGGAGCGCGCGTCCCGCAGGGCGTCCAGCAGCGGCCCCTGCGCGGTGTCGAGCGTGAACGGAGGCACCTCGTCGCTCTTCGCGCCGGTCGCCAGGGCGTGGATGCGCTCGCGGTACGCGCCCGCGTACACCTCGACCAGCTCGGTGATCTGGTCGTCGGCGAGCGCCTTTGCGTACCCGATGAGGGCGATGGAGGCGGAGAAGCGCTTCAGGTCCCAGGTGAAGGGGCCGACGTACGCCTCGTCGAAGTCGTTGACGTTGAAGATCAGGCGGCCGTTCGCGTCCATGTACGTGCCGAAGTTCTCCGCGTGCAGGTCGCCGTGGATCCACACGCGCGAGGTGCGCTCGTCCAGGTACGGGCCGCCCCGCTTCTCGGCGTCCAGGTCGTGGTAGAAGAGGCACGCCGTGCCCCGGTAGAACGCGAAGGCCGAGGCGGCCATCTTGCGGAACTTCACGCGGAACGCGGCCGGGTCGGCGGCCAGGAGCCGGCCGAAGGCGGTGTCGAAGACGGCGAGGATCTCCTCGCCGCGCTGCTCGTCGTTGAGCTGGGGAACCGACATCGCGGGGTGCCTCCTGGTGCCTGGATGTGTACGACGGCGTTTCTGTTTGTGCAACGGTCGAGGGTGCGCGGAAGTGCCCGCGATCCTCGCAGTGAAGGTACGCGGGGCAGCCCCCGGATTGTCAGTCCCGAGGCATAGACTTCGACGCTGACCCCAGGACTGTCCGCCCACCCATCACCGAGCGTTTCCCTTGGAGGCCCGACCGTGTCAAAGCCGCCGTTCACGCACCTGCACGTCCACACCCAGTACTCGCTGCTGGACGGTGCCGCGCGGCTCAAGGACATGTTCAACGCGTGCAACGAGATGGGCATGACCCATATCGCCATGTCCGACCACGGCAACCTGCACGGGGCGTACGACTTCTTCCATTCCGCGAAGAAGGCCGGGGTCACCCCGATCATCGGCATCGAGGCGTATGTCGCCCCGGAGTCGCGGCGCAACAAGCGCAAGATCCAGTGGGGCCAGCCGCACCAGAAGCGCGACGACGTCTCCGGTTCCGGTGGTTACACCCACAAGACGATCTGGGCGGCGAACTCGACGGGTCTGCACAACCTCTTCCGCCTCTCCTCGGACGCGTACGCCGAGGGCTGGCTGCAGAAGTGGCCCCGTATGGACAAGGAGACCATCTCCCAGTGGTCCGAGGGCCTCATCGCCTCCACCGGCTGCCCCTCCGGCGAGCTCCAGACCCGGCTGCGGCTCGGCCAGTACGACGAGGCGCTGAAGTCGGCCGCCGAGTACCAGGACATCTTCGGCAAGGACCGCTACTTCCTGGAGCTGATGGACCACGGCATCGAGATCGAGCGCCGGGTCCGCGACGGCCTCCTGGACATCGGCAAGAAGCTCGGCATCCCGCCGCTGGTCACCAACGACTCGCACTACACGTACGCGCACGAGGCGACCGCCCACGACGCCCTGCTGTGCATCCAGACCGGCAAGAACCTCTCCGACCCGGACCGCTTCAAGTTCGACGGCACCGGCTACTACCTGAAGTCCACGGACGAGATGTACGCCATCGACTCCTCGGACGCCTGGCAGGAGGGCTGCCGCAACACGCTCCTGGTGGCCGAACAGGTCGACACCGCCGGCATGTTCGAGGCGAAGAACCTCATGCCGAAGTTCGACATCCCCGAGGGCTACACCGAGGTCACCTGGTTCAAGGAGGAGGTCCGCCGCGGCATGGAGCGCCGCTTCCCCGACGGCATCCCCGAGGACCGCCAGAAGCAGGTCGAGTACGAGATGGACGTCATCATCCAGATGGGGTTCCCGGGCTACTTCCTCGTCGTCGCCGACTTCATCATGTGGGCCAAGAACAACGGCATCGCGGTCGGCCCCGGCCGAGGCTCCGCGGCCGGCTCGATCGTGGCCTACGCCATGGGCATCACCGACCTCGACCCGATCCCGCACGGCCTGATCTTCGAGCGGTTCCTCAACCCCGAGCGCGTCTCCATGCCCGATGTCGACATCGACTTCGACGAGCGCCGGCGCGTCGAGGTGATCCGGTACGTGACCGAGAAGTACGGCGCCGACAAGGTCGCCATGATCGGTACGTACGGCAAGATCAAGGCCAAGAACGCGATCAAGGACTCCGCGCGCGTGCTGGGCTACCCGTACGCCATGGGCGACCGCATCACCAAGGCCATGCCCGCCGACGTCCTCGGCAAGGGCATCGACCTCAACGGCATCACCGATCCCTCGCACCCCCGCTACTCGGAGGCGGGCGAGGTCCGCGGGATGTACGAGAACGAGCCGGACGTGAAGAAGGTCATCGACACCGCCAAGGGCGTCGAGGGCCTGGTCCGGCAGATGGGTGTGCACGCCGCCGGCGTGATCATGTCCAGCGAGACCATCACCGAGCATGTGCCCGTGTGGGTGCGCCACACCGACGGCGTGACCATCACGCAGTGGGACTACCCGAGCTGCGAGTCGCTCGGCCTGCTGAAGATGGACTTCCTCGGCCTGCGCAACCTGACGATCATGGACGACGCCGTCAAGATGGTGAAGTCCAACAAGGGCATCGACCTGGAGCTGCTGAGCCTCCCGCTGGACGACCCCAAGACCTTCGAACTGCTCCAGCGCGGCGAGACCCTCGGCGTCTTCCAGTTCGACGGCGGACCCATGCGTTCGCTGCTGCGTCTGATGAAGCCCGACAACTTCGAAGACATCTCCGCCGTCTCCGCGCTCTACCGTCCCGGCCCGATGGGCATGGACTCGCACACCAACTACGCGCTGCGCAAGAACAAGCTCCAGGAGATCACCCCGATCCACCCGGAGCTGGAGGAGCCCCTCAAGGAGGTCCTGGACGTCACCTACGGCCTGATCGTCTACCAGGAGCAGGTGCAGAAGGCCGCCCAGATCATCGCCGGCTACTCGCTCGGCGAGGCCGACATCCTGCGCCGCGTGATGGGCAAGAAGAAGCCCGACGAACTGGCGAAGAACTTCACCATCTTCCAGGCCGGCGCCCAGAAGAACGGCTACAGCGACGAGGCCATCCAGGCCCTGTGGGACGTGCTGGTCCCCTTCGCCGGCTACGCCTTCAACAAGGCGCACTCGGCCGCGTACGGACTGGTCTCCTACTGGACGGCGTACCTCAAGGCCAACCACCCGGCCGAGTACATGGCCGCGCTGCTGACCTCCGTCAAGGACGACAAGGACAAGTCGGCGGTCTACCTCAACGAGTGCCGCCGCATGGGCATCAAGGTGCTCCCGCCGAACGTCAACGAGTCGGTGCACAACTTCGCCGCCCAGGGCGACGACGTGATCCTCTTCGGCCTCGAGGCCGTCCGTAACGTCGGCACCAACGTGGTCGAGTCGATCATCAAGAGCCGCAACGCCAAGGGCAAGTACGCCTCCTTCCCCGACTACCTCGACAAGGTCGACGCGACCGCCTGCAACAAGCGCACCACGGAGTCGCTGATCAAGGCGGGCGCCTTCGACACCCTGGGGCACACCCGCAAGGGACTCACCGCGCACTTCGAGCCGATGATCGACAACGTGGTCGCGGTCAAGCGCAAGGAGGCCGAGGGCCAGTTCGACCTCTTCGGCGGCATGGGCGAGGAGGAGAGCAACGAGCCCGGCTTCGGACTCGACGTGGAGTTCACCACCGAGGAGTGGGACAAGACCTATCTGCTCGCCCAGGAGCGGGAGATGCTCGGTCTCTACGTCTCCGACCACCCGCTCTTCGGCCTGGAGCACGTGCTGTCCGACAAGGCCGACGCAGGCATCTCCCAGCTCACCGGCGGTGAGCACGCGGACGGCGCGGTCGTCACCATCGGTGGCATCATCTCGGGCCTGCAGCGCAAGATGACCAAGCAGGGCAACGCCTGGGCGATCGCCACCGTCGAGGACCTCGCGGGCTCCATCGAGTGCATGTTCTTCCCGGCGACCTACCAGCTGGTCTCCACCCAACTCGTCGAGGACGCCGTGGTGTTCGTCAAGGGCCGCCTCGACAAGCGGGAGGACGTGCCGCGGCTGGTGGCGATGGAACTCCAGGTCCCGGACCTGTCCAACGCCGGCACCAACGCCCCCGTGATCCTCACCATCCCGGCGACGAGGGTCACCCCGCCGATGGTCAGCCGCCTCGGCGAGATCCTCAGCCATCACAAGGGCGACAGCGAGGTCCGCATCAAGCTCCAGGGCCCGACCAAGACGACGGTCCTGCGTCTGGACCGGCACCGCGTGAAGCCTGACCCGGCGCTCTTCGGCGATCTGAAGGTGCTGCTCGGGCCGTCCTGCCTGGCCGGCTGAGCACCTGAGCGAGCGCGAGGGGCGCACCTTGAACGGGGTGCGCCCCTCGGCTGTGCCTGGGTTTCAACAACCCGTTATGCAAATGTCAGTTGTGACCGAAGCTCTTCTGCCGGCCCTTGCGGGGCATGTCGCCCGGCGTGAGGTGGGGGGAGTGCTGCTCGGCCGGCGCTTCGATCGAGGACCGCTGGGTCTGCTGCGGACTGCGCTCGGACTGCGGCTGTTTGCGGTTCTGCTTCTTGTTCTTGGCCATGGTGATCTGCCTCCTGTGGGGGATCTAGGGGCCAGGGCCGCGACCAGATTCACATAGGCTGACAAGGAGCGCATTTCGGATAATTACCGTCGGTGACATGGATTGTCGGAGCGCGAGGACCTGAAACGCCACGCCGAAGATCGAGTTCGGGCCGTTAACCCCCGCGCAGTCGGGCAGACTCGAAGGAAGCCCGAAGCAAACCTCCCGGAAAGAGGGTGGATCGCGTGGACCGCTGCATCGTCCTGGTGGACGCCGGGTATCTGCTGGGGGCCGCCGCCAGTCTCCTTGCCGGGGAGCCCTCCCGCTCCCGCATCACCGTCGATCACGCCGCCCTCATCCAGGCCCTGCGCGAACGCGCCGAGTCCGACACGGAACGGCCGCTGCTGCGCATCTACTGGTTCGACGGCGCCCCCGACCGCGTCCCGCAGCCCGAGCACCGCAGGCTGCGCGTGATGCCCCGGGTCACCGTCCGGCTCGGGGCCCTGACCCGCAGCGACGGACGCTGGGCGCAGAAGGGCGTCGACGCCGCCATGCACGCCGAGCTCACCGAGCTGGCCCGCAACCGTGCCTGCTCGGACATCGTCCTCGTCACCGGCGACGGCGATCTGCTGCCGGGCATGATGGCCGCCAAGGAGCACGGCGTCGCCGTACACCTGTGGGCCGTGCAGGCCGCCGACGGGGACTACAACCAGTCCGAGGACCTGGTCGCCGAGGCCGACGAGCGGCGCGTGCTCGACCGTACATGGATCACCAAGGCGGTACGGGCCAAGGAACTCGGCGGGATCTGCGCACCGCCGCCCGTGCCGCGGCCCGAGATCGCCGCGATCCTCTCCGCGCCGCTGCCGGAGTCCGCGCTCGCCGCGGCCGAGCGGAGCGCCGAGGACGCCGAGCACGCGCCCGCGGCGGCCCGCTCGGAGAACGGGACGCAGGAGCGGGTGCCCGCGCCCAAGGGCGTGCCCACCCCGAAGGACCTGGCCGCGCTGCGCGCCCCCGGGGTGCAGCCCGCCCAGCCTCCCGCGAACGCGACCCTGCGCTGGTCCTCCGACAAGGGCTGGGTCGACCGGCCCCCGACGGAGGCCCCCGAGGCCGCCTCGATGCCGACACTGGCCCAGCTGACCACCGCGGAGCAGCGGTGGGCCGACCGTGAGGAGGACATCACCACGGTCGGCGGCGACCCGTACGAGGTCGGGCAGGTGTTCGCACGGCGGTGGATGGAGCGCCTGGGCGACCAGAGCCATCTGCAGAAGCTGTCCGGGATGTACCCGCGCGTCCCGCACCGCATCGACGGCGAGCTGCTGCGCTACGCCGCCCGGTTCGGTCTGCTCGCCCACAAGGACGACCAGATCGACGAGCACGACCGGTATGCGATCCGGGCCGGGTTCTGGCGGGAGATCGACGTACGGACGGCGGCCGAGCACGCTCCCGCGGGTGAGTAGTCCCTCACCGGTGTTCTGACCGTGTTCCTCACAGGGTTCTTTACTGGCGGTTGTGCCGCTTTGGACCAACCCGAGAGCGGACGGGGCCCGCGGACCCCGTACCCTCGTCCTTTGTGAGTACGCGCGCGGCACAGGCACTTCGGCACGGTGGGGACGTCGTGTGCGCGGTGCGCGGACTGACCAAGACCTATCCGGCCGTGCGGGGGCGGCGGGGTGCGCCGGGGACGCCCGCGGTGCGGGCCGTCGACGATGTGCACCTCGACATCCGGCGCGGCGAGATCTTCGGGCTCCTCGGACCGAACGGTGCGGGCAAGTCCACCCTCGTACGGCAGCTGACCGGGCTGATGCGGCCCGACTCCGGGCGGGTCGAGATCCTCGGACACGACATCGTGCGCCACCCCGAGCGGGCCGCACGGATCCTCGCCTACCTGGGGCAGGAGTCCAGCGCCCTCGACGAACTGACCGTGTCCCTCGCCGCCGAGACGACCGGGCGGCTGCGCGGTCTTGAGGCCCGTCAGGCGCGCGCCGAGCGGGATGCCGTACTGGAGGAACTGGGGCTCACGCCCCTTGCCGGGCGGCCGCTGAAGAAGCTGTCCGGCGGGCAGCGCCGGCTGGCGTGTCTTGCCGCCGCGCTGGTCGGGGAGCGGCCGCTGCTGGTGCTCGACGAGCCCACCACCGGGATGGATCCGGTGGCCCGGCGGGCCGTGTGGGCGGCCGTGGACCGTCGGCGGGCCGAGCGCGGGACGACGGTTCTGCTGGTCACCCACAACGTCATCGAGGCGGAAACGGTTCTCGACCGGGTCGCGGTCCTCGACCAGGGGCGGGTGATCGCCTGCGACACCCCCGCCGGACTCAAGGAGCAGGTCGCCGGGGAGGTCCGGGTCGAGCTGGTGTGGCGCGAGAGCGCACCGCTGCATGTGCCCGAGGTCGCCGCGCTGCGTGAGCGGGCCGCCGAGTCCGGGCGCCGCTGGACGCTCAGGCTCGCCCCCG
This sequence comes from Streptomyces sp. NPDC001492, assembly GCF_053597275.1. Classification (NCBI taxonomy): domain Bacteria; kingdom Bacillati; phylum Actinomycetota; class Actinomycetes; order Kitasatosporales; family Streptomycetaceae; genus Streptomyces; species Streptomyces sp. NPDC001492. Next base: position 1,938 of record NZ_JBSFHW010000038.1, on the reverse strand, counting down.
AGGAGGCCCGCGCGATCGTCGCCACCGTCACCGGTGGCAGTGCCTTCGCCGCGCTCGACGACTTCACGCTGGCCACGCCCAGCCTGGAGGACGTGTACCTGGCGCTGGGGGGCGCCGCGCAGCAGGGGCTGGTGAAGGCATGAGCGTCGTCGTCGGTGTGAGTGCACGGGCCGCCGCGGCCGTATGGTCCCTACGAGCGATCGGCTCGGTGGGCCCAGTGGGCCCGAGCGAGAAGGGGAGCAGCGCGTCGTGAGTGTCGTACCCGCCGGTGTCCTGCCGGGCGGTGCCCTGGCCGTGGAGGAGGACGGCCGTGACGCGGCCGAACTCGGGCCGCGGGCGCGGATGTGGCCGGCCCTCGCCGCCGTGTACCGGGCGCAGCTCTCGCGTGCGCGAGTGGCCCGGATCCCGCTGCTGTTCGTGGCGACCTTCCAGTCGATCGGGATCATGATCCTGATGCGGGGGGTCGTGGACGGCGGCGGCGAGGCCGAGTCGGTGGTCGCCGGGGCATCGGTGCTCGTGGTGGCGTTCGTCGCGCTGAATCTGCTCGCGCAGTACTTCGGGCAGCTGCGGGCGAGCGGCGGGCTCGACCATTACGCGACGCTGCCGGTGCCGCCGGCGGCCGTCGTACTGGGGGCGGCCGGGGCGTACGCCTCCTTCACCGTGCCGGGGACCGTGGTCACGGCGGTGTTCGGGTGCGTGCTGTTCGGGCTGCCGCTGGCGCATCTGTGGGTGCTCGTCGCGGTGATTCCGCTGGCGGGGGCGGCCCTGGCCGGACTGGGCGCGGCGCTGGGGCTGCTCGCGCCGCGGCCGGAACTGGCCACTCTGCTCGGTCAGTTGGGCATGTCCGCGGCGCTGTTGCTCGGCGTGCTGCCGGCGGACCGGATGCCCGGGGTCGTGCGGTTCGCGCGGGATCTGCTGCCGTCGACGTACGGCGTCGAGGCCTTCGCGAGGACCTTCGGGGCGCATCCCGACTGGGCCTTCGTGGCCGGGGACCTCGCCGTGTGCGCCGGGGTGGGCGTGGTGTCGCTGGCCGTCGCCACCTGGGCGTACCGTCGGGCGGCCGTCCGGTGACGCGCCGCGCAGGCGGGCCTGGCACGATGGCAGGGTGACCGCACCGTTGACTCCGCCTCCGCCGCCGCATGAACAGTCCTCGCAGAATGCGTGGCAGCCCCCGGCTGCCGGGTACGTGGCCCCTGTGGCGCTTGATGCCGCATGGGACGGCACGTACGGACAGGACGGGCCCGGAATGAAGACCGAAGTGCGGGAGGCCGCCGTGGTCACGGTGGCGGTGACGGTCGTGGGCGCGTTGCTCGGCGTGCTGTGGTGGTGGCTGGCGCCGCATGTGCCGCTCGTCGGTGACGTGGTCGACAAGAGCTGGGTCGTCTATCTCGCCGACAGCGAGGGTGAGCAGGCGATCGGGGTGGACGGAACGTTCACGCTGCTCGCGGTCGCCTTCGGTGCCGTGAGTGCGCTCGGGGTCTTCTTCTGGCGGCGGCGTGGGGGTGTGCCGTTGGCGGTGGCGCTGGGGGTCGGAGGGCTGCTTGCGTCGTTCCTGGCCTGGAAGCTGGGGGTGTGGCTGGGGCCGGCGCAGGATGTGATCGCCCATGCGAAGGCCGTGGGCAAGGGGGTCACGTTCTCTGCGCCGCTGAAGCTGGGGGCGAAGGGTGCCTTGTTGGCGTGGTCGTTGGCTGCGCTGGTGGTGCATCTGGGGTTGACGGCGTTGTTCGGGCCCCGGGATCCGGAGCCGCCGTATCTGGAGCCGGGGGCTGTTCCCAAGGATCCTTATGGGGCGCCGATGGCGTAGGGGCAGCGCCGTTGTTGGGGGCGCAGGATTTCTATCGCCCCCGCCGCCCCTACCCGTCCCGTACCGGGGGGGGGGGGGGGGGGCGGCCCCCCCCCCCCCCCCGGGCCCCCCCCCCCCCCGGCCCCCCCCCCGCC